>NZ_JAUMTJ010000041.1:0-87265 GCF_032654765.1 Bradyrhizobium sp. 33ap4 | reverse complement strand
CACATCGGCTCACAAACTTAGCAGCCGATAGCCGATCGTTCACCCCCTCCGCCAGACGGGGTCTCCTTGCCGCTTACTTCCTATTCGACGGCTGCGCGCGTCTGTCTAGGAGTTGCGGTCTTTAGCGCCACGATGCTCGCTGCACTGATGACGAGCATTCTTATGTAATAGGGCCTCTCAGTTGGCCGGTCTGCAGCGAGGCTGACGTATTACCCCTATTCGCGCAGTAGAAAGGGCCCCAGCTGCGAAAGCTGAGGCCAGTGTTCAGCTGGGCGTCTCAGTGCCGGTAGCGGTGCGGCACCGAACAGGGCGAACAATGCGGCCGCAAGCGCTTCGTTCCTACTCATAAAAAAGGCCCTGCATCCGGATCATGCAGGGGCCAAGCTGGATCGCCGCACCGCTGTTCACCGAGAAGCAACGGTCGTCGTCCTAGGGCAGAAAAAACACGAAATGAAAATCACGCGCCCTCTTGCCCGGATCATCCCAACGACATCCAGTTCCGGAAATAACTCGTGTGAATCTCGGCGAGACAAATTGCCGCTTTTTCCTGTCCCAAGCGACGGTCCCAATAGAGATGGTCGCGAATGTGCCCCGGGTCTTCGGGGGCAAGACCCGGGGCACGTTCATTCGTCTAATGCCGCTCTGCCGAGGAGCGGCGCATTGCTAACGACGCGTCGAAGGTACCGTTCCTAACGTCTTCCTTATCGCCGACCCGAGCCGGCGCTCAACTCGCTTGCGGCTATTGCCGACCTTCTTGACGGCCTTCTTCACCGATGCTGCCGACTTCCGGGTTTTCCTCGCCTCATAGCTCACCTCGTAATCCTGCCCGCCGGCGACGCGCGCACGGTCCTGCTTGCGACCGCGCGCGGTCTGCTTCCGCGCTATGCCCGTCGAATGAGGCGCTGTCCGCGCTTGACACCACCGCCCCTCTCGCTGTATGGGCCTGCGCCATGAAGCTGAACCGGACCCACCGCCGCGCCATCTGCCGTCGTCGCACCCGCGACGATGCTGGGCTGCGCCGTGTCCGACGCCATCGCTGATCCTATAAATCAGCCGAGGTTTTCGAGAAGGCCGCGCCCCCAAGCGCGGCCTTCTCGCTTTTCGGCCTGCCCTTTCCCAACACCGACCCCAGAGGAGATCGACATGACCAACGCTACCCATCCGTTCGATGCGCTGATGGACATCACCGCTCGCCCCGAGGTCGTGTTCGTACGCGGCGCCGGCTCGTATTTGTGGGACAGCAACCGCAACCGCTATCTCGATTTCGTGCAGGGCTGGGCCGTCAATCCCCTCGGCCACTCCCCGGTCATCGTGGCCGACGCGCTGGCGGCGCAGGCGAGACGGCTGCTGACGCCGAGCCCGGCGTTCTACAACGAGCAGAGCCTGAAACTGGCAAAGCTGCTGGTCGACAACAGCTGCTTCGACCAGGTGTTCTTTGCGAACTCAGGCGCGGAGGCCAATGAGGGTGCGATCAAGCTCGCGCGCAAATATGGCACGAAGTACAAGAACGGCGCGCATGAGATCATCACCTTCGAAGGCGGCTTCCACGGCCGCACGCTCGCGACCATGTCGGCCTCGGGCAAGAAGGCGTTCGAGCCCCTGTTCGAGCCGAAGGTCTCGGGCTTCCGCAAAGCCAGACTGAACGACATCGAGTCGGTGCGAAAGCTGATCACGTCGTCGACGGTCGCGGTCATGCTGGAGCCGATCCAGGGCGAGGCCGGCGTCTGGCCCGCGACGGATGAGTTCTTGCAGGAGTTGCGGGCGCTGACCCAGCAGCGCGGCCTGCTGCTCATTGTCGACGAGATCCAGACCGGCATCGGCCGGACCGGAAAGCTGTTCGGCTATCAGCACGCCGGGATCGAGCCCGACATCATGACGCTCGGCAAGGGCATCGGCGGCGGCGTGCCGCTCGCGGCCCTGCTCGCGACCGAGCATGCCTCGTGCTTCGATCACGGCGATCAGGGCGGCACCTTCAACGGCAATCCGCTGATGTGCGCCGCGGGGCTTGTCGTGCTCGATCAGATCGGAAAGCCCGATTTCCTGAAATCGGTTGTCGATGCCGGTCTTTTGCTCGAGCGCGAATTGCAGCGGCTGTCGTCGCGGCACGGACTCGGCGAGATCAGGGGGCGCGGCCTCCTGCTGGCGCTCGACCTGAAGATGCCGATCGGCGCGGCCGTGGTTGCCGAGGCGTTTGCGGCCGGCGTGCTGATCAACTCGCCGCAGCCGGACACGCTGCGCTTCATGCCGGCGCTGAACGTGACGCGGGAGGAGATTTCCCTTGTCGTCGACTGCCTGGATACGGTGCTGACCAAGGTCGGCGCGGCACGGCGGGTGGCGTAGGATCCTCCCCCCTCGTCATTGCGAGGAGCGAAGCGACGAAGCAATCCATCTTCCCGGGTGGAGAGGTGGATTGCTTCGCGGAGCCTGTCATCCGGCGGCGCTTTGCGCCGACCGGGTGGCTCGCAATGACGGCGAGAATTACGGCCGCAGGATCGCCGCGCCCGTCGTCGCCCTGCTCTCCAGGTCGATATGCGCCTTGGCGGCGTCCTTGAGCGCGTAGGCGTGGTTGATCGGCACGTGCAGCTTGCCGTTGATCACGGCGGCGAACAGCGTGTCGGCGCCTTCGAGCAATTCCTTGCGGGTGCCGACATAGTCGTTGAGCTTGGGCCGCGTCGCGAACAGCGAGCCGTGGTTATTGAGTTCGGCGAGCGGGAACGGCGGCACCGGGCCCGACGCGTTGCCGAAGGAGACGAACAGACCGCGCGGCCTGAGGCAGGACAGCGATCCCGGGAACGTGGTCTTGCCGACGCCGTCATAGACGACGTCGCAGAGCTCGCCGCGGCTGATCTGCTTGACGCGTTCGACGAAGTTCTCCTCGTTATAGAGGATGACGTGATCGCAGCCATTGGCGAGCGCGAGATCGGCCTTCGCCTTCGAGCCGACGGTACCGATGACATGCGCGCCGAGCGCCCGCGCCCATTGGCAGGCGAGCAGCCCGATGCCGCCCGCCGCGGCGTGGATCAGCACGCGATGGCCGTGCTCGACCTTGAAGGTCTTGTGCAGGAGATACCAGACCGTGAGGCCCTTCAGCATCAGCACGGCGCCCTGCTCGTAGGTGATATGGTCGGGCAGCTTGACGAGCTTGTCGGCCGGGATGACGCGCTCGGACGCGTAGCCGCCGAGATTGTAGTAGTAGGCGACGCGATCGCCGGGGTGGAAATTGGTCACGCCCGGACCCACGGCCAACACCTCGCCTGCAGCCTCATTGCCGGCAATGAACGGCAGGCCGGGCGCCTTGTAGAGGCCGGTGCGGAAATAGACGTCGATGAAGTTCAGACCGACCGCATGCTGGCGGATCCGGACCTCGCCCGTCCCCGGCGCGCCCACCTCGACGTCCTCGTAGGTCAGGACTTCCGGGCCTCCCACCTGGTGCACGCGCACAGCCTTGGTCATGTCGTCGCTCCCCTCAATATCAGCGTCAAGCGAGCGAATGCCATCGCGGCCGGCTTGTCAACCAAGCGGGCCGGAACCGGCTACGCCACGTTCCGGAAAAGTGCGAACCGGCTTTCCCTCGCGACAAACGCGCAGCGTTTGCGCGGAGATCATGCCCATCAGCGCGCCGGCTTCCTGCGGTTGCGCTTGGCCATGACGTTGAACGCCTCGACCGCGGCCGAGAAGGCAATCGCGAAATAGATGTAGCCGCGCGGAATGTGGAATTTGAATCCGTCGGCCACCAGCGCCACGCCGATCAGCACCAGGAAGGCCAGCGCCAGCATCTTGGTGGTCGGATGCTCCGCGACAAACCGCGCCACCGGTCCCGACGAGATGTACATGATGACGCAGGCGATCACGACCGCCGCGATCATGATCTCGATGTCCTGCGCCATGCCGATCGCGGTGATGATCGAATCCAGCGAGAACACCAGGTCGATAATGATGATCTGCACGATCACCCAGAAGAACGCGCTGGCGCTCGGCCTGTCGCCGGCTTCCCCCTCGCGCGCCTCGACCTCGCCGTGGATCTCGTGGGTTGCTTTCGCGATCAGGAACAGGCCGCCGCCTATCAGGATGATGTCGCGCCACGACAGCGCGACGTCGCTGACGGTGATCACCGGTTGGGTCAGCCCGATCAGCCAGACCAGGATCGAGAGCAGCAGAATGCGGAACACCAGCGCCAGCAGCAGGCCGATCTGCCGCGCGCGCTTGGCCTGCGCCGGCGGGATCCGCGACACGATCACCGACAGGAAAATCACGTTGTCGATGCCGAGAACGATCTCGAGCGCAGTCAGGGTCAGCAGCGCCGCCCAGGCTTCCGGGCTGGTGATCAGTTGCATCATGCTCTGAAGGCTTTCATCCGGCGGATCACGGTATCGCTGCCGATGATGTAGACGGCGATGGCGCAGAGACCGAAGGTGATCGGGGCTCCGACCACGAAATCGTTGGCGAGCGTGTACATGCCGAGCAGCGCCCATGCGCCGAGCAGCCACAGCGTCAGCCAGCGCAGCCGCACCACACGCAGCGGATGCAGCACGTGGAACGGCGCGAAGGTCAGCACGATCAGGAGCGCGACCACGATTGTCGACAGCACGGGCGGCAGATGCAGCAGGAACAGGTAGAACGCCGCCGCATTCCACAGCGCCGGGAAGCCGCGGAAATGGTTGTCATCGGCCTTCATGCGGCGGTCGGCGAAATACAGCGCGCTGGAGACCACGATGCCGATGCCGAGGATCGGCGCCGCCAGCGGCAGCAGCATGCCGCTCGCGGTGATCGCATAGGCCGGCACGAACACATAGGTGACGAAATCAACCACCAGGTCGAGCACCTCGCCCGACCAGTTCGGCTGCAGCCGCACCACGTCGAGCCGGCGCGCCAGCGGGCCGTCGATCCCGTCGATGATGAGCGCGACCCCGAGCCAGGCGAACATGTTGGCCCAGTGCTCGCGCACCGCCTCCAGCATCGCCAGCAGTGCGACCCCGGCGCCGAGCGCCGTGAAAATATGAACGGTGAATGCGGCGGTCCGCATCCGTTCTGGCAACGCATCGGGCTGGCTCGAATGCTCCATCGGCCGAGTGCTATCAGGAATCGGACCGGTTTGCATATGCGGTCTTGCGGCGTTCCGCCGCGCAAAGCGTTGGAAACTCTTGGTGGTTACCGATGGCTTGAAAATCGGGCCAAGCATGTCAAATGTCCTGATATGACCGACAGCTCGCTGGATTATGACGTTATCGTAATAGGCGGCGGTCCGGCCGGATTGACGGCTGCGATTGCCCTTGCCGACGCAGGTGCGCGGACTGCGCTGCTGGCGCGCCGCGCGCCCTATGCCGACAACCGGACCACCGCGCTGCTCGGTGCCTCGACCGATATCCTGGATCGGCTCGACGTCTGGCGGCGCTGCAGCGACCGAGCGGCGGCGCTCAAGACCATGCGCCTCGTCGACGATACCGGCCGCCTGATCCGTGCGCCCGAGGTGCGCTTTTCGTCCGATGAGATCGGCCGCGAGCAATTCGGCTTCAACATCGACAACCGCTCGCTGGTCGCGGCGCTCGAGGACCGCGCCGGCGAAATGTCCGCGCTGACGCGGTTCGACGATGAAGCCGCCTCGGTGCGGCCGGACGATGCCGCGGTTACCGTGGTGACGCGGCAGGGCCAGTCGCTTCAGGCCCGGCTCGTGGTCGGTGCCGACGGGCGCAATTCATTGTCCCGCGAGGCCGCCGGCATCGAGGTGACAAGCCGCGAGCTCGGGCAGTCCGCCCTCACCTTCAACGTCACCCACACCCGGCCGCACCACAACATCTCGACCGAGTTCCACACCGAGCACGGCCCCTGCGTGTTCGTGCCGCTCAGCGGCGCCAGAAGCAGCGTGGTCTGGGTCTCGGCGCCCAAGGAGGCCGAGCGGCTGATGGCACTCGGCGACGACGAATTGTCGCTCGCCGCCGAGCGGCAATCGCATTCGATCCTCGGCCGCATCGAGGTCCAGGGCGGCCGTCACGTGTTTCCGCTCGCGATCGAGCGGCCGCGGCAATTCGCCAAGGACCGGATCGCGCTGGTCGGGGAATCCGCCCATGTGCTGCCGCCGATCGGCGCGCAGGGCCTCAATATGGGACTGCGCGATGCCGCCGATATCGCCGAGATCACCGGCCAGGCGATCGGTCGTGGCGAAGATCCCGGCGCGCCCAATGTGCTGTCGCGCTACCAGGCGGCGCGGCGCCCCGATGTCGCCAGCCGGACCTGGGCGATCGACATCGCCAACTGGTCGCTGCTGAGCGATTTCCTCGGCATGCAGACGGCGCGTGCTGCCGGCCTGCATCTGCTCGGCGCATTCGGCCCGTTGCGGCGCCTGGCGATGCGCGAAGGCCTTGCTCCGTCGTGGCGGCGGTGAGCAAAGCGTTTTCGAGCGAAGTGGGTACCGGTTCGCGTTAAGAAAACGCGTCAAATAAGAAGCGCGCCGATCAGGGAAACACCAGCCGTCCGCTCTGGATGAACCACATCACGCTGGTCAGCGTGACCACGGAGGCGAAGGTGCCGATCAGCACCGCGACCGACGCCGGCTCGATCCAGGTGTCGTTCTGCCGAGCGATCACGAACACATTGAGCGCCGGCGGCAGCGAAGCCATCAGCACCGCTGTCGCGGCCCAAGGCTGCGCGAACGGGCCGAACAGCAGCATCAGGCCGAACGCCAGCAGCGGATGGATCAAAAGCTTGATCGCGACCACGCCCGGGACCTCCCACGGCACCCGCTCGAACGGCCGCAGCGCCACCGTGATGCCGAGCACGAACAGCGCTGTCGGCGCGGCGGCGTTTTCCAGGAACTGGATGGTGCGATCGAGCGCGACCGGGATCGGGATGTGAAACGCGGCGACCAGCGCCCCGAACACCGCCGACATGATCAGCGGGTTCTGCACGATCTGTCGCAGCACCACGCCGAGTGCGTGCAGCAGCGAGGGATGGTCGCGGTCGGTGAGCTCGATCAGCAGCGGCACGATCGAGAACAGGAAGATGCTGTCGCAGCAGAAGATCAGCGCCGTCGGCGCCGCCGCCTTGGCACCGAGCACGGCGAGCGCGAGGCCAGGCCCCATATAGCCGATATTGCCGTAGGCGCCCGACAGGCCGGCCAGCGTCGCCTCGCGCAGCGTGAGCCCGCCGATCGCCTTGCCCGCGACCATCGCCAGGAAGAATGCGAGCACGGTTCCGAGCGTGGTGGCGATCAGGAATGGCGGGTTGTTCAGCTCCGCAAACGGCGTCTTGGACATGATCCCGAACAGCAGCGCCGGCAACGAAACGTAAAGCAGGAAGAAATTCATCCAGGCGAGCCCGCTCTCGGGCAAACCCTTGGCCTTGCCGCACGCGTAACCGATGAAGATCAAGCCGAAATACGGCAACGCCAGATTGAGGATATCGATCATTCTGAAAGTAGTTTCTCGGCCGGATTTCGGGTCGTTTTTGCAGGGCTGGAATCGGTAAAGCGCGGGTTAATTCGGACCTTAGCCCCTAGCATCGGCCACAATGTTGGTCTATCGACGAGCCATGATCAAAGCGCGCACCGCCAAGTTTCAGATCGGGCAGATCGTCCGTCACCGGGTGTTCTCCTTCCGGGGCGTGATTTTTGATATCGACCCGGAGTTCAACAACACCGAGGAATGGTGGCTGTCGATCCCCGAGGACATGCGGCCCCACAAGGACCAGCCGTTCTACCATTTGCTCGCGGAAAACTCGGAGACCGAGTACGTCGCCTATGTCTCGGAGCAGAACCTCTTGCCCGACGAGTCCGGCGAGCCGATCCGGCATTCGCAGGTGGCGGAGATCTTCATCAAGGATAAATCGGGCGGCTACCGTCCGCGCAATCCCTCGCTGAACTGAGGTCCGGCGGCGCTCCGGCGAATGCCACGGCGTTCGCGCTGCCACGCTCACACCCCCTCGCGCCTGGCCAAGACAACCGCGATCGCCCAGACAACAAATCCCGCCAGCGCCAGCCCCGCGCCGACGAGGCCGGTCGACGTCCAGCCATAGCCGGCTGCGACCGCCATTCCGCCGAGCCACGGACCCAGCGCATTGGCGACGTTGAAGGCGGAGTGGTTGAGCGCCGCGGCGAGGCTCTGTGCCTCGCCCGCGACGTCCATCAGGCGGGTCTGCAACACGGTGGCGAGCGCCCCGCCCAGCCCGATCAGGAACACATCGGCGGTCAGCGTCCAGAAATTTCCGGCCGCCAACGGATAGAGCGCGAGCGTCGCCGCCGACCACAGCAGGAGCCCGCCCGCGGTTGCCATCAGCGCGCGGTCGGCGAAGCGCGGCACGATGATGTTGCCGGCGGTAAGGCCGGCGCCGAACACGCACAGCGTGACCGGCACCAGCGCGGCCGAGGTGTGGGTCACCGCCAGCATGGTCGAGGCCAGATAGGTGTAGACCGAGAACAGCCCGCCGAAACCGATGGCGCCGATCGCCAGCGTCAGCCAGACATGCTTGCGCCCGAGCGCCGACAGTTCACGCAGCGGGCTCGCCTTGCGGTTGGCGGCATCACGCGGGGCGAAGATCAGGACCAGGACCGCGGTCAAGAGCGCGAGGCCGGCGACGATCGCGAAGGCCCAGCGCCAGCCGATCGCCTGCCCGACCCCGTTGGCGAGCGGAACGCCGATCGTGGTCGCGATGGTGAGCCCCAGCAGCACGCGGCCGACAGCCGCCGTGCGCTTGTCTGTCGGGACCAGCGAGGCCGCGACCAGCATGGCGATGCCGAAATAGGCGCCGTGCGGCAGCCCCGCCAGGAAGCGCAGCGCCAGCATGGCGTGATAATCGGGTGCGAGCCCCGAAAGGCCGTTCATCAGCGCGAAGAAACCCATCAGCGCGATCAGCAGCGTCCGCCGCGTCATGCGCGCCGACAACACCGCGATGACCGGCGCACCGACGACGACGCCGAGCGCGTAGGCGCTGATCGCGTGGCCGGCCTGGGGCTCGCTGACGTGCAGGTCGTGGGCGAAGAACGGCAACAGGCTCATGGTCGCGAATTCGGCGATGCCGATTGCGAAGCCGCCCATCGCCAGCGCGAGATGGACGATGCCGGGATGAAACGTTCCGGGGACGTTGTCCTGGCTGACGCGAACGCCAGCATCGACCGACGCACCGCCGGTCGGCTGCTCCCGAGGCCGGGAGCGCGGTTCCCGCCGTTGCGTGCCGGCTTGCTGGGACATTGCGCGACTTCCATGACTGCGAGCGGCGGCCAGGATTCGCGGAAGAACCACGCGCGCATTTGCGCATCGAAGGCGCTGTTCGCGCTTTCGTCTGGCCTCCCGTATCGGATTTATGATTGTGCTTCGACGCCGGACTTGTCCGGACAAGGCACCAACGATGCGCGCTCATCGCGCGACGCAATCGAAGCACCCTTCGACGACCATCGCACACGATCTGCACGATCACCAGCGCAGCAGGCTGCCAGCAGCCAGTCTGTTTCGCATGACAAAAAAGGCGCCCTTCCGGGCGCCTTTTGATCGCGATGATCTCGCGTTTTCTTGAACGCGTGATTGAAGTGCTTACTTGGCCGCCGGGTTGGCCGGCGCCGGAGCCTGCGCTGAGCCACCGCCCGCGCCTTCCAGCTTCTTGCGCTGCTCTTCGGCGCGCTTCTGCAACTCTTCCTGCAGCTTCTTCGAGTTTTCCTCGAACACCTTCGGATCGGTCGGCGGGCCGTCATAGGCCTTGGCGAATTCGGTGTTGAGCGGCAGCGGCAGCGTCAGCGGCGCGCCGTTGGAATTGATCGCCTGGACCACGAGGTTCTGGCCCTTCTTCATGTTGGCGATCAGCTCGGGCGTTGCTTCATAGTCGGACATGCAGCCGTTCTGGAAGCAGATCACATAGGGCGCCTGCTGCGGCGGGTTGCCGTCGACGATGATGCGGGTGCCGTGCACGAGCTGCATGCCGAGCGGCAGCGTGACGCGCAGGATCTTCTTCGGCTCGCCTTCCGGCTCGATGATCACGGCGGCGATCACCGGCTGGCCGGACTCGATGCGGCCGTCCTTGCCGGTGAAGCAGACCTGCTTGGCGTTGGCTTCCTGGCCCTTCAGGCAGAACTTGGTCCAGGGGGCGTAGATCAGCTGGATCTGCTGATCCTGCGCCGGCGGCTGGGCGGCCGCAGCGGGCGGCTGGCCGGCGGCCGGTGCTTGGGCGGGCGCCTGGGCTGCCGGAGCCTTCGGAGCTGCCTTGGGTGCCGCCTTGGGCGCAGCCTTCGGTGCCGCAGGCGCCGGCGCTGCCGGCTGCTGGGCCCGAGCGACAGGAACCAGGAGCGCTGCAGAGAATGCCGTCGCCGCCATCAGGGCAACAATTCGCCCATGCGGCCGGACCGGGGCGGCCAAGATACGGAAATTCATTGCGGAAAACCCTTTCTGAACGGAAGCCCGAAACCGCTGCAGGCGCCGACACATAGCCGTTTGGGCGGCTGTCTCCTAGTCAATTGAGGCGGATACGTGACAGGCGTTCCCGCCTTCGAATTGCACGCCTTCAATACAGCGGCGCGCGGAAAGATCAATGCCGACAAGCGGATTTGCGCCCATCTCGCGGCGAGTTTCAGCGGCCTGTGATAAACCTCCGGACGTGACGTTTCGCGAATCAAATCCGGCGCCTCACGCACGTGTTCCCGGGCACACTTGGCGCGCCGCATGGGCCGCCATCTGGCTGGTCTTGGGATGCATGACGAGCGGGCTGGTCCCTGCGGCCGCCGCCGAGAGCCACGCGATCGCGATGCATGGCGCCCCCGCGCTGCCGTCCGACTTTACCCACCTGCCCTATGCCAATCCCGACGCTCCCAAGGGCGGCCGCCTGATCCAGGGCGTGATCGGCACCTACGACAGCCTCAATCCCCTGATCATCAGGGGCGTCCCCGTGCAGCAGGTCAGGGGCTACGGCTATGAGCGCGGTTATGTCTACGAAAGCCTGATGGCGCGGGGCAATAACGAGCCGTTCACGCTGTACGGCCTGCTCGCGCGCAGCGTCGAGACCGACGACGCCAGAAGCTATGTGACATTCCACATCGATCCACGCGCCCGCTTCTCGGATGGCCGGCCGGTACTGGCCGACGACGTGCTGTTCTCGCTGGCGCTGCTGCGCGACCATGGCCGTCCGATGCACCGCCAGTATTATTCGAAAGTCGCAAAGGCCCAGGCGCTCGACCCGCTCACGGTCCGGTTCGATTTCGGCGGCGTGGCGGATCGCGAATTGCCGCTGATCCTCGGCCTGATGCCGATCCTGCCGCGGCACGCTATCGACCCCGAAAAGTTCGAGGAAACCACCTTGGCGCCGCCGATCGGGTCCGGCCCCTACCGCGTGACGGCAGTCAAGCCCGGCGCCAGCGTGACCTTCACGCGGGATCCCAATTATTGGGGCCGCGATCTGCCCATCAACCGCGGCCTCTGGAACTTCGACGAGATCAGGCTCGATTACTACCGCGAGGCCAACGGCATGTTCGAGGCCTTCAAGCGCGGCCTGTATGATTTCCGGACCGAGACCGAGCCGTTGCGCTGGCACGACGGCTATGACTTCCCGGCGGCGCGCAACGGCGAGGTGATCCGCGACACCATCAAGATCGGCACGCCGCGGCCGTCCGAATTCCTGGTTTTCAACAGCCGGTGGCCGAAATTCGCCGACCTGCGGGTGCGTCAGGCACTGGCGATGCTGTTCGATTTCGAATGGGTCAACCGCAACTATTATTTCGGACTGTTTTCGCGGGCCGGCGGTTTCTTCGCCGGATCGGATCTGTCCGCCTATGGCCGCCCCGCCGACGATCGCGAGCTCGAGCTGCTCAAGCCATATCTGTCGCACATCCAGCCCGATATCCTCGACGGCCGCTATCGACTGCCGGTCACCGACGGGTCGGGGCGCGACCGCGGCCTCCTGCGCAGTGCGCTCGCGCTGCTCGCCGAGGCGGGCTATGCGCTCGACGGCACGGTCTTGAAGCAGCGCTCGACAGGGACGCCGCTGCGCATCGAGATCCTGGTGACGACGCGCGAGCATGAGCGGATCGCCCTCGCCTATCAGCGTGACCTGAAGCGGGCCGGCATCGAAGCCGCGGTGCGGGTGGTCGACGCGGTGCAGTTCGAGCAGCGCCGGGTCGGCTATGACTTCGACATGATCCCCATCCGCTGGGACCAGTCGCTATCGCCAGGCAACGAGCAGTGGTTCTACTGGAGCAGCCAGGCCGCCGATGTGCCGGGCACCCGAAACTACATGGGCGCCAAGGATCCCGCCATCGACGCCATGATCGCGGCGCTGCTCGCGGCGCGCGAGCGGCCGGCCTTCGTCTCGGCGGTGCGGGCGCTGGACCGGGCCCTGATGTCGGGCTTCTACGCTATCCCCCTATTTAACTTGGGAGAGCAATGGATCGCGCGCTGGAATCGGATAGAACGGCCTTCGACCACGGCGTTGACGGGCTACCTGCCGGAAACCTGGTGGCAGAAGCCCGCCGCGCAGTCCAAGTGATTTCCAAGTGATTTGCGACCCGATGCGGCATGACCTGGTCCGATCGAAGCGATGCAACCGACGTTGAACCTGTGAACCAGTCGATCACCTCGCCAACGCTCGATACCTTGTTCAAGCGCACTTTGGCGCGGCAACCCGAGGCGCTGGCGCTGGTCGACCCGCTCAACAAGCAGCGCATCACCGGACAGACCCGCAAGCGCCTGACCTATGCCCAGGCCGACCGCGCGATCTCGGCGATCGCCGCCCACTTCGTGCAGAGCGGATTGCCGGCCAACACGGTGATCGCCGTGCAGCTGCCCGGCACGGTCGAATTCGCCTTGACCGTCCTTGCCGCGCATCGGGTCGGCCTCGTGGTGGTGCCGCTGCCGCTGCTGTGGCGGCAGGCCGAGCTGACGTCCGTGCTCAACCGCACCGCGGCGCGGGCGATCGTCAGCTGCGGCCGGATCGACGGCGTCTCCTATGCCGACATCGCCATGAACGCCGCGGCGGAAGCGTTCTCGATCCGCCACGTCTGCGGCTTCGGGAGCGATCTGCCCGAAGGCATGGCGTCGCTCGACCAGGCGATCCTGGAGGACTCCCGGGCCTCGCGCCCGATGATCCAGGACGGCCGCAAGCCGGCGCTGATCTCCTTCGACGTCACCAGCGAAGGTCTTCGTCCGGTGCCGCGGGCGCATTTCGGCCTGATCGCCGGTGGGCTCGCGATGTCGCTGGAGAGCGATCTGCCGCAAGGCGCCACCATCATGTCGGCGTTCGCGCCGATGTCGTTCGCCGGCATCTGCGCGTCGCTGGTGACCTGGCTGCTGTCGGGCGGAACGCTGGTGCTGCACCACCCGTTCGACGAGGAAGCGTTCGAGACCCAGTTCAACGATCACACCTGCAACACGCTGATCGCGCCGGCGCAGCTCGTACTGCGGCTCGACGAGCGCGGCCTGTCGGAGCGCCTGCCCAGCCTGCGCACCGTGATTGGCCTCTGGCGTACGCCCGAGCAAGTTGCCTCCAGCGCGCACTGGAGCTCGCGGCGGGTGACCATGACCGACGTCTATCTGTTCGGCGAGGCCGGGCTGTTCGGCGCCCGCCGCACCGCCGAGGACGGATCGCCGGCCGTGATCAAGCCGGGGCCGCACAGTGCGCCGCGCGAAGCGCCCGGCGCATCGGTCGCCGGCGAGATCCTGCTGACGCCGAAGGGCACGCTCGGCCTGCGCGGCCCGATGGTGCCGGTCGCCGCCTATGCGCCGCCGCCTCCGCCCGGCGACAGCCTGATCGCGCCGCCGCCGCGCGATTTCGCCGACACCGAATATGCCGCGCGGATCGATCGCGCGACCGGGGCCATCAACATCACCGCGCCGCCGTCGGGGGTGATGACGGTCGGCGGCTACCGCTTCCTCGCCCAGGAGCTGCAGGAGTGGTCGCGCCGCCTCGGCCAAGGCGCGTTGCTCACCGCATTGCCGGACCGTCTCAGCGGCCACCGGCTCGCCGGACGGGCACAGGACAATGCGCGCGCCCGCGACGCCCTCACAGAACTTGGGCTTAACCCCTTGATGGTCGAGGCATTTCGCGACCGTGGCGGCGCCGGGTTGAGTTAAAATCTTATCATTGTGTTAGTCTTATCATTGTGTTGACGCCGCATTAAGCCATGCGAACTAGCATCGCAGCCGTTGCTGATCTTAAGCATTGGTTTCGAGCGTTCGAATGTCCCAGCAAGGTCCGGTCCTCATCGTATCGGCGTCGACAAAGCCGTCGTTTGCCGCAGCCCTCGATGAGACGAAACTCTTCCCGGTCGTGGTCACCGACTGGAACGAGGTCGGACGGGCCATCGAGCAGGTCAAGCCGGCCGCGATCATCGCGGCCGCCGAGGGGGTCGACTTCGTCACCCTGTCGGGCCTCGCCAAGCGCGCCGCCGCCCGTGCGCCGTATCTGCCGCTGATCGCGGTCGATCCCGCGACCACCCTGCCCGACACCGTGATCGCATTCTTCCAGAGCAAGGGTCTGCCGGATCGGCTGGTCGCCCGGCTCAACGCGTCCTTACGCGTTCGCGCGCTGCATTCTACCGTGATGCGCCGCCTAGTGCCGCCGGCACCGATCGCCCTGTCTGACATCGATCCGATCGGAGAGGCCACCGCGCTGTTGATCGGCCGCGGCGGCGCCTACCCGACGCTGTCGGTCGCGCTCGGCGAACGCGCCGGCGTGGTCGGCGCACTGAGCATCGAGGCCGCCGCCAAGCATCTCTCGAGCCGCGACATCGACGGCATCGTGCTGGCGGAAGGCTTCACGCCGCGGGTGATGGATGCGTTCCTGACCGTGCTGACCGAGGATGTCCGCTTCCGCCCGTTGCCGGTGATCGTCGCCTCGGGCGAGCTGACGCCGCGATACGAGCTGCCCAATCTCGAGATCGTCACGGCCGGGCCGACCCGCATCGCCGACATGGCGCTGCCGATGATCCGCCAGCACGCCTTCGAGGCGCGGCTCGGCCGCATGCTGAAGGCGATCGACGCCAAGGGCCTGATCGATGCCCGCACCGGCCTGCTCACCAAGGCCGCGTTCGAGCGCGACTTCGCGACCGCGGTCTACCAGACCGCC
Source organism: Bradyrhizobium sp. 33ap4 (assembly GCF_032654765.1). Classification (NCBI taxonomy): domain Bacteria; kingdom Pseudomonadati; phylum Pseudomonadota; class Alphaproteobacteria; order Hyphomicrobiales; family Nitrobacteraceae; genus Bradyrhizobium; species Bradyrhizobium sp. 33ap4. The sequence goes on along the minus strand of NZ_JAUMTJ010000041.1, from coordinate 72,235 downwards.
GAGCGCGGCGGCGCGCTCTCGGTGGCACGCTTCACCTTCGACAACACGCAGCCGCGCGCGCAGTTCGACGGCGCGCGGATCATCAGCCGGCTGATGCGCCGAGCCGATTTCGGTGCCGTGCATGACGAGCGCTCGCTGGTCGTGGCATTCGCCGGCACCGACCTGCGCAACGCGCAGGCGATCACGCGGCGATTGGCGAGCGTCATGCGCCACACCCAGAACGGCCGCCGCGACGCCCGCGCCGAGCCCGCCGTCAGCGTCGCAACGCTGATGCCGGGCGATTCCGCACTGTCGCTGCTGGGGCGGCTGTTCGGAGCGCCGGAGCGCGCGGCGTCGTAAGGCCCGCGGATTTTAGGGCACGGTCATCGCCGGCGTAGCATGACCGATCAAGCCGCTGCGATTTCAGTCCGGCAACAGCCCCATGCCCGCGGCAAGCAGCACGAGAGCCTCCATGATCATATGGGCGCAGAGCTGGGCGGCCATCCCCTGAACGTCCTGTGGCGGGCTGACCGTGTTGAAATCCATCGCGACGATATTCAAGCCTGAAAGGCTGCGCAGCAATTCGATCCCCTCGCGGGCCGACAGGCCTCCCCAGGCGGGCGTGCAGACGCCGGGAGCAACCGATGGATCGAACACATCCATGTCCCAGCACAGATAGACCGGCCGCGCGCCGACGACCTGGCTGAATTCCGCGACGGTCTGCGCGAAACCGCGCCGCATCAGCTCCTCGATCGTGACGACGCGAAATCCGAGCGACCGCGTATGTTCGAGCACACCCGGGCAATAGGTGAAGCCGCGCACGCCGATGTGCCAGGATCGGCCGGCGTTCACCACGCCTTCCTGCGCCGCGTTGGTGAACTGCGTGGCCGCATTGTACCGATCGTCCGGCGTATACGGATATGCATCGGTATGGCTGTCGATATGCAGTGCGACGAGATCCTTGTGATACCGGGCGGCGGCGCGCATCAGCGGAAGCGAGACCGAACCGTCGCCGCCGATCCCGACCGGGACCGCGCCAAGCTCGAGAATCCGGCCAGCGGCAGCCTCGATCTTGACAAAGGCGTCTTCGATGCGTCCCGGCACCAAGGCAACATCGCCGGCATCGACTGCACCCAGCAATGACAGCACATCGACGTCGGCGAGCGACGGATGATAGCGGCGAATGAGCCGCGACTCCCGCCGGACCTCCAGGGGACCTTGCCGGGCGCCGACGCGGAACGGATGCGTGCCGCAATCGAACGGCACGCCGAGCACGGCAGCGCGGCTGCCCGGCCGCGGTAACCCCGCCGGCAATCCCATGAATGTTTCCGGACCCACGAAACCCGCCACGTCGCTCATTCTCTGTTCTCTCTTGTCAGCATGTCGAAGGCGGTCAGCGCGTGCACGCGCGACACCGTCGCCAGTTCGGCGATGTCAGCGTACTCGTCCGGCGCGCCCATGTTGTGAGGTGTCGGTCCATAGACGACCGTCGGGATTCCGGCCATGCGAAACCAGCGCGCATCGGAGCCGCCGACGCGCATGTTGATCGCCGGCGCCCTGCCGATGATGTCCGTCGCCGCCGTTGCGCAGCGCGTGACGATCTCGTCACCGGGGTCGGTGTGATTGGGTTCGAAGCAGCGCAACACGCGCCATGTGATGCCGGGCAGATCGAGCACCTCTCGCAACAGCGCGAGAACGGCTTCCGACGTGACGCCGACCGGCAGACGCAGGTCGATGGCCGCTCGCACCTGGCTCGGCACCAGGTTCGGTGACGAACCGCCACTCACCGTTCCGATGTTGACCGTGACGCTCGACAGGACGTCGGCTTCGCCGGCGCCGCACAACGGTTCGGAGACAGGCCTTGCGCGGCGGATGGCGTCGGCGACATTGACCGGCATCGCAACGGCCAGGCTGCGCAGCTCACTCACTCTGTCCAGCGCTTCGCGCAAGCGATCGATCGCATTGATGCCGAGATGGACATGCGCGCCGTGCGCCGCGCTGCCCTCCGCCTCGATCTCGATCCAGAGGAATCCCTTCTCGCCGAAGCGCAGCACCATCGGCGAACCGGCGTCGCCAATGATCACGGCGTCGCCGCTGGCATGGGAGACCTGGTCGAGCAGATATTTGGTCCCGTACGGACCCATGCTTTCCTCGTCGCCGGCGAGCGTCAGCACCACCTCTCCCGCCCATGCCTCGCGCTGCTCGGCCAGTGCGGCCATCGCGGCCATCGATGCCGCAATGCCGCCCTTCATGTCGGCCGCGCCGCGGCCGTAAAGGCGGCCGCCCACGACCTCTCCGTTGGGATTGACCGACCAGCTCATCCGCCCGCCCAACGGATAGGTGTCGAGATGGCCGTTGAACACGATGCGCCGGCCGGGGGCATGGCCCTTGATCCGCGCGACGACGTTGACGATCTCGGCTGTCCCCGGATGCAGCTCAACCGCAACGCCCGGCACATGCGCCCTGAGGAGATCGGCCGCCAGCGCCGCGACGGCGCGCGTGTCGCCGTCCGGATTTGGCGACGCCACTCCGATCAGCCGCATCGCCAGCTCGACGACCTGGCTGGTCCGATCGCTCGAAACCGCGCGGCGAACTCGATCAACGTCGTGCAAGGCGCGCTTCCCATATGCGGATTGAGTGGGTGAGCGGCCAGCAGATCGCGAAATACACCACCGCGATGAAGGTGAATATTTCCAGCGGCCTGAACGTTGACGACGACAACTCCATGCCGCGCCGCGTGACCTCGCCGACCGACACCACGGACGCAAGCGAGGAATATTTGATGAGCTGGACGAAATTGGCGGCCAGCGGCGGCAGCACGCTGCGAATCGCCTGCGGGCCAACGATCCGCACAAAGCTCTGCGCGGGCGTCAGGCCGAGCACCTGTGCCGCCTCGCGGTGCCCGACCGGAACGGTCTGGATGCCCGCCCTGAAGACCTCGGAGATGAACACCGCCGAATAGAGCGAGAGACCGAGGATCGATGCGGCCAGCGCATCGATCCTCACATTGAAGACGATCGGCAGCACGTAATAGACCCATAGCAGCTGCACGAGGATTGGCGTATTGCGGACGATTTCGCCGACCGAAAGCGCGATGATGCGCGCGATGCGGAAGCGGGACATCTGCATGATCGCGATGACGAGCCCCAACAGGGTCGCCACCACGAGCGTGACAATTGAAATGAAAAGGGTCATTTCCATGCCGGAGGCAAGAAAGCCCAGATTGTTCGGGATGACGTCCCAGCGAAAGCTGTAGCTTTGCATCTGATGTCTCAGGGCGCGACGATCGGTCCGAGCTTGTTCTTCTCGGCGGCGGCCTTGAGCCGGCCGTCGAGCTTGATGGTGCGTACGAACAGGTTCACGTAGTTCAGCCAGATCTGGTCACCCTGGTTCATGACGTACGCGTAAGGCGTCACGGACAGGTTTTCCGGCGGCGCCACCGTCGTAGTCCAGTCGAACTGGGCATTCATTTTGATCGAAAGTCGGATCGTAGCCATGTCGTTCTGTGAGCCAAGGAGTTGAGTGTTATAGTTGTCTTCCTAAGACCGCTTGGCCTCCGACTTGACCGCGACGGTCTTGGCGTTCTTGAAGTAGGACCGCATGAAGTTCTCGACATAGCTGCCGAGCGAGACGCCGGCGTTGACGCCCGGCTTATCGATATCCGCCCAGGATGTGATCGGGCCGCCTTTGCGCACGACGGCATAGACGCCGCTCGTCAGATACGGGTCCGAGAACGCGACGGCCTGCGCACGCTTCATCGTCGCCCCGACGCCGAACATGCCGAGATCGCATTTGTTGGCCTGCAGGTCGGCGATGAAACTGCCAAAGCTGGTCTCCACATAGTCCAGCTTCACGCCCATGTCCTTGGCGAGTTCCTTGGAGAGATCGATGTCGATCCCCTCGAGCTGTCCGCTATCTGGATTGCGGAACGAAATTGAATAGTACATCGGCCAGATGCAGACCCTGAGTACCCCGCTCTTGGTGATCTCGTAGAGGCGCGACTGCGTCTGCTGGGCAGCCGCCGGCGTCATCGAGAGAAAGAGCGCGCAAACGAAGGCAAGTCGGCGCAGATTTGGCATGAGCTTCAATCTCCTGTCGTGCAGTGATCACTCGTCAAACTGATTGAGAAAGCGCTTGGCGCGCTCGGTTGTCGGCCGTTCGAAAAAGGCGGCCGGCGTGCCGTGCTCAACGATCATCCCCTCGTCCATGAACACGACATGGCTCGCCACGCGGCGGGCGAAACCCATCTCGTGCGTCACCACGAGCATCGTCATGCCTTCGAGCGCGAGCGTGCGCATGACCTGCAGCACCTCGCGGCGAAGTTCGGGATCGAGAGCCGACGTCGGCTCGTCGAACAGGAGTATCTTCGGCTGCATGGCAAGCGCCCGGGCGATCGCGACGCGTTGTTGCTGGCCTCCGGACAGCCTGGCCGGATAGGCATCGCGCTTCGCCTCCATGCCGACCTTCTGAAGCAGCCGTTCGGCCGTGACGACCGCCTCATCCCGGCTGACCCCGCGCACGCGCATCGGGGCCTCGATGATGTTTCCCAGCACCGTCATGTGCGGCCACAGATTGAACTGCTGGAACACCATTCCGATTTCCGGCCGCACCTTGCGGGCAGCGAGCCGCACATCGGACGATGGCCGGGCCTGCGAGACCGTCGCCCCCTCCATCACGACGCGCCCGTCGGAAGGAGCCTCCAGCAGCGCCATGCATCGCAGAAGGGTCGTCTTGCCTGAGCCGCTTGGACCGATGATGCAGGTCGACTGCCCGGTGCCCAGCGCAAGATCCACGCCGTTCAGAACGGTGTGGGCGCCGAAGCGTTTGACCACCGCTTCGGCGGCCAGGACCGACGCGGCGCACGATGCGTGGCTTGTGTTCATCCCCGCAGACCCTCCAGACGACTTCATCTCTAAACATAAGCAAATATAATGCCAATGCTCGTCACGCTCAGATTGCGGTAACATTATTTGGAATTTCGCCGGCGTGGTGTGCGAAAATTCCTTGTATTATTGGCGTTTCCCTTCATGCTCATACCACGAGCGACATCGAAACGATATATAGATATTAGTTATGGATCGGCGTCTTGTTGAGATTTTTCATGCTGTTATGCAGCATCGATCGGCAACCGAGGCCGCGCGTGCACTCGGGGTATCGCAGCCGGCTGTGAGTGCGGCCTTGAAACGGCTGGAGGCAGATGTCGGGTTTGCGCTGTTTCGCCGGGAGAGCCGCCATATCGTGCCTACGCCGGAGGCGCATCTGTTGCACAATGAAGCGATCCGGGCGCTCGCCGGGTTTGCCGAACTGGAGGACGCCGCTGCCGGAATCTCCGCAGGCAAGCGCGGCGTTCTGACGATCGCGAGTCCGGGACCTGGGATAGTCTGGCTTCCGGGCGTCGTCAGCCGCTTCCAGCGCGAGCGCCCGTCAACAACGATCAGGCTCCTGACCCGAAGCTCCGAGAATGTCCGGAGCCTGGTGTCGGCACGTGCATTCGACTTCGGAGTCGCCGAGCCGCCGTTCGACCGCACCAATGTCGTATTGCGGCGCTACCGAATGTCCCTGGACTGCGTGATGCCTGCAACGCATGCACTGGCTGACCGGAAAGTCGTCACTCCCGATCTTCTCGAGCGACATGATCTGATCATTACCTCGCAGAGCCGATCGACCTATGCCGCGGTATCTCGCGCCTTCGAAGCCAGCGGTACGCCGTTTCATCCGGCGATCGAGTGTGAATTCTTTGCCGTCGCGCTCAACCTCGTCATCGATGGCGCGGGTGTCTGCCTCGTCGACGCGCTCAGCGCGTCCGAAACGCTCAGGCGAACCAGCGGAGCGAGCAAGCTCGTCGTCCGCCCCTTCGCGCCGGCGATCCACTACGAGGTCGGAGTCCTGAAGCCGACGATCGGCGAACTCAGCGTTCTCGCCGAGCAGTTCCTGAAACTGCTCGACGACCACGTTGCGCCCTATTTGATCCGATCCTGAGCCGAGGCCTGCGTCGGACCGCGTGTTAAGCCGCCTTCTTGCTCTCGGCGAGGTTGGCGAGCTGGCGCAGGATCTCGGTGGTGCCGGCGAGCCGCTCTTCCGGAGTATCCCATTCCTGGAAGAACACCACCTTCATGTCGGGCCGCACCTTGGCGGCCTGGCCGTGCTGGCGGATGAAGCTCACCAGCCGCTCCGGATGGGCAAAGCTGTTGTCGCGGAATGCGATCACGGCGCCCTTCGGGCCGGCGTCGACCTTCCCGACATTGGCCCTTCGGCAATAGGCCTTGATCGCCGCGACCTTGAACAGATAGCGCACCTCGTCCGGCAGCACGCCGAAGCGGTCGCGCATTTCGGCGGCGAAGGCGTCGATGTCCTCGTCGGTGTCGAGATCGGCGAGCCGGCGATACAGCGACAGCCGCACGCTGAGGTCGTTGACATAGTCCTCGGGGATAAGGACCGGCATGCCGATCGTGATCTGCGGCGACCAGCGGTCGGCGGCCGGCTCGGCGACGCCGGCCTTGAGGTTGACGATCGCCTCCTCCAGCATCGACTGGTACAGCTCGAAGCCGACTTCCTTGATGTGGCCGGATTGCTCTTCGCCGAGCAGATTGCCGGCGCCGCGGATGTCGAGGTCGTGCGAGGCGAGCTGGAAGCCGGCGCCCAGCGTCTCGAGCGACTGCAGCACCTTGAGCCGCCGCTCCGCCTGCGCCGTGATCTTCTGCTGTGCCGGCAGCGTGAACAGCGCATAGGCGCGCAGCTTGGAGCGGCCGACGCGGCCGCGCAGCTGGTAGAGCTGGGCGAGGCCGAACATGTCGGCGCGGTGCACGATCAGCGTATTGGCGTTCGGGATGTCGAGACCGGACTCGACGATCGTGGTCGACAGCAGGATGTCGTACTTGCCGTCGTAGAACGCGGACATGATGTCCTCGATCACGGTCGGCGGCATCTGGCCGTGGGCGACCGCGACCTTCATCTCCGGCACGTTCTTGTCGAGGAAATCCTTGACGCCGGCGAGGTCTTCGATCCGCGGCACGACGTAGAACGCCTGCCCGCCACGGTAGCGTTCGCGCAGCAGCGCCTCGCGGATCATCAGGGGATCATGCGGCGCGACGAAGGTGCGCACCGCAAGACGATCGACCGGCGGCGACGCAATGATCGAGAGCTCCCGGACGCCGGTCAGCGCCAGTTGCAGCGTGCGCGGGATCGGGGTTGCCGACAGCGTCAGCACGTGGACCTGGGCGCGCAACTGCTTCAGCCGCTCCTTGTGGCTGACGCCGAAGTGCTGCTCCTCGTCGACGATCAGGAGGCCCAGATCCTTGAACTTGATCGCCTTGCCGAGCAGCGCGTGGGTGCCGACGACGATGTCGACGCTGCCGTCGGTGAGCCCCTTCTTGACCTGGTTGAGCTCCTTGGTCGACACCAGCCGCGACGCCTGCGCCACATTGACCGGGAAACCTTTGAAGCGCTCGGTGAAAGTCCGCGAGTGCTGACGCGCCAGCAGCGTGGTCGGCACCACCACCGCGACCTGCCTGCCCTCCAGCGCCACGGCGAACGCCGCGCGCAGCGCCACTTCGGTCTTGCCGAAGCCGACGTCGCCACAAATCAGCCGGTCCATCGGACGGCCGATCTCGAGGTCCTTCAAGGTCGAGGTGATGGCCCCTAACTGATCCTCGGTCTCCTCATACGGGAAGCGCGCGCAGAACTCGTCATAGACGTGCGGCTGCAGCGGGAATTTCGGCGCCTCGTGCAGCTGCCGCTCGGCCGCGATCTTGATCAACTCGCCCGCGATCTCGCGGATCCGGTTCTTCAACTTGGCCTTGCGCGCCTGCCAGCCGCCGCCGCCGAGACGATCGAGCTCGACATTGGCGCTGTCGGAGCCGTAGCGCGACAACAGCTCGATGTTCTCGACCGGCAGGAACAGTTTTGTCTCGGCGGCATAATGCAGCTCGAGACAGTCATGCGGCGCGCCGGAGACTTCGAGCGTCTGCAGCCCGACGAAGCGGCCGATGCCGTGCTCGACATGGACCACGAGATCGCCGGTTGCAAGGCTCGTCACCTCCGAGATGAAATTGTCGAGCTTGCGGCTCGCCTTGCGCGGCCGCACCAGGCGGTCGCCGAGAATGTCCTGCTCGCTGATGACGGCGAACTCGTCGGTCTCGAAGCCGGATTCCATGCCGAGCACCGCCAGCATGGTTTCGTTGCGCGGCGTCGCCTGCACGATCCGCCAGGTGTTGACGCTGGTCGTGTTCAGAAGCTTGTGGTCGCGCAGCATCGCGCCCATGCGGTCGCGCGAGCCCTCGCTCCACAACGCGATCACCACCTTCTTGCGCTGTGACTGCAGCGCGCCGACATGGCCGACCACGGCCTCGAACACGTTGACATTGCTGTCGGCGCGTTCGGGGGCGAAGTTGCGGCCCTGCCGCGCGCCGGCGTCGAACACGTCGGGCGTGCCTTCGGGCACCGCGAACGGCGTCAGCCGCGCCAGCGGCGCATCGCCGAGCAGCTTGGTCCATTCGGCCTCGGTCAGATAGAGCTGGTCCGGCGGCAGCGGCTTATAGACCGCGCCGCTGCCCGGATGCTCCAGCGCCTCGCGCCGCGCGTCATAGTAGTCAACGATCTGCGAGAAGCGTTCGCGCGCCGCGTCCTCGCCCTGCGGCTCGATCGCGACCGTCGCGCCGTCGAGATAATCGAACAGCGTGTCCATCCGCTCCTGGAACAGCGGCAGCCAATGCTCCATGCCGGGGTGACGCCGCCCTTCCGAGACCGCTTCATAGAGCTGATCGTCGCGCCCCGGCGCGCCGAACGCGGCGACATAGCCCATGCGGAAGCGCCGGATGGTCTCGGTCGTGAGCTGGAATTCCGACACCGGCACGAGATCGAGCCCGCGCATGTCGAGCAGCGTGCGCTGGGTCTCGGCATCGAAGGTGCGGATCGATTCCAGGCTGTCGCCGAAGAAGTCGAAGCGCACCGGCTGGTCGAGGCCGGCCGGAAACAGATCGAGGATGCCGCCGCGCACGGCATATTCGCCGGGCTCGCGCACCGTGGACGAGCGGGTGTAGCCATTGTGCTCGAGCCAGGCCACGACCGAATCCATCGGCACCACATTGCCTGGCGCAACCGACAGCGCTTGCGCTGCGACCTGATCGCGCGCCGGGACCCGCTGCACGGCCGCATTCACCGTGGTGAGCACGATCAGCGGCTTGTCGCTGCCGACCAGCCGCGACAACTTGGCCAAAGCGGTGAGCCGTTGCGCCAAAATGCCGGAATGCGGCGAGACGCGGTCGTAGGGCTGGCAGTCCCAGGCCGGAACCTGCATCACGGCGATATCGGGCGCAAAGAACTCCAGCGCGCGGGCGAGCTGCTGCATCCGCGTGCCGTCACGGCACACCACGGCAAGGCTGACCGCCGGCCGCTTCGGCTGCGCCGCGATCGCGCGCGCCAGGTCGGAGATGACGAGCCCTTCGGCGCCCTCGGCGACGTTGGCGATGGTCAGCACCCGGCCGGGCGCGAGCATCGCGGCCGGTGATTTCATCGGCTGTTTCATGCGCTGGGATCCGCGACCCGGAACGCCTTGATGCGGGCAAACAGCGCGGTGGCATATTCGGACGGCAGCACCTTGTCGCCGGTCAGCGCCGCATAGAGGTCGGGATCCGGGACCTCGATCAAATGCTCGAGCTCGCTGAGCTCGTGATCGGACAGCTCGCCAATGGTCGCGTCGGCGAAGCGGCCGAGGATCAGGTCCATCTCCCGGGTGCCGCGGTGCCAGCAGCGAAACAAAAGCCGCTTGCGGCGGTCATCGAGCCCGCTGCTCGATCGTGTCGATCCCGTCATGTCCCAAAATCCATCCAACGCCAAAAGCCCGGACGTGCCGGGCGGGCTTGATATAGCCATGGCGATGGCCGATGTCAGCCCTCATTCGCCGCGTTTTGGGGTTTCCCTGGGCGCATGCCGTCATTGCCGGGCTTGCGCGCCCGTCGAAGCCTTGGCGTAGACGGGACCGGCCGACATCAGCTCCAAAAAAAGACGTGGATGCCCGGCACAAGGCCGGGCATGACGGTGTGAAACGGTCTTGGATTCGTCGATGCGCCCAGCCCTGCTCAATCCGCTGTTTGCCCAGGTCACGACCCTGCAAGGGGTCGGCCCGAAGCAGGACAAGCTGCTGCGCTATCTGCTCGACCGCAGCGAGACGCCGCGGCTGGTTGACCTGCTGCTGCATCTGCCGGCGAGCGTGATCGACCGCCGCGCCCGGCCGAAGATCCGCGACGCCGCGGTCGGAACCATGGTGACGCTCGAGGTCACCGTCGACCGCCATCGCCCGCCGCCGCCGCGCAATTCGCGCGCGCCCTACCTTGTCTATGCCAGCGACGACACCGGCGACGTCGTGCTGACCTTCTTCCGTGCCCAGCCCGGCTATGTCGAGAAGCTGCTGCCGGTCGGCGAGAAGCGCTACGTCTCCGGCACGCTGGCGATGTATGACGGCATCCCGCAGATCGTGCATCCCGATCGCGTCGTCGATGAAGCGGGCTTTGCAAAACTGTCCGGCATCGATCCGGTCTATCCGCTGACCGAGGGGCTTGCGATCGGCTCGCTCCGCCGCGCCATCGCGCAGGCGCTGACCAGGCTGCCCGAGCTGCCGGAGTGGATCAGCCCCGAGGTGCTGCGCCGCTGCAACTTCCCGCCGATCAGGGAGGCGCTGACCCGCGTGCATGTGCCGGTCGAGCTGACCGATATCCTGCCCGACGGTCCGTTCTGGTCACGTCTCGCATTCGACGAGCTGCTGGCCGGCCAGCTCGCGCTCGCCCTGATCCGCGCCACGCTGCGACGCCCCAGCGGTGTGCGCAACGCCGGCGATGGTCATCTGCGCCGGAAGATCATCGGTGCCCTGCCCTATGCGCTGACCAGGTCGCAGCAAGAGGCGGTCGCGGCAATCATCGCGGACCTGCAGCAGCCGGTGCGGATGCTGCGCCTCGTGCAGGGCGATGTCGGTTCCGGCAAAACCGTGGTGGCGCTGCTGGCTGCCGCCGCGGTTGCGGAAGCCGGCAAGCAGGCCGCGCTGATGGCGCCGACCGAAATCCTGGCGCGCCAGCACATCAAGACCATCGCACCGCTCGCCGAGAGCGCTGGCCTACGGGTTGCGATCCTCACCGGCCGCGAGAAAGGCAAAGAGCGCCGCGAGCTGCTGGCACAGCTCGAGGCCGGCGAGATCGATCTGTTGGTCGGCACCCACGCACTGATCCAGGACGACGTGATCTACAAGGCGCTGGCGCTTGCCGTGGTCGACGAGCAGCATCGCTTCGGCGTCCGCGAACGGCTCGCGCTGACCTCCAAGGGCGAGGCCGTCGACGTGCTGGTGCTGAGCGCCACCCCGATCCCGCGCACGCTGGTGCTCACATACTTTGGCGACATGGACGTCTCGGAGCTGCGCGAAAAGCCCGCCGGCCGCCAGCCGATCGACACCCGCGCGGTGCCGATGAGCCGGATCGAGGACGTCATGGACGGCGTCGGCCGCGCGCTCGGCGCCGGCAAGCTGGTCTACTGGATCTGCCCGCTGGTCGATGAATCCGAGGCCGAGGGCACCGAGCATCTCACCAACGCGACCGAACGTTTCGAGAGCCTGCAGAAGCGGTTCGGCGATCGCGTCGGTCTCGTGCACGGCCAGATGAAGGGCACCGAGAAGGACCGCGTGATGACGCAATTCGCCGCGCACGAGATCGGCCTCCTGGTCGCGACCACGGTGGTCGAGGTCGGCGTCGACGTGCCCGCGGCGACCATCATGGTGATCGAGAACGCCGAACGTTTCGGGCTTGCGCAGCTGCATCAATTGCGCGGGCGCATTGGCCGCGGCTCGGAGGCCTCGACCTGCCTGCTGCTCTACAAGGAGCCGCTCGGCGAGATGTCGAAGGCGCGGTTGAAAGTGATCCGCGAGACGACGGATGGATTCCGGATCGCCGAGGAGGATCTGAAGCTGCGCGGCGAAGGCGATGTGCTCGGCATCCGCCAGAGCGGCCTGCCCGGCTACCGCATCGCGCGCTCCGAAGTGCACGGCCAGCTCATCACCCAGGCCCGCGACGAGGCGCTGCGGATCATGAAGGACAACCCGAAGCTGAAGGGCGAACGCGGCGAAGCGCTGCGCGTCCTGCTCTACCTCTACGAACGCGACGAAGCCGTGCCGCTGATCGGCGCGGGGTAGCGGCCAGCCCCGTCAGCGAGCGCTCTACCCATCGTCATTGCGAGCGCAGCGAAGCAATCCATCGTTCCGCATATGCGGAAGCGTGGATTACTTCGTCGCTCCGCTCCTCGCAATGACGGTATATACTTGCGGCTGGGGGACATCATGAAACAACCATGCGTCTACATCTTCGCCAACAAGCGTCACGGCACCGCTTACACGGGCGTTACCGCAAATCCGCCCAAGCGTGCGTTTGAGCATCGCGAGGGATTGGTGAAGGGCTTCTCGGCCAAATATGGCTGCAAGATTTTGGTCTGGTACGAATTGCACAAAACCATGTACAACGCGATCACTCGTGAGAAGCAGATCAAGGCCGGCAGCCGCGCGAAGAAGATTGCGCTGATCGAGGCGCTGAATCCAGATTGGAACGACCTCTACGAGACGCTGATCTAGGTGTGCTCATCGCCCCTTCCCGCCGTCATTGCGAGCGTAGCGAAGCAATCCATCGGTCCGCATATGTGGAATCATGGATTGCTTCGTCGCTTCGCTCCTCGCAATGACGAGGATGGAGTTGGGCCTCTTATTCGACCTTGGCCGGCGCGGGCTGAGTTGCCGGCTGCAGCGAGGCCTGGTTGGTCGAAGCCTGGCTCGCAATGCGCGCAGCATTGGCCATGCCGGCGAGCGCCGCGGCGCGCTTCTGATCGGCGGTGCCGCCGGGCTGCACCACACCGGCGGACATGATCAGCGTCGCGGCATCCTCGGTGCTCATTTCGATCTCGATGATCTTGCTCTTCGGCACGTAGAAGAAGAAGCCGGTGGTCGGGTTCGGCGCGCACGGCAGGAACACCGAGATGTGCTCTTCCGCTCCGGGCAGGCTAGCGGCAAGTTCGGCGCTCGGCGCCTGCGAGATCAGCACGATCGACCACATGCCGGGCGAGGGAAACTCGACGAGGCCGACGCGGCGAAAGCTCGAGCCGTTGCCGGAGAACAGCGTTTCGAACACCTGCTTGAGGCCACGATAGATCGCGCGCACCGCAGGGATGCGGCCAAGCAGCCGTTCGCCGAGATCGACCAGGGTTCGCCCGATCAGATTGGCGGTGAGGAAGCCGAGCAGCGTCAGCGCGATGACCGCGACGATCAGGCCGGAACCCGGCAGCCCGAACGGCAGATAGGTTTCCGGCCGGTAGGCCGTGGGCACGAACGGCCGGACCAGATTGTCGACCCAGTTCACGAACCACCAGGTCAGATACAGGGTGATCGCAACCGGTCCGGCCACCACCAGGCCGGTCAGGAAATAGTTGCGAAACCGCGCCATCAGCCCGCGCGGGGCATCCGGGGGCAATTCACCGGTCGAGGCGGGAGGCACTTGGTTGGAGGTCATTGCGGTTCCAGGGTCGTCGAAGCGGCCGTAGTCCACCACCCAGCTAAGCCATTCTGTCGCATTTTTGAAGGGCCGCGTGAAGCTGCGGCTTGCGACTATTCGACCGTGACCGATTTGGCCAGATTCCGCGGCTGGTCGACATCGGTGCCCATCACGACAGCGGTATGATAGGCGAGCAGCTGCACCGGAACGGCGTAGACCATCGGCGCGAAGGTCGCCCCCATGTCCGGCATCACGATCGTCACCAGCGACTGGATGGTCGCCTCCGCCGCGCCCTTGGCGTCAGTCATCAGGATGATCTTGCCGCCGCGGGCGGCGACCTCCTGCATGTTGGAGACGGTCTTCTCGAACACCTTGTCGTAGGGCGCGATCACCACGACCGGCATGTGCTCGTCGATCAGCGCGATCGGCCCGTGCTTGAGCTCGCCGGCGGCGTAGCCCTCGGCATGGATGTAGGAGATTTCCTTCAGCTTCAGTGCGCCCTCCAGCGCCAGCGGATAGCTGGTGCCGCGGCCGAGATAGAGCACGTCGCGCGACTTCGAGATCTCGCGCGCCAGCTTCTCGATCTGCACTTCGGTGGTCAGCGCTTCCGACATCAGGCGCGGGATCTCGACCAGGCCATGCACCAGCTTGGCCTCGTCGGCATCGGACAGCTCGCCGCGCGCCTTGCCGGCGGCGACCGCGAGCGAGGCCAGCACCATCAGCTGGCAGGTGAACGCCTTGGTCGAAGCGACCCCGATCTCGGGACCGGCGAGCGTCTGCAGCACGGTCTCGCTCTCGCGCGCGATCGTCGAGGTCGGCACGTTGACGACCGAGAGCGTGTGCGCACCCTGCGCCTTGGCGTAGCGCAGCGCCGCCAGCGTGTCGGCGGTCTCGCCCGATTGCGAGATGAAGATCGCAAGATCGCCCTTGCGCAGCGGTGCCTCGCGGTAGCGGAATTCGGAGGCGACATCGAGCTCGACCGGTAGCCGTGCCAGCCGCTCCAGCCAGTATTTCGCGACGAAGCCGGCATAGCTCGCGGTGCCGCAGGCGGTGACCGAGACGCGCTGGATATCCTTGAAGTCGAACGGCAGCTTCACCGGCATGGTGACGCGCTCGGTCGCCATGTCGACATAGCGCGCCAGCGTGTGCCCGACCACTTCGGGCTGCTCGTGGATCTCCTTCGCCATGAAGTGGCGGTAGTTCGCCTTGTCGACCAGCGCCGTTGCCGTCGTGTGCTTGATCGCCTCGCGGTGGACGATGGCGTTGTCCTTGTCGAAGATCGTGGCGCCCTTGCGATTCAGCACCACCCAATCGCCGTCCTCGAGATAGCTGATCGTATCGGTGAACGGCCCGAGCGCGATCGCGTCGGACCCGAGAAACATCTCGCCTTCGCCATGGCCGACCGCGAGCGGCGGGCCGTTGCGGGCGCCGATCATCAGGTCATCCTCGCCGGCGAAGATGAAGCCGAGCGCGAACGCGCCGCGCAGCTGCGACAGCACCGCCCTCACCGCCTCGATCGGCTTGACGCCGCCCTTCAGCAGATTGTCGACCAGATGCACCACGACCTCGGTGTCGGTCTCGGTCGAGAACGCCGCGCCCTTGGCCTCGAGTTCCTCGCGCAGCTCGCGGAAATTCTCTATGATGCCGTTATGCACCACGGCGACGCGCTCGGTGGCGTGCGGGTGCGCGTTGTTCTCGGTCGGCCGCCCGTGCGTGGCCCAGCGGGTGTGGCCGATGCCGGTATGGCCGCCGAGCGGCTTGGCCTCGAGCCGGGCCTCGAGATTCTTCAGCTTGCCTTCGGCGCGGCGCCGCGCCAGGCCGCCATTCTCCAGCGTGGCGACACCCGCGGAATCATAGCCGCGATATTCGAGCCGCTTGAGCGAATCCACCAATTGCTCCGCGACCGGAGCGCGTCCAAGAATGCCGACGATGCCGCACATGCGGTTCAATGTCCCCAAAAATCGCCGAAAATTTGCCAAAGCGGCGACACGGTCCCTTAACGGGAATCGCCGGCCGCAAGATACTCAATAATTATTGCCGATTGCGACAGTCTTAAACGGCAAGGTTGATGCGAAAGGCTGGTTAATCGGGGCTAACCATTTTGGCAAGAGCGCGTCAGCGCGGATCCGCCGGCGCGGGCCACGGTTTCGCCTCCCAGATCGTGGTCCATTCCTGACCCGCGCCGCACGCAGGCGCGCTGACCTCGACGCGAACCACGACAAAGCTTTCGCGATTGGTCACGTCTAGCCGATAGACATGCCGCAGGTGTGGGCTGGGACACAGGTCCGATCCGGTTTCGGCCTGAAACAAGCCGGCCTCCTCCCTCCATGTGATGAAACCCGGAGTGTCCGTCGTACCGAAGCCGTTCAGCGCGACGTACGGAAATTCCATCGGCTTTGGTCTGCTGACGTCGGAAAGATCGAACGCGCGATGCGATCCGGTCACGGAAAGCCGACAGAACATCAGCGCGAGACGGTGCCCGGCCACTTTCATGAAGCGAACCGGCAACTTTTCGATGTCATCACTGTATTTGCAGCCGGATTGCTCGGCCGCAAGCGCGAGCATCCTTGGCACCAAGGCCGGATCGGAAATTTCAAAGTCCGTGCGTCCATTGGCAAGGCTGCTCCATTCGCGAAGCGCCTCGCGGCGTGCATTGATGCTCGCAGTTTCGTCGCCGCGCGCGACCGACACGAGCGGCGGACCGGCCGTGAGAAGACCTCCGAGCAGCACCTTGATCAATCCAGCGATCAGCCGCGCGCTCACGGTTCCCATCCCCGGCCACGCAGCCAGACCTCGCGGCAGGTAACCAGCATGCCGAGCAGTCCGTTCTTGAGGAAAAACAGATAGAGCGCGAACAGCAGCACGAAGCTGGGCCGATCGTCGCCCCAGGAAACGAACTCAGGTTGGTCGTGTGTCTTCCGGGACAGCACCGCCAACTGTCCGGTCTCGGCCCATTGGTAGAGTCGTGCGGCGCTGAAGTACGTCACCAGGCTGCAAAAGACGCCAATCAGAACGGTCGCGGCATGTTTGCGCATGCCGTGTTTTGCCTTGTCGCCTCCTAAGAGCGATGAAACCGCAGACGGCAAACGTCGTTAACCGCATCAATATGTCATTAACGCCTTTCGGCGAGGCCAGCCGACGCTGGCGGTAGTCGACGCTCCCGGGACGCCCTTAATGCTCCACCCGGTAGAGCCGCCATCGCTCCGGCACGCCTTTGAGCTGGTGCGCGCCGCGGTCCTTGAAGCGGATTTCGGACTTTGACATCAGGTCCTTGACCGCGCTCGAGACCAGCACTTCGCCGGCCCGCGCTTTCGCCGCGACGCGCGCGCCGATGTGAAACGCAAGCCCGATCACCTCCGCGCCACTCACCTTGTATTCGCCCGCGTGCAGTCCGACCCTGATCTCCAGCCCCAGCGTGCGCACGGACTCGCGGATCGCGGTCGCGCAACGGATCCCGGCTGCCGGCGCGCGGAACGTCGCCAGCAACCCGTCGCCCGTCGTCACGACTTCCTTCCCCCGCAAGGCCTTCAGCTCCCTGCGCACAGCGACATAGTAGTGGTTCATCACCGTCGCCCAGCGCGTGTCGCCGAGCCGCGCGGCCTTTTCGGTGGATCGGACGATATCGACATAGAGGATCGTGGCGAGCGCCTGCTTGAGCTGCGAGTCCCGGTCGGTGGTTCGCCGCCGGTTC
This sequence comes from Bradyrhizobium sp. 33ap4, assembly GCF_032654765.1. Lineage (NCBI taxonomy): Bacteria > Pseudomonadati > Pseudomonadota > Alphaproteobacteria > Hyphomicrobiales > Nitrobacteraceae > Bradyrhizobium > Bradyrhizobium sp. 33ap4. The sequence continues at coordinate 55,054 of NZ_JAUMTJ010000041.1, read as the reverse complement.
GCGATATTTCCAGCCAGAGGCTCATAGCGATGGCTGCGTCGCCGCGCGATTGCGGCCTTGGTGTAGTCCTGGGCGCGCTGCACCGTGCGGCAGCGAATGGCTTTTTCCTGCGGTGGAAACGTCCAGTGGACCTTTCGCCTGTCGCCCGCGCCATCAACCTGCACGGCGCCCCATTTCAGGAAAACCGTCGAGCCGGCCCGTCGAATGCACCATGCCTTCGACGTGTATCCGGAAACGTTCGACTGATGGACTCCGATGCGAAGGAATTTTGGCATGAGCGTCCGGCCGATCGAAGGAACGTTTGGCAGCCTACCCAGGGTAAAGCGTAGCCATACATTCCCGCGTTGGCAACGTTGCAGGTTTGCGTTGCAGGTTTGCGGTGCAGGTTTGCGGACTATCGAGAATGCCGGACCGCGATGTCCGCGTCGGGTCCCGCACGCGGACGAAGGATCGTGTGAGGCAGCACCAAGGCTTCGTCAGCTCCGGAGGTCGCGGCCCTGCCCATTCGATGCAGCGTCGGCATCGACCGACAGAATTGCCGCGTCTTGCACGTCCGCTATCGGCTGCTCTGGATCGCGGAATCGAGCCGGGGTCAACCGGCTGCGGTCGACCGTCACGCCGAAGATGTCGAAGCGGTTGTAGTAACCGACCACGTCGTGAAACTGTTTCGGCTCGACGCAGCGATTGAGATCGATCTCCGCGTAGGCGATCCCCTCCTCGTCCTGCAATCCATCGCCGAAGACGCTGCCGGTCGGATCGACGAAGAAGCTCGCCGCACGTGGTGTCTGGTCGATCACGTCGGCGATCGTTCGATCGCGTTCAATGAGGAAGGCGCGCAACGCCTGGTCCATGTAGCCGGCGGTGACGATCCCGAATACCTTGGCTTCGAAGCAATGGGCGCTGGCCCGGATGCGGTTGGCGGCCACGTTGTCGAAATTGCCGCCGCCTGCCGGGCGCCGGGTGGGCCACATCGGCGGCCAGCTCGAAATGTGCACCTGCTCGCCCTGCGCCATCAGCGCGAAGCGGGCCAATGGATTGGTATTCTCGCCGCAAATTAACCCGCCGATCCGGCCCTGCCGCGTCTCCGCGACTTTAAGGCCCGCACCATCCCCGGACGACCACACCAGCTTCTCATAGAAGGTCGGAACCAGCTTGCGGTGATGGATGAGAATTTCTCCGGTCTCGCCGATCAGCAGGTTCGAGTTCCACAGCCCCCCGACGCTGACGGCCGAGCGCTCGCTGATGCCGATCGAGACCGTGACGCCGAGGGCGCGTGCCTCGGCGCAGAGCCGCGCCACTTCCGGTCCGTCCGCCAGCACGGATTGCTCCGCCATGCGCACGAACAGATCGTGGTTGTCGATTGGAGGCCACAGCGCAGCCCAGACCGGAAAGGCGGGAATATAGGTTTCGGGAAACGCGATCAGCTCGGCGCCGGCCCCGGCCGCCTCGCGAATGATGGCGATCGCCTTTTCGGTGGTCGCCCAGCTGTCGAGGAAGACGGGCGCGGCGTGGACGGCAGCAGCCTTGAAACGAGGAAGCATGTCGAAAATCCCGGCTAGGACTAGGGGAGCGAAGCGGTATCATCCCTGGCTTGCCGGCGTGCATGGGAATTGTCGCAAGGTCGGTTGCGAAGGATCGGAACCGCCACGCGCTGGAACGGGAATTGCTTTGCTGACAAGGGCCGCAATTTCAACGGCCGCAACCTGGAGGCCGGTGATGTTCGACACGATCAACTGGGACGATCTGCGGGTGTTTCTCTGCGCCGCCCGCGCCGGGAATTTGAGCCAAACGGCAAAGCGGCTGCGGCTCGACCATTCCACCGTCAGCCGGCGCATCGCCCAGATGGAAGCTTCGCTCGGGGTTGCGGTGTTCGAACGCCACCGCGCCGGGCTCAAGCTCAACGAAGTCGGCGAGCGACTGTTGCGCCATGCCGAGCGGGTCGAGAGCGCGGTGATCGCGATCCGCGAGGAGGCCAGCGCCAGCGACACCCAGGAGCTCGTCGGGACCGTGCGGCTCGCCACCATGGAGGGGATCGCCTCGCTTTATCTGGCGCAACGCTTTGCCAAGCTGCGACGCACCGCGCCACAGCTCACCGTCGAACTCGTCACGTCCGCCCAGACGGTCTACGTTCATAAGCGCGAGGCCGATCTGTTCGTGTCCTTCTTCCGGCCGCCCGGTCCGGGCCTGATCTCGGAGCGCATCGGCAAGTTTCGGCTCGGGCTATTCGCGAGCCAGGACTATCTCGACCACCACGGGATGCCCGCAAGCCTGCGCGACCTGCAGGATCATTGGTTCGTGTCCTATATCGAGGACCTGATCCAGGTCGACTCGGTGCGCTGGCTCGCCGATGTCATCGAAGAGCCGAAAATCGCCTTCCACTCCAACAGCATGATCGCGCAGATGAACGCCGCGGCGGGCGGCCTCGGCATCGTGATGCTGCCGAGCTTTGCCACAAGGGACCGGCCCGACCTGATACCGGTGCTGCCCGCTCTCGCCGGCACCGTTCGCGAGGTCTGGCTCAACGTCCACAGCGACCTGCAATTCGCCCCGCGCATCCGCGCCGTCCGCGCCTTCCTGAAAAATACCCTGAAGCAGGATCCCGACGTGCAGGTCACGCTGGCCGATGTCGTGCCGCAGCCGCGCACAGCAGATTGCAAAAATCCATAATTCCCTTCCGTCAGCCCCCGGCTGAAGCTCGTCCGATTGGCGCAAGCAGAGCGCGCTGAAGTTTTGAGGGGCCGAAATGAACGTGGTTATTCCCGGCAATGCCGATCCGGCGCCGAACGGCGGCGCATTGGCCAAGAAGCAGGCCGAGAAGCTGGCCAAGAAGCGGCTGACAGTCGCGCTCGTTCTGAGCGTTGCGATGATCGTGATCTATTTCGGCTTCATGGGGCTTTTCGCGTTCGACAAGCCGCTGCTCGGCACCATTCTGATGCCCGGCCTGTCGCTTTGCATTGTGCTCGGCCCGCTCGTCATCATCTCTTCCTTCGTGCTCTGCCTGGTCTACGTGCTGTGGGCGAACCGGGTGTTCGACGCAGGCGTTCGCGAGCTTCGCTAAGGGGACAGGCAAATGGGCAGCAGCACGCTTTCGATCGGGTTCTTCTTCGCCTTCATGGCGTTGACGCTGGCGATCACCTATTGGGCTGCGCGGCGCACGCGCACCACCGAGCACTTCTTTGCCGCCGGCGGCCAGGTCACGCCGTGGCAGAACGGCTGGGCACTCGCGGGAGACTTCCTGAGCGCCGCGGCCCTGCTCGGGATTGCCGGCATCGTCACCTCGAACGGCTTCGACGGCATGATCTATTCGATCGGGTGGCTGGTCGGCTGGCCGATCATTCTGTTCCTGATCGTCGAACCATTGCGCAATGTCGGCCGTTTCACCTTCGCCGACGTCGTGGCTTATCGCCTGCGCCAGCGCCCGGTGCGCCTCGCCGGCGCCATCGGTACACTTGCCGTGATCCTGTTCTACCTGATCGCCCAGATGGTCGCGACGGGATCGCTGATCAAGCTGCTGTTCGGCCTGCCCTACACCTGGTCGGTCGTCGTCGTCGGCAGCGTCATGCTGGTCTATGTGCTGTTCGGCGGCATGTTGGCGACGACCTGGGTGCAGGTGGTCAAGGCTGTGCTGCTGATGGGCGGCGGCATCCTGCTCGCCCTCCTCGTGTTGACCCATTTCGACATGAACCCGCTGAAGCTGTTCGCCGCGGCGTCCGAGAAATACGGCACCAAGGTGCTGCAGCCGGGATCGAAGGTGGTCTCGGGTCAATGGGATGCCATCTCGCTCGGGCTCGGACTGATGTTCGGAACCGCCGCGATGCCGCATGTGCTGATGCGGGCCTACACGGTGAAGGATTCCAAAGCCGCACGGCTGTCGATCCTCTATGCCACCGGCCTGATCGGCGTCTTTCATCTCATGGTCTTCATCATCGGCTTCGGCGCCATGGTGCTGGTCGGCGCCGAGGCGGTGGCCAAGGCCGGCGGCGGCGGCAACATGGCAGCGCCCCTGCTCGCACTCACCGTCGGCGGCAACGCGTTCTTCGGCTTCATCTGCGCGGTCGCGTTCGCGACCATGCTTGCCGTCGTCGCGGGGCTGACGCTGTCGGGCGTCGCCACGCTCTGCCACGACGTCTGGACCAATGTGATCAGGAGCGGCACCGCTTCGGAAGCCGAGCAGCTCAAGGTCGCGCGGGTCGCGACGGTTCTGATTTCCATCCTCGCCATCGGCCTGGGCATCGCGTTCGAAGGCCAGAACGTCGCGTTCATGGCGGGACTTGCGTTCTCGATCGCCTGCGCCGCCAACTTCCCTTCGCTCGTGCTCGCCATCACCTGGCGCCGCTTCACGACGCCTGCTGCTGTGGCGAGCATCCTCGTCGGCACACTGAGCTCGCTGGTGCTGATCTATCTGTCCCCGACCATCCAGGTCGACATTCTCGGCAAGCCGCTCGCCGCGGTCGAGCATCAATGGTGGTTCGTGTCGCTGCGCAATCCCGCGATCATCAGCATGCCGCTATCCTTTGCGGTCGCGATCCTGCTGTCGCTGATGACACGGGAGAAGAACGCAAACCTCGCCTTCGACGAGATGCAGCGGCGCATCCTGCTCGGACCGGTAGAGCCGAACACCAGCGAGCCGCGCCAGGCGAAGAATGCGGCATGAACCGGGTCAACCGATCGACGTTGCGATCAGCCCGTTGCGAACCCCGTCACCCGATGCGCATATGTGACTCACAGATCGCGCAACACATTCAGTGTCGTCCCGGCGAAAGGGGACCCATAACCACCGACGGTCATTGCTTCACGATGCTGGAACGACGAGTCCTGTCCCCAACTTCCGCCGCGGAGTATGGGTCCCGGCTTTCGCCGGGACGACATTTTATGGTCGAGACAGGCTCGCAAATATGTCGCGAGAAGATCACTTCCCCTTCGCAGCCTTCTCCTTCAGCTTCGCCGTGCGGTAGCGCGCGGCGCCGCCTTCGCGGATGGACTGCTCGCTGCGCTCGAGCGCCATCGCATCGTCGGGAACATCCTTGGTGATCACGGAGCCCGAACCGATATAGGCGCCCTTGCCGATCGTGACCGGCGCGACCAGCGACGTATTGGTGCCGATGAAGGCGCCCTCGCCGATCAGCGTCTTGTGCTTGAGGAAGCCGTCATAGTTGCAGGTGATGGTGCCAGCGCCGAGGTTGGAATTGGCACCGACATGGGCGTCGCCGACATAGGAGAGATGGTTGACCTTGACGCCGGCCTCCAGCCTCGAACCCTTCGTCTCGACGAAATTGCCGATCTTCACGCCATCGCCGAGCGAGGTGCCGGGCCGCAGCCGCGCGTAGGGTCCGAGTTCCACCTTCTTGCCGATCGTAGCTTGCGTGATGTGCGAGAAGGAATGGATCACGGCGCCGTCGTCGATCGAAACGCCGGGTCCGATCACCACGAACGGCTCGATCGTGACGTCCTTGCCGAATTTGGTGTCAGCGGCGAGATAGACCGTCTCCGGCGCGATCAGGGTCACGCCGGCCTCGAGCGCCTGGTTGCGCAGCCGCGCCTGCATCACGGCCTCGGCCTCGGCGAGCTGCGCCTTGGTGTTGATGCCGCGCACTTCGTCTTCGCTGGTCTCGATCACGACGGCCTCCAGTCCGAGTTCCCTGACAATGCCGACGGCATCGGTCAGATAATATTCGCCCTTGGCATTGGCATTGCCGATCTTCTCGATGATCGCGAGCGCCTTCCTGCCGTCGAACGCCATCACGCCGGCATTGCACAGCGTGATCTTGCGCTCTTCGGCACTTGCATCGGCCTGCTCGCGGATCGCGACCAGCTTGCCGTTCTCGACCACCAGGCGGCCGTAGCCGGTCGGGTCGGCGGCATGGAAGCCGAGCACCGCAAGGGCCGCGCCGTCGCGCAGCGGTGCGCGCATACGGGCGAAGGTCTCGGCCGAGATCAGCGGCGTGTCGCCGAATGCGATCAACAGGTCGTCGGCGCTGCGGGCGATCGCCTCGCGCGCCGCCAGCACCGCATGCGCGGTGCCGAGCCGCTCGCGCTGCACGAAGGTCTGTGCGTCGGGCCGCACCCGACGCACCTCGTTGGCGACCGCCTCGTGGTGCGGGCCGATCACGACCGCCAGCTGCGACCCCTCGCCGGAGGCCGCGACGTTGAGCACATGCGCCAGCAGCGGCTGCCCGGCCACGGGGTGCAGCACCTTCGGCAGCGACGAGCGCATCCGCGTGCCCTCACCGGCCGCAAGCACCACTGTCAGGCTCGTTCGCGCAGTCATTCGCAATCCTCGATGTCGCGCGCAGTTCGCTGCGCAAAGCTGTCTTCGAGGCCGTCTTTAATTGTTTTCCCCGGCAGAAGAAACCGATTCGCCTCCGTGGCGCTCCGGATTCAAGTTCCCGGTCCATTTCCTGTTAATCTTTACCTCGTGATTCGGCGGGCCTCGAGGAGGGCCAAGCGGGCTTTGGCCAAAGATCGCGACAATCTGGCGGCGGAATTCGACACCGAGAGCACCACCGGCTTTTTGGCCGAGGAGGATGCTCTGGATCGCCGCATGCTGTGGCGGCTCGGCTCGTGGGGCGTTGCCGCGGTCGGCGCCGTCACCGTCGCGGTGATGGCCAACCAGTCGGCGTTGACGCTGCGGCGCGACCAGGTTGCCGCAGCGGACCTCGCGCGACAGGCCCAGCAGTTGCAGACGCTGGCGAAGGAGAGCCACAACGAGACGCGCCGGCTGGCGTCTGCGATCGATACGCTCAACGGCGACCGCGACCGGCTGTATTCGCGCGTCACCACGCTGGAGCAGGGTCTCGACTCCGTGACCGGCGCGATCGCCAAGCAGCCGCCGGCACCATCGCCCTTGGCAGCGCCCGGTACCTCGCCCGCAACCGCCAGTTCGTCGCCCGCCGCCTCCGCGCCAACCGTTGCCGCCGTCGCAACGATGCCGACGGTCGCATTGGACAAGCCGGCGGCGATCGACAAGCTGCCCACAGCCGGCGACAGCAAGGCGACTGGGCCGATCGAGAAGCCGGTTGCGGCGGCCGAAAAGCCGGCAACGGCCGACAAGAAACCGGCGTCCGCGCCCGCCAAGCCGCAGGCCGCCGCGGAGAAGCCGCCAGCCCCCGACAATTCGCCGCCGAATTCCGCCACGGCCGCATCGATCGCAAGTCCAATGAGCGCCGCCGCGGCCGGCGCCGAGGATGCACCCGCTGCGCCGGCGCCGGTCGCAGACAAGTCGCTTGCCGACAAGCCGGTCCTGGCATCGCTCGATCCCGCAGCGAACAAGGCAACCGAAACGGTCAGGCCGCCGACCGCCAGCGATGTCACCGCCGCACCGATCCCTCCGCTGGTGATCACAGCGGATCCGGACGCCGAGGACGATGCGCCGCAGGCACAGATCCACCGCACCGAGTTCGGCGTCGATCTCGGCACGGCCAATTCGGTCAATGGACTGCGCGCGCTGTGGCGCGGCCTGTTGAAGTCGAAGGCCAACGCGCCGCTGGCGGCGCTGCGGCCGATCATCGTGATCAAGGAGAACAGCAACGGGCTCGGCATGCAGTTGCGCCTGGTGGCCGGACCGCTGAACGACGCCGGCACCGCAGCCAGGATCTGCGCGGGCCTCAACCTGGTGCAGCGGACCTGCGAGACGGCGATCTATGACGGCCAGCGACTGGCCCTCATCGAGCCGGCCGCCGGAGCCAAGCCGGCGCCGTCGCATCGCCGGGCCGTGCCGAAGCGCGCCGTCGCGCCGCAGCAGCAGCAGCAGCAGCAGCAGCAGCCGGTCGCCGAGGACAAGAAGCCGGAGCCGACCACGATCTCCTCGATATTCCGGCGGAACAGCCAATAATCATGTGAGCCAAGGGATTGTGGCCGGATTTTCAACCGATTTCGATGCTCCGACCGAACTTGTCCCGCAACCCGATCCCGACCATAGTGCCGCGATGACAAAACCTCCGTTCCGCCTCTCCCCCTATCAGGTCCAGTTCCTGATGGTCGTGGGCTTCGTCACCGTCGGCTACGCGCTCTACGTGCGCTATCTGGCAATCGAGTTCTCTCCCGTTGCGCTGGCCTGCGACGCCGGCGCGCAGACCATGCTCTGCAAGGCTCGCGCGCTGTCGACCGTACTGTTCAAGAACTCGGTGTTCGGGATCACCGCGCTGGTAATCGCGGTGCTCAACCTGACGCGGCCGTCGATCGTGCTGCTCACCGTCGGCTTGATCGCTGCGGGGCTCGGGATCGTGCTCTACAATGTCGTGCTGTCGGGGCTCGCGATCGGGCTGTTCATCCTGGGTTTTGCGCGGCCCGCGCCCGCCACAGCGTAGCGGCGAGCAAGAGGTACATCACGCAGGTCCAGTCCGACTGCCAGTTGATCGTGCCCTCGTTGTAGATCGTGTAGCCGGCGGCGATCACCAGCAGGCCGGCGAATACGGATTCCGCGAGCGGCCGGATGCCTTCCTTCGGACGGTTCAGCATGGTCAGGAGCGCGAATGGCACCACCGCCATGGTCAGCGAGGCATACGGGAAATCGCGGTAGCGCGGATCGAAGGTAAAGCCGAGCGCGGTTTCGGCAGCAATCACCGTGGTGATGATCAGCACAATCGCCAGCGCCGCGCCGATCACGCCCTTGCCGCGATAGTCGCGCGGCCCGACCAGCTCCAGGAAGGTCGGCAGCGACCGCCCGGCGATCAGCGCGTGCGCCGTCAGCAGCGGCGCGGCAATGCCCGCTGCGAGCAGCACGCCCCAATGCAGCCAGCCGCCGACGCCGTAGCTCTCGTAATACATCTTATCGCCGGCAATCCCGAGCAGCGCCCCCGCCGTCGTCGCCGAAATGGCGACCGCGATCCAGGCCGACGGCCGCGGCGTCCAGGGCCGGCGGCGCAGCGTCAGCCAGGCCGCGAGGAATGTGGCGACGGACAGCGCCATGCCGCCCGCCATCTGCAGCTTCCAGTCCGGATAGTTCGTGATAGCAACGCCGGGCGGATATTTCACCTGCCGCTTGACCGAATCGAACAGGCCCCAATTGCCGCCGACGGTGCCCTCGAGCTTGCGCTTCCAGGGCTGGTCGTAGGCCTCGATCAGGTTGACCCGAAAGCCCTCGCGCTTGGCGAGGTCGAGGATCTCGGACACCACCCGCGCCTGGTTGGTGCGCGACGGCAATGCGCCCTCCCGCATCCGCCCCTGGCTCGGCCAGCCGGTCTCGCCGATCAGGATCTCCTTGCCCGGGAATGTCACCGCCATCCGCTTGCGGATATCGTCGACATGCGCCGCGGCGTACTTCGCCTTGACCGGGATGTCCTCCCAATACGGCAGGATGTGAATGGTGACGAAATCGACCGCGTCATAAATCTCGCGGTTCTTCACCCAGTATTCCCAGACGTCGGCATAGGTGACGGGAAGATTGCCCGCCGCCGCCTTCACTGCGCGGATGTTGCCGGCAAGATCGGTGGCGGTCATCTCGCCGCGCAGCAGCACCTCGTTGCCGACGATCAGCGAGGTGACGACGCCGGGATACTCCTTGGCGAGCCGCACCGCGATCGCGATCTGCTGCAAATTCTTGAAGCGGTTGCTGCTGAGCCAGATGCCTTGCATCACCTTCAGCCCGACCTTGGCCGCAACGCCGGGGACCTGGTCGAGGCCGTTCTCGATCGAATAGGTGCGCACGCAGTCGGTGACCTTGGCGAGATCGGTCAGATCCTGCTCGATCTGCTCGACTGGAATCTGCGTGGTGGGATCCAGCGGCGTCTGCGCGCCGCGGAACGGCGTATAGGACACGCATTGCAGCTTTGCAGCGGGATCGATCGGCGCGCGCACGAGCGTAATCGGCGTGGCGAGCCACCACCACACGGATGCAATCACGGCGAGCGAGATCAGGAGATGCGCCAGCGGCGTACGAAGCGAAATCGGTTCCATCCTCCGGGGGACCGTCGAATTAGCCGGTCACAGCCAATCTGCCAAGAGCGGGATTAGGTCAATACCATGGTTGTCCTGCGACAGTTTTGCGCTGGGTCGATAAAGTTGTGAGTTTGCTGGACAAAATACCAAATTCCAGTCATCAGATTTCGCCAGAGTCTCCGCCGCACTGGAGACCTATTTGGACGGCATCACGCGAGCCGTTAGGATGATCCCGCGGGGGCAGGAACATTATCGGGGAATACATGCGTCGACGGCTGCTTGAGTTGAAGAACACTACTTTGCGCCATCTTGCCGTAACGGGCCTTGTCACGGGCCTTGCGCTCCTCATTGGGGCCGGCGGCGCGTTCGCCCAGAGCGGCACGCCGAATCCGCCGGATCAGGCGAAACAGCAGCCTGGACAGCCCGACGCCAACGCAAATGCCGCACGGGAAGCCAACCAGCGCAAGGTCGAGGAGTTCGTCGAGGCCCAGCAGGCCATCAACGGCCCGGCCGGCAACCCGGAATGCGTCTGGCTCGGCCGCCGCGTCGTCCGCCTGATGTGGAACGACGACCTCGATACCGCGTTCCGCCATCTCGACCTCTACGACCGGTTCGGCTGCCCCGGCGGCCACGTCCAGGCGGCGTTCCGCTGCCTGACCCGGTTCGGCGCCCAGATCGACGACAAGGTCCGCGGCAGCCTCGACGGCCGCATCCACGCCTGCTGGATCAATCCGGGCGCGCAGCCCCAGGCCGCGGCCGCCGCCGCTGCTCCCACCCCGGCGCCGGCGACGGCCGGCACCGCCGCACCGGCACCGGCAGCCTCGCCCTCGCCTGCACCGACCCCGTCGGCGTCACCTGCGCCGGCGTCGAAATAGCCATATCCCGCGACCGGGGTCCGGCCGCGATTTTTTCGCGGCTGGAACGGCTTGCGCCCTTAAAACGCCATCGCGGCACACCAGTTGTTAAATCGGATGGCGGAGATATCTTTCCCTCCGCTGTCGTGTTGGTCGAACCCAGGGGACGGGTTCGCTTAGTCCTCAATCTCAGGCCCCGTATGGTTTAACCGCGATGCGCGCCGTCGTCGCCGTCCTGTTGCTTGTCACCGCCGCCCACGCCGCCCTGTGGGGTCTCTTCCAGGAGAAGCAGTCGGCGCCCGATTTCCGTGGCACGCTGCCGAGCCTGTCCTACGCTCCGTTCGAGTCAGGCCACACCGTCGCAGACGTTGCCGCCGACACCGAGAAGGTGCGCACCGACCTGCGAAAACTGTCCACGCTCACCAAAGCGGTCCGCCTCTATTCGTCGACGGAAGGCAACGAGCTGGTGCCGCCGGTCGCCGCCGAGTTCGGCATGAAGGTCACGGTTGGCGCGTGGATCGACAAGGACGCCAACCGCAACAACCGTGAGATCGAAGCCGCGATCAACCTGGCCAAGCGCAACAGCAACGTCATCGGCATTGTAGTCGGCAACGAAACCGTGTTCCGCGGCGAGCAGGTGCCGCTGGAAAACCTCGGCTCGGTTCCGGAGATCGGTGTGCCGCCCGAGGAGTCCGAGAGGATTCTTCGCGAGGAAGCGCAGCGTCTTCACGACGCGGAAATGCAGCCGGATGAAAACGGCAGCAGCGGCTTGAGCAAGCGCGCTGAAGCGATCAAGTGGGCAGTCGCCGAAAACAACGTGCACCGGCTGATCAAGGTGATCCAGCGGGTCAAGAAGTCGGTCAACGTCCCCGTCACGACCGGTGAAATCTGGAACATCTGGCGCGACCATCCGCAGCTCGCCAACTCGTCTGACTTCGTCGCCGCGCACGTGCTGCCCTACTGGGAAAACTTCACCGACAAGCAGGCGGTGGACCAGGCGGTCGACCGCTACAATTTGTTGCGCGACTCCTTCCCCGGCAAACGCATCCTGATTGCCGAATTCGGCTGGCCGAGCCAGGGCTACAATCTGCGCAGCGCCGTGCCCGGCCCGTTCCAGCAGGCCACCGTGCTGCGCAACTTCGTCACCCGCGCCGAAGCCATCGGCATGGACTACAACATCGTCGAGGCGATCGATCAGCCCTGGAAGTTCTTCGAAGGCGGCGTCGGACCCTACTGGGGCATCCTCAATGCCGACCGCGAGCCAAAGTTCGCCTGGACCGGTCCGGTCACCGATCCGAACTACTGGAAGATCGCGCTGGTCGCCGTCCTGGTCGGCCTGTTCATGTCGCTGCCGATCCTGCGGCTGGACCAGCCGACCGTGATGCAGGCGCTGCTCTTGTCGGCGGCCGCCAACGGCGTCGGCGCCTGGGTCGCGACCGTGTTCTCGTACTGGACGACGCACTATTTCGTCTGGGGCTCGGCCTTCGCGCTCAGCCTCGGCCTGGTGCTGCTGGTTCCGCTGGTCCTGATCGCGATGGCGCGGATCGAGGAGATCGCGGCGGTGGCGTTCGGCCGCGGCCCGCGCCGGCTGATCGGCAAGAGCGCGCCGCTCGCGCCCGCCACGATCGGCGAGAACGTCAAGTTTCCGAAGGTCTCGATCCACATCCCGGCCTATTTCGAGCCGGTCGAGATGCTGAAGCAGACGCTTGATGCGGTGTCGCGGCTCGACTATCCGAACTTCGAGTGCGTCTGCATCATCAACAACACGCCCGATCCCGACTTCTGGCGGCCGATCCAGGATCACTGCCGGCTGCTCGGCGAGCGCTTCAAGTTCATCAATGCCGAGAAGGTGCAGGGCTTCAAGGCCGGTGCGCTGCGCATCGCGATGGACCGCACCGCGGCGGATGCCGAGATCATCGGCATCATCGATGCCGACTACGTCGTGCATCCGGACTGGCTGAAGGATCTCGTGCCGGCATTCGCCGATCCGCGCGTCGGCCTCGTGCAGGCGCCGCAGGAGCATCGCGACGGCGATCGCTCGCTGATGCACTACATCATGAACGGCGAATATGCCGGGTTCTTCGACATCGGCATGGTCCAGCGCAACGAGTTCAACGCCATCATCGTGCACGGCACGATGTGCCTGATCCGCCGCGCTGCGATGGACAAGGCCGGCGGCTGGTCCTCTGACACGATCTGCGAGGACACCGATCTCGGCCTCTCGATCCAGCAGCAGGGCTGGCTCACGCACTACACCAATGTGCGTTACGGCGAAGGCCTGCTGCCCGACACCTACGAGGCCTTCAAGAAGCAGCGCCATCGCTGGGCCTATGGCGGCTTCCAGATCGTCAAGAAGCACTGGCGGCGCTTCCTGCCCGGCGCCAGCCGGCTGACGCCCGATCAGCGCCGCGAGTTCTCGCTGGGCTGGCTCAACTGGCTCGGCGCCGAAAGCCTCGGCGTCGTGGTTGCGATCCTCAACCTGATCTGGGTGCCGATCGTCGCCTTCGCCGACATCGCGATCCCCGACAAGATTCTGACGCTGCCGATCATCGCCTCCTTCATCGTCTCGCTGGTGCATTTCGTCGCGCTCTACCGGCTGCGCGTGAACATCAAGGCAGGCCAGATGTTAGGGGCCATGATCGCGGCGATGAGCGTGCAGTGGACGGTGTCGCGCGCGGTGGCGCAGGGCCTGATCACCGAGCATCTTGCGTTCGCCCGCACCTCCAAGGGCGGCCTGTCGCGGATGTCGATCGAGTTCCAGGCGTTCTGGGAAGCCGTGATCGGCGTGTTGCTGCTGATCGGCGCCGTCGTGCTTGTCGTCACCAACGGCTACAAGCAGGTGCGCGAGATCTACATCTTCGCCGGCGTCCTGGTGCTGCAGAGCCTGCCATTCCTGGCGGCGGTCTCCATCGCGATCCTGGAAAATTCGCGGATCAACGAGTTCGCATTCTGGCGCAACAGCGCGATCCGCACCGCGGAACTGATCGGGTTGCGCCCGGTCAGCCTGCCCTCGGTCGCCGCCCCGTCGCAGCCGGTCGGCTCGGAAATCCGCCGCGACAACTAGCGCCGGATTTGGCCTACTTCAAGAAACGGCCCTAACCGCAGGCGCCGGAACGGCAAATCCGGCGCGCCGGTGCACAATTGACCGCCCGTCGGCTATTGACCCGATGGGCCCTGCCCCCTACACAGCGCGGGCTGGAGCACGATCCGGAGCGGTTCACCGCTGGCGTCCGGATCTAATGTTCAGGTGAGTGAGCGCGTAGCTCAGGCGGTAGAGCACGTGACTTTTAATCATGGGGTCGAGGGTTCGAGTCCCTCCGCGCTCACCAAACAAATTCTGTCCAGCAAGGAGACATGGGTAACAGGTCGTACCTAAGACATGGATGACAGCCTCGTGCCGAACGGGTTGTCGAGGGGTTGCAGGGTTTTCTGCTCCAGGTCGAAGTATCCCAAATCATAGTGCATGAAGCTGACGAGCCAAATGCCGTCGTCGACCTCCTTGATGTGTTGGCCGGCCAGCACGGTGGCGATGTTGATCCGCTTTCGGTGCAGGCAAAGCCGCCCGACGCTTGATGGAGCACGCGAGAGCATTCGAGGCGATCCAGGCGGCCCACGCGAGCGGAACGTTCGCGCGGATGCTCCAGCCTGGGAAAGACCTGCTCGCCTGGGCGGTCCCATACATCCGGAGTACCTCATCTAGTGGGCTAAGGCCACGAGACCTTGGCGTTTCGCACGCGCCAATATCCATCGGGAATTTGCACTTCCTTCCTGGGGCTAGGCCGGCGCTACCCGCATGCATTTCAAGCGGACGGCGTCGGGTGTTCTCGCCATGCGGATGATTGACCAGGTGCCGAAAGAAGCTTGGGATAGCATCTGCCCGGCTCCTCCAAGGTCGGGCGCCCATTCCAAGGCGAAGCACCCGAGGACGATCTCAAATGGAAACGGCCACGCTTCTATCGGTTCTCCGCGACCGGAACGTCAGAGTATGGGTCGAAGGGGACCGCCTGAAGTGCAGCGCCCCCGCTGGCGCGCTTGACGCAGAGTTGCGCGCGACACTGGCCGACCGAAAGCAAGAACTGCTCGCCTGGTTTCGGCAGGCGGAGACGCTGAAGAGCGGTCCGGCCGACTCCCCGCCGATCGAGCGCGAGGACGGGACAAGAGCGCTCCTGCCGACAATTTCCAGGGAAGTTCCGTTGCCGATAATCCCGGCACGGCGTGAACGCATGAGCCGTTTCGTCAAGGAGCTCCGAAGTTGCGGTTACGACCTCGCAAGCTGTGCCGAACGTCTTGAGGTCCTTCCTCGCCTCGGCGTCAATTTCTGGCAAAGAATGCGAATGTCCTGGACTCCTCGGAAGAGCGATCCGATCGACAATCTCATTACGCTCTTCATCGATGGCCAGCAGGTGAGCGCAGACGTTATCGCGAAGCAGATTTCGTCGTTCTTTGTCGATGCGGCGCTCGAAATGAGATTGGCTGAAAAAAACGGCGACGTGTTGCAGTCGAACTTCTGTTTGTTTCCATGCTATGGGAAATACCTGATCACCGATCAGGCAGAGAAGAATACCGCAATCAACCAAGTCATGTGGTTGTGGGGAGAGAGCTTTATGCTCGGCGGCTTTGTGAAGAGGATTCCCCGCAGGCGCGCCATTGATCTCGGAACAGGCTCCGGAGTGCACGCTATTCTGGCAAGCGACCATTCTGCGACAGTAGTGGGCGCAGACGTCAGTCCACGCGCCATCGCATTCTCCAACTTCAATGCAGCGCTAAACGAAAAGAGCAACATCGATTTTGTTGCAAGCGATCTCTTCGATTCGATCGACGGGACATGTGATCTGCTGGTATGTAATCCTCCTTACGCACCGGACACGGCCGCCAAGGCGAGCGATAATTTTTGGAGCGGTGGAATAGAAGGCACTGAGCTTCTGCGGAGGGTCGTCGAGGCTCTTCCCACGAGGTTGGATGCGGACGGAACAGCCTACATCAATGCTCTGTTTCCGAATCCTCCAGGAACGAAAATCAGGGATCATTTCGATGCTTGGCTTGAAGGCAATCTCACGGAGTGGGATGTGCTGGATCACACCTGGCCTGTGCCGGGATATCAAGATTTGTTCTCCGAGCAGCCATTCCAAGGTGATATGAGCGCGTGGCGCTTTGGCGTGGTGAGTATGCGTCGATCGCGGATTGGCCGGGGTTGGTGGAAGGAAGT
The DNA here is from genome assembly GCF_032654765.1 of Bradyrhizobium sp. 33ap4. NCBI lineage: Bacteria > Pseudomonadati > Pseudomonadota > Alphaproteobacteria > Hyphomicrobiales > Nitrobacteraceae > Bradyrhizobium > Bradyrhizobium sp. 33ap4. Next base: position 39,118 of record NZ_JAUMTJ010000041.1, on the reverse strand, counting down.
CGCAGGCAATGGCCTGTTTTTTCGAGAGGACGGAAGTTGCAGCGTAATCGCTGATCACGATGCCTACGGGCCACCTGCTGGAATATCGTAGGACACGCGGAACACAGCATCACTCCCGGCAGACGTCCGCCATGGCCTCCTCGTCCAGAAGACAGGCGACAAAGCGACGGCGCTCTTCCATCACCGAACTTGCTTTCCACGGCATCACACCTCCCGCAGAACGGAAGCGGAAAGTGTAACCCATGTGTCCGGTACGGACTGTCGCCCATGTCTCGGGCCGCTCATACATTTGAGCAAGCAGTCAGCCTGCCAAACATTCGCGAAATTTCCGTGCGGCAGTGACATCGCTCTCGTGGTGTTTGGAAGCCGGCCCGGGCCCTGGCGCCGGCTCTTCTTAGTTTTTGTGTGAACCAAGCCACAGTTGTTTGCTGCGATCTTTAGTAGGTTTTCGGTGCTGGGGATTTCAGGGCCCAGAGGCTGGAAGAACAGGGCGTCGCCGGGACAAACCATTTCGGGCCCGGCGGCGTAATTTTTCGGGACGGTCAGAACTGCAATCCCAATGCTCGGACCAGACGCATTCGGACGCCAACGGCTCGTTGCTCTCCCTGTCGCAGTCATCACGTTCGGCGTCGCTTGCGTCGAGCCTGCCTGCGGTTCTCCGGACCGGTCGGAGGCGCGTGTATTCCGGCATGAGCCTTGCTCTTTAGGTGGCGCAGGAAATTTCAGTGTCCCGGTTCAGGAACAAGCTGTCGCCGGATGTGTCTTTTGGAGACGAGCAGCTGGATTCATTGGGAGGTATCGTTGAGATACGCAGCGCCCCTACAGTCAAGGTTTGTCGTTCGGAGAGGAAGCACCGACTGGATGGTTTATGATCGAGAGCTCAAGGGACCAGCGCAGTTGAAGAAAGACGGCCACTTCGCCGAGAAGCTGACGAAGGAACAGGCCGAACACATAAAGCAGGCCTTGACGGACGCCCTTGAGCCCGAGCCGTAGGCAGAGCTGGATCGAATACCCCGATCGGTGGCGACACAAACCGCGAACAGATGACATCTGTGTTACCTCGTAAGGTATATGAACAGAGTTGGGCAAAGCGAACGAGGCGCGGCGAAATGGCGGCGCATCGGTGGAGCAATTAGGCCCTTGCGGAATTCGGCTTTGGCCACGGGACGTTCTGAGCGGGCCAGCGTCGCCGTTGGGAGGGAACGATCGGGGAACAGCTCAAGGCACAACGAAAACCGCCCCCCTCACAAAGTTTACCCCCGCGCCGAGGGAGAGCGCGACGCATGACGGCGCAAGCGCGCCGTTCAGCGCACAATTCGGAGCGAACATTCGGAACGCTGCTGGAGTTCGGCCGTCAAGATAACGGCAGTTCGCCCTGACCGCCTGTCCAGTCGATGATATCGAGCTGCATCCCTCGCTTCAGCATCTCGGCCTCGAGGCTGCCGGCATGCCGTTTCCACTCGGGCGTCGCGCGGACGCGGAATTTTGGCTCTTCGCCGGCTGCCTCGAATTCGTCGTCGGCTCTGAGCGCACCGCGGACGGCTTCGTACATCATCTTCAGGCTGGCGTCGGTGAAGGCGCCGTAGTCCATCGGTCGTCTCCCTTGGCACTGTGGGACGCAAAAAGCCGCCACGTAGTCACTCGTGGCGGCCTTCTGCTAGCGGCCCATCCAGACGGCCTGGGACGACGTTGCGTGAGTCGGGTTAATGAAACGTTGTTCGTGCGGCGCACACTCAGATAGCGATGCGGTCGAAGTCGATGGCTATCCTGCTGTTCGGGAAAGTCCTCGTCGCCTCCGCCAGAATGTCCTCGTCCGGATAGCGGCCGGAGATGTGCGTGAGGACGAGTTGCTTGACCCCGCTCCGCGCTGCGAGCGCGGCGGCTTCGCTGGCCGTCAAATGCCCGTAGTCGCGCGCGATGGCCGCGTCGCGCTCGAGAAACGTCGCTTCGATCACCAGCACGTCGGCGTCCCTGACGTGTTCAGCCAGCCCCTCGGTTGTTTCAGCATCACCGACAATGACGAGCTTCTTTCGCCCCTGGGCCGGGCCAAGCACCTGCTCCGGATCGATGGTGCGACCATCGTCCAGCTTCGCCTGCCGCCCCTCCGCCAGCTCCCGGCGAACCGGCCCATCAGGCACGCGCAGCGCCAGAAGCCGGTCCGGGAGGAGATGCCGGCGTATCGCGCTCTGAAACGAGAAAGCGAAGCTGTCCGTATCCCGGTGGCGGACCGGAAAGCAATCGATGGTGAATTCGCCGGCGTCGAGGACTTGCCCCTCGCTCAACGGCACCAGATCAAGCGGGATCGGCGCTCTGCCCTCGCCCCACAGGCCTGACAGCATCCGGACGACGACATCGAGCGTGCCTGGCCCGGCATGAATCGTCATCGCATCCGAACTTTGCCGCAACCGGAGGGTCGAAAACAGCCCGGGGATGCCGAGCACATGATCGAAATGCCCGTGGGTCAGCAGCAGGTGATCAAGCCGTCGAAAGCCGGCGCCGCTCCGCAGCAGCTGGCGCTGCGTCCCCTCGCCGCAATCGACCAGAATACGACTGCCGGCTGCCTCGACGAGAACGCCCGGGTGATTGCGCTCGGGAGACGGCACGCTTGCCGACGTTCCCAGAAAAGTCAGCGAGAACATCGCAGCACCTCGCCTTCCGACTGCCGACGGCGCCACGCCGCCGAGATCGCGCAATCTGATGGCAGCGTCGCCCGATGTGTTCAAGCATCTTGATGCCGACGACGGTGGACCGAAAGGTCCTGAAGCCGGCGGCTTTAGGCGCAGACCGCATCCGCGCCATCGGGATCGGTCGTCGTGACCGGCGCCCTCGTCACGCCCTCAACCGGTCACAGCCTCAAGCATCGAAACAGCTGCGCGAGTGCGGTGTTGGCGGATTGCGCGCGCCGTTCGACGATTTCAGCCGCAGCGGCGTAGTTGCGCGCCAGGATCTGGAGCGCGCGGCGAGCATCGGGCAGCGTGGATTGCTCCGCCATCTCCAGGCACTGATGCTCGAAATATCTGAGCTCCTCAAGTTCGGTCATTGGCGAATCGTCCGATCGGGTCCTTACATTTTCGAACTCAGTGCGCCAACGCCCTAGTGAAAGTTTGGCAAGTTTGTTGCGGGGGCCGGTCAATCTGATCGCAGTGTTTCTGGACGCATGATTTGATAATCACCGCTCCGTGACCGATGCGAGGGTGAGCAGCGCGGATCGACAAGCGCGTGCAATCGTCTCACAATGCGGCGGGCTCGCTTGGGCGAGCCTCGGAACACACGCGGTTGGTGCGGTATCGAACCGATGAGCAAACGCGATTGGGCTTTCGTGGCGGCCTGTGTGGCAGGCGCGCTGCTGTTTGGCGTCTGGAGTTTCCAGATGGGTATCGCGTTCCATCGATCCCAGCACGCCGCGACGGACCTCTCCAGTTCGCACCGGCGGAGCCAGGACGGCGCGTCCGCGCACAGCCCGGCCCGGCCGAAGGCGGATGATGGCGATCAGGCCGGGCAGCCGCGATAGACGCCACGATCGCGTTCGTCACCGCCACATCGCGTCGGACTAGGCCCAAGCCAAGCCTGCCATGCCGGCGGCGCCATCGTCATCTGTCTTCGCATGCATCAGCCGCGTGCGGCGCGGACCGTCCTTGGCGCGACGGTGACGAATGCCAAACCTGTGCAGTGCCATCGGCACATGCTGCATCACGCCGCGGACGAGACCGATAGCCTGTCTGACGACCGCCACAACCGTCGCAACCCGGGTAAAGAAGCCGATCAGGAAGATCATCGAGAAGATGTCGATATAGGCCAGCACATCGCCGACCAGCATCAGCTCGGGAGGAAGCGGAATCCGGTGCCAATAGGCGCCGATCACGATCGCAACCGGGATCAGCGCGATCAGCTTCCGCAACGTCAGCCGATCGAGCAAGGCGGCGAGCTCAACGACCAGGATCTGCCACAGCCAATCGCCAAGCGCGGCCGGCTTGTCGATCGTCCAAGTTTGCCACAAACGCTGCCACATCGCCGCTCCGCCTCCCCTTGCGCGCAATACCGGCGCGCTACGGCTTCGACGACGCCTCGCTGCCGCTGCCCTCGTCTGCGGCGCCCTGCGCATCAGCCGGGTCGGCCGATGGAAAGATGCGCTCATAATTCGCACGCGCCTCGCGGATCAGACGCGCACGCTCGCGTTCGGACTTCGAGATGAACCTGATGATCTCGCCCATATTCGCTCCAAGGCAGAAAAAATGATCCGACCGTCAGCTATGCAACCATCGTGCCCGACGGTCGCTTGGCCCGACCTCCTTGCACCGCTCAGCGGAACGCCCGCGGCGCCAACCGCTGCTGGCTGAAGGCAACGCGCGGATTGATGCCGCAATAGGCATCGCGGCCCGATGCGGATGCCTGGCACTGCTGATAGGTCTGGTAGCCGCAATAGCCGGGATATCCCTCCTGCCGGCCCTGGATGCACCAGGGATACTCATAGGGATCGGCCGCAGCAGGCGACGCGGAACCGACAATCCAGCTCGTTCCGAGCGCCGCGAACGCCAGAATTGCCCAATTCGTCCTGCGCATGATCGTGTTTCCTTGCTCCATCGGCTCCCAGCCGCTCATCTAGGTACGCCGGCAGGATCTGCGAGGTTTCCGGCCACCGCCTCAAGAAGCTGTGACGATGGTTCAAAACCCAGTCGCGGCATCGAGAGGACGGCCGACCGGTCATCGGCCCGCGCGGCCTCCAGACCCGCCGGCCCGCTGCCCGCTGCCCGCCGGCCATCCCAGCGCACGTAGTTAACCGGCGCCTAATCGCAGATGCCCGGTTGAAATGTACGACTTAAGCGCGCTGCAAGACGGCTGCCCTAGTCTCCCGCGCGGCTCAATGGACGACGACACCCGGAGAGGGCTCGTCGCACGGGGGATAATCATGCGCAGCACGCTCATTGCTTCAATGATCCTGTCACTTGCGGCCGGAGCGGCCGTTGCCGGACCACGAATGTCGGGGGCGTCCGAGGCGGCACCAAGCAGCGTCGAGAAATATCGCGGCTACGTCTTCGATCTCTCCGAGAACGCCGACCGCAAGGACGTCACCAGCATCGCCGACATGGTCCGCCGCCAGCTCGACGTCGTGGAAACCGCGGGCTTCAGCCCGAAGGTGTTGCAGTTCTTCCATCGCGTGCCGATCGTTGCGAGCGAGATGGCGTGTCTCGACGAAGGCGCGGCAGCGGCCTGCTATGGCTTGACGCCGCCGGAATGGGACCGCGGCACGACCCGCGACGTCACCATCTGGGATCACGACAAGCAGCAATGGACCAATTCGGATCCGCTCGCGCTTGCGCTCGATTCCGGCATCGGCATCATCAGGATGCGTCCGAACATGATGCGTTACGCGAAGGAGCCGGTGCTGCTGCACGAATTCCTTCACGCCTATCACGCGCGGCTGATGCCGAACGGCTTTGAGAACAAGGGCATCAAGGGCTTCCTCAGCCAGGCCAAATCGAAGGAGCTGTTCGCCAAGGAGGCCTATGCGCTGAAGAACCAGCAGGAGTTCTTCGCGGTGACGGCGAGCATCTTCCTGGCCGGCAAGGATTCCGAGCACGAACCCTATACGCGCGCCACGCTGAAGGAGAAGATGCCGGACTACTACAAGTTCCTCGTCGGCCTGTTCGGCGCCGATCCCGAGGAAACCGGCGTCACGCCGGTCGCATCGGCCAACTGAGCCCGGTATCCCACAAAAAAACGAGGCCCGGTGTGCCTAGGAGACCGGGCCTCGTTTCTGATGTCCCCCGCCTCGTGGCGGATCAGGTCTTGTCGTTACGCGACCTTGTCCGCGCGATCCATCCCGGATGATTACGGGGTCGGGCGCGCGCCGGCCTCACTTGCTGTAGCTGTAGAACCCCTGCCCGGTCTTGCGGCCGAGATGGCCGGCGTCGACCATCTCCTTCAGCAGCGGCGCCGGCCGGTACTTGGGGTCGTTGAAGCCGGTGTAGAACACCTCCATCACCGACAGCATCGTGTCGAGCCCGATCAGATCGGCGAGCGCGAGCGGGCCGATCGGATGATTGCAGCCGAGCTTCATGCCGGCATCGATCTCCTCGGCGGTGGCAATGCCTTCCTGCAGCGCGAAGATCGCCTCGTTGATCATCGGGCACAGGATGCGGTTCACCGCAAAGCCGGGGCTGTTCTTCGCCGTGATCGCCACCTTGCCGACTCGCTTGGCGAACGCTTCGGCCTTGGCGACAGTGTCGTCCGAGGTCTGCAGGCCCCGGATCAATTCGAGCAGCGCCATCACCGGCACCGGATTGAAGAAATGCATCCCGATGAAGCGGTCGGGACGATCGGTCGAGGCTGCAAGGCGGGTGATCGAGATCGACGAGGTGTTGGTTGCGACCAGCGCGCTCGGCTTCAGCCCCGCACAGAGATCCTTCAGGATCTTGATCTTCAACTCCTCGTTCTCGGTCGCGGCTTCGATCACGAGATCGCAGGCGGCGAGCTTGGTCTTGTCGGTGGTCGCATTGATGCGCCCGAGCGTCGCGTCGCGATCGGCCGCGGTCATCTTCTCCTTGGCGACCAGCCGATCGAGACTGCTCCCGACCGTCTTCAGGCCGCGCTGGACCGCCGCGTCGGAAATATCCACCATGGTCACGCCGAGGCCTGCCGCCGCGCAGATCTGCGCGATGCCGTTGCCCATGGTCCCGGCGCCGATAATGCCAACCGTCTCAATCATTGCGTTCGTCCCTCGTCGCTTGCGCGGCCGCGCGGCCGCATCGTCAAAAACGGCGGACCGGAGGGGTCCGCGGATGGCGCATGAATAGCAGTCCGGCCGCACGGCCGATACAGCGGAAGCCGGTAATCCGGTGGGGTCTATTCCGGGCGCGGCGGCACAGGCCGACGTGGCGGAACGGCTGGCCGCGGCGGCAATTGGGTGCGCGGTGGTTCGGCCGCGCGCGACGGTTCGAGCACGCGATTAAGTCGGACGATCCACCAGGCCAGCTGCCCGTAGCTGCGGCGCAGCGCCGATCCAAATCCCTCGTCGATGTCCTGGTCACGATCCATACCCCTATCATTAACGTGCATCCTTGAAGGAACGGTGAGCGCCATCACGTGCCGCGCCGGCAATCGTTAGGAACCTGGCAACTATTTCGCGCAAGCCTCGGTTGACGGCGTGAGCGCCGGTAATCTCCCGGATTGCGTGCGGGAGACCTTGCGCCGCAGCATCGCCATGCCGGTGCGACTCGCATTTTGTTGATCGAATTTTCCGCGGCGCGCCGCGACACAAGGACATTAGACGACGAGGGCTACGCCCATGCTTTCTGAAAAATTCTTTTTGGTGCTCGAGACATTGCTCAACGGCCAGACCCATTCTGACGGAGGCCCCCCCGTGGTGAGCACCGCGCCCCACATCCCGGTCGAGCTTCCGCGCGAAGGATCGCGACGTTTGCCTCCGCCAGTTGGCCCGTCGTGACGCACGAAGCCATTTGGCCGGAGTGGCCCCTCCGCTCGTGATCCAGCTCATAGTTGGTGAAGCCGAGCCACGCTACACCGCTCCCGCAACGACGTGGTGCCGCCGTGGACGACAAGACCGACAGCAAGATCGATTTCGGAAGCGTCGCCGTCGCAATCTGCGTCGCCGCCTACATCGCGATCATGCTGGCCTATCTCGCCCAATACGATCTCGGCCTGACCGCCGCGCAGACGCGTCATCTCTCGATGCTCGCAGCGCTGTTCCTCGCGCTGCCGGTCGCGCTGGATTTGCTGCGCACCGGGCCCAGCGACGCTCGCTGACGCGGACACGAACACGCCTGCAGCCTTCGATCTCCCCTGCCGCAAACGCGCCTGCGCAACATTGCGCTAGGTGAAGCGACGCGAATCAGCGTTACTTTGCAACTGATCGCTTCGTGGGATTTGGCGGCATGACCCAGCCCGACGTGTTTGATCAGAAGGTTCTGGATCAGAACATTCGCGAACTGCAGGAATGGCTGCGCAAGGCCTGGCAGCAACTCGCGGACCCCTCGCTCACCGCCTTCTCCCGCCGCGAATTGCGCAACCAGATGAAGCAATGCAACGCCGACTTGCGCGTGCAACTGCAAGCCGCCTCCAAACGAATGCTGATGCAGCCCGCCTCATCGGGCAGGAGGTTCGCCAAGCCGGCGCTGCGGATCCTCGCCTAGGCATGATGCCAGCGCGCCAAAATGCCGCAATCTCCTGCTGCATGCTGGCCATACGCACCCTCTGCTTGTGCAGGGACGTCCGACAAGGCACAGCAAAACCGCTCCGGTATGCCTATATTGGGTCGTGTAGCGGCCGACGCCGCCAATGTTTAGGGACTCCCGTGTTATATCTGGAACTTGCGATCGTGGCGGTCTTGATCGTCGTCAACGGTCTGTTGTCGATGTCGGAGCTCGCGATCGTTTCCTCGCGTCCGGGGCGTCTCGCGGCGCTGGTCGAACGAGGCGTCAGCGGTTCGCGCCGCGCCCTTGCACTGGCCTCCGATCCCGGCAAGTTCCTCTCTACGGTGCAGATCGGCATCACGCTGATCGGCGTGCTGTCGGGCGCCTTCTCGGGCGCAACGCTCGGCCAGCGTTTGACGCAATGGCTGCTTGAGCTCGGCGTGTCCCCAAGTGTCGCCGACGCGGTCGGCGTCGGCCTCGTCGTCGGCGTGATCACCTATGCCTCGCTGATCGTCGGCGAGCTGGTGCCGAAGCAAAGTCGGAGGCCAAGCGGTCTTAGGAAGACAACTATAACACTCAACTCCTTGGCTCACAGAACGACATGGCTACGATCCGACTTCGCTGCCGCTGGTGTGGCTGCTCGACCGTTCCGGCAAGTTGCTGCTGTGGGTGCTCGGCCATCGCGAGGATGCACAGGACCGCGTCAGCGAGGACGAGATCAAGACGCTGGTGGTGGAGGCCGAGAACGCCGGTGTGCTCGAGCCCGGCGAAAAGGAGATGATCGCCGGCGTGATGCGGCTCGGCGATCTGCCGGTCGGCGCCGTGATGACGCCGCGCCACGAGGTCAGCCTGATCGACCTCGCCGCCCCCGCGGCCGAGATCCTGGCGACGCTGCAAAAGAGCAGTCACTCGCGCTGCGTGGTGTTCGACGGCAACCGCGATCACGCGCTCGGCATCGTGCAGGCCAAGGACGTGCTCGATGTCTACCTCGCGGGCCAGACGCCCGACATCCGCGCGCTGACGCGCGATGCACCGATCATTCCGGAGACCGTCGACGCCCGCGACGTGGTCGCGATCCTGCGCGACTCCAGAGTGCATATCGGCCTCGTCCACGACGAGTACGGCACCTTCCAGGGTGTCGTCACCAGCGCCGACATCCTCGAGGCCATCGTCGGTGCCTTCCACACCGAGGAAGGACCGGCCGAGCCTGCCTATGTCCGGCGCGCCGACGGCTCCTATCTGATCTCCGGTTGGATGCCGGCGCTGGAATTCAGCGAGCTGCTCGGCATCACGCTGCCATCGCCGCGGCCCTACCAGACCGCGGCCGGCTTCCTGCTGCATGAATTCGGCGCGATCCCCGATGTCGGCGCGAAAACCGCCGCGCAGGGCTGGGAATTCGAGATCGTCGACCTCGACGGCCGGCGCATCGACAAGGTTTTGGCCAGCAAGCAGCCGGCGGCCTGACATTTGCCACCCGGCCGTCCTGTTGATAAGGGGCAAGACAGCGAAACAGGCCGCCGCGGTGTGCTATCGGCATAGCGGCGGCCCGAGCAATCCCCGAGTAAACCCCACGGAATAGATCCCCATGCGCATTACCCTTGTCGGTTCCCGCCATTTCGGCGTGACGACCCTGAACATGCTGCGCGAACACCACGTCACGCTGGTCAGGGTGGTCGTCCATGACGGCGAGGACCGGCTGGCGGCAGCGGCCAGGGCGGCCGGCATCGAAGTCGTTGTCCAGGCTGATCCCAAGCTGGTGACGGCCGCCGAGATCGCGCCGGACACCGACCTGATCGTGACCGCCCACAGCCATGCCCGGGTCAGCAGGGAGGCGCTTGCCGCGTCCCGGCTCGGCGGCATCGGATACCACCCGTCGCTGCTGCCGCGCCACCGTGGCATCGCCGCGGTGGAGTGGACCATCAAGGAAGGCGATCCGATCGCCGGCGGCAGCATCTATCACCTCGCCGACCGCATGGACGCCGGCGCGATCGCCGCGCAGGACTGGGTGTTCGTCAAGAAAGGCGAGACCGCCCGCGAGCTGTGGGAGCGCGCGCTGGCGCCGCTCGGTTTGCGTCTGCTCGCCCAGGTCATTGACTATGGCAAGGTCAACGGCTCGTTGCCGGCCAAGGTCCAGGATGAGCAGTTTGCTACCAAGGCGCCGAATTTGAGCCCCGGCAAACACTAACCCGAGCAGAGTATATGAATACCTCGTTCGAAAAGCCATGCTCGGATTTTCCGTTCCTGATCCGGAACCGAATTCACCATGATGTGTTTGAGTTCACAGGAACATTTGGGGACTCCCGCGACGCAGCAAATTTTGAACACATTGTGACAGGATAAGCCGCGCCATCACACGAAATTACAGGGATTTGATTCATGCGTTCGATCCGCATTCGCGACCTGATTTTGGTCACTTCGGTCGCTTCGGCTGCTGCCCTCACCGCTGCTCCCGTGTCCGCTCAGCAGCCTTATGACGGGCTTTGGAACGTCACCGTCGTCACCAAGACCGGCAGCTGCGAACCGTCGCAGAGCTCGACCGTGACCGTCGCTGAAGGAAAGATCTCGGCACAGGGCGCGGCGATCTCCGGCACCGTCGGCAGCGGGGGACTTGTGCGAGTCTCGATCAATGGTGCATATGCGAACGGACAACTCAGTGGCAACTCCGGATCGGGGAAGTGGAATGGGGCATCAGCTGGCGTACCATGCAGCGGCCGATGGGAAGCATCCCGTCAGTAAGATCACCAGCCTATCAAGTTTCTTTGCCATCGCGCGGCGGCCAGCATTTGCAGCCGCCGCGTTTTTCGTGACCGCACTCGCAAGTACCACGGGCCATGCCCAGTCCGGCCCGTTCGCCGGCATGGCGGGCACCTGGTCGGGCGCCGGCTCGGTCACGCTGGACGACGGCTCCAGCGAGCGCATCCGCTGCCGGGCGACGTATCACGTCGGCGGGCCCCGGATGACCATGAGCCTCACCTGCGCCAGCGACGCTTACAAGTTCAACCTAGCGGCCGATGTGCAGGCCGAAGGCAGCGTGGTCAGCGGCAATTGGAGCGAGTCCAGCCGCAATGTCAGCGGCTCGTTGCAGGGTCGCGGCGGCGGCGGCAACTTCCAGGTCGTTGCCAGCGCTCCCGGCTTCAACGCCGATATCTCGATGCGCACCACCGGCAACAAGCAGGCCGTTACCATCAGGGCTGACAGCCAGTTCCGCGGCGCCAGCATCACGCTGTCGAAGTAATCGATCCGAACTCCAACCTGGAAAGCCCTCGAGTCATCCCCGAGGGCTTTTTGTTTACGCCCCAGCGGTGCTATGCCGCAGGCACGAATGCGGTGACCTCGATCTCGACCTTGGCGCGCTGATCGACCAGCCCGTCGATATAGAGCAAGGTGGACGGCGGGAAATTGTGCCCGAGCGTCTCCTTCCACGCCGCGCCGATACCGGCGCCCGCGGCCTCATATTCGCTGCGGCTGGTCAGGTACCAGGTCAGGCGGACGATGTGCTCGGGGCCAGCACCGGCCTCATTCAACAGCTTGATGATGCGCTTCAACGCGGTGCCGACCTGGGCGGCCATCTCGGGGGCGTAGTCGCCCTTCTCGTCGCCGCCGGTCTGCCCCGCCAGCACGATCCACTTGCCGGGCGCGTCGAACGCGACACCGTGCGAGAAGCCGCGGGGTTTCGACCATTCGGCCGGTTGCAAGACGCGCATGAGCAGATCCTCCTTTTTGGCGTTCGTCATTCCGGGATGGCTCGCAGAGCCAGACCCGGAATCTCGAGATCCCGGGTTCGCCCGTTTCACGTGCGCCCCGGGATGACAGCGTAGTCGATGCTGCTTAGCAGAGATCGCGTGGGTGACGCATCACCGCGCAGACGGAATTGCGCGTTGCAAATTCATGGCAGCTCGCCGATACCGGGCACCCCTCCTCCGCCGTTCCCCGTCATGGATCGCACGCCCTCAAAGACCCGCGCAGCATTGTGGATGTCCGGCTGGCTCGCGCTGATGCTGATCGTGGCGGTGGCCGGCCGCGAGGCGACGCGCGAGGTCAACGTCTTCCAGCTGATGGCCGTGCGCGGCGTGCTCGGCTTCGCGATGCTCTATCCGCTGATCCACATGAATGGCGGGTTTGCGATCGTGAAGACGGCACGGGTGCACGTCCATATCGTGCGCAACCTGATCCATTTCTGCGCGCAGCTCGGCTGGTTCTTTGCGCTGACATTGATCCCGATCGGCCAGGTGGTCGCGATCGAGTTCACGATGCCGATCTGGACCGCGATCCTTGCGGCGAGCTTTCTCGGCGAGCGGATGACGCTGTGGAAGATCGTCGCGATGGTGCTTGGGCTGGTCGGCGTGTTCGTGATCGTGCGGCCGGCGGCCGGCGCGATCAATCCGGGCCAGCTGATCGCGCTCGCCGCGGCGGTCGGCTTCGGCATCTCGGTCGCCGTGGTCAAGTCGCTGACGCGGACCGAGCAGACGCTGACGATCATGTTCTGGATGCTGGTGGTGCAATCGCTCGCGAGCATCGGGCCTGCGCTCTATGTCTGGACCTGGCCGCCGCTCTCGACCTGGGGCTGGCTCGCCGTGATCGCGTTCTGCGGCACGTTCTCGCACTATTGCATGGCACGCGCCCTGCTCCACGCCGACGCGACTGTCGTGATCCCGATGGATTTCGTCCGCGTGCCGCTGACGGCGATCGCCGGTTGGCTGATCTATGCCGAAAGGCTCGATGTTTACACGGTGCTCGGCGCGGCCATGATCCTGGCCGGCAACCTCATGAACCTGAAACCGACCGCAAGGAAGCCGGCGCGCGCGAGGTGACGCTCGCGCCGCAGCCAGCGCGGCCGCGCCCGCCAGCCAAAGCCCGGGGATCGTCCCGGGCCTCCCGGTTTCGAAAGGTGTTACTTTCCGGCGGCCTTGCGCAGCGCCGCGTTGATGCGGTCCTGCCAGCCGGGGCCGCCCTCCTGGAAATACTCCAGCACGTCCTGATCGATCCGCAGCGTGACCTGCTCGCGGACGCCGGGGACAGCGACGGTCTTTGGCACCGCGTCCGCGACCTTGGTGGTGGCGCGCTTGAACGCCGCCTCGGCTTCGCTGCGCGCATCGTTCAGGGTTCGCGGTCGCCTCGGCTGGTCAGCCATATGCTGGATTCCTGTGTGTCAGATTCCTTCAAACAGTACCGTAGAGAGATAGCGCTCCGAGAATGACGGCACAATCGCCAGAATGGTTTTGCCGGCCGCTTCCGGCCGCTTGCCGATCTGCAAGGCGGCAGCGATCGCGGCACCCGACGAGATACCGCCGGGGATGCCTTCGTTGCGCGCCAGCTCGCGCGCGGTCTCGATCGCGGTCGCACTGTTGACCTTGACGATCTCGTCGATCACGGAGCGGTCGAGGATGTCAGGGATGAAGCCCGCGCCGATGCCCTGGATCTTGTGCGGCGTATGCTGGCCACCCGACAGCACCGGGCTCTCTTCCGGCTCCACCGCGACGACACGCAATGATGGCTTGCGCGGCTTCAGCACCTGGCCAACGCCCGTGATGGTGCCGCCGGTGCCAACGCCGGCAACGAAGTAATCGATGTTGCCGCCGGTGTCGTTCCAGATCTCCTCGGCGGTGGTGCGGCGATGGATCTCGGGATTGGCGAGGTTCTTGAATTGCTGCGGCATGACAGCGTTGGGCGTCGTGCGCACCAATTCCTCCGCGGTCGCGATCGAGCCCTTCATGCCCTGCGCGGCCGGGGTCAGCACAATCTCCGCGCCGAAAAAGGCCAGCATCCGCCGCCGCTCGATCGACATCGATTCCGGCATGACGAGCTTGAGCCGATAGCCGCGCGAGGCCGCGACATAGGCAAGCGCAATCCCGGTGTTGCCCGAGGTCGGCTCGATCAGCACGGTGTCGGCGTTGATGATGCCGGCCTTCTCCATCGCCACGATCATCGCCGCGCCGATGCGGTCTTTCACGCTGGCTGCCGGATTGAAGTATTCCAGCTTGGCGAGGATCGTCGCGTTGACGCCAGCCGCCTGCGGCAATCTGCGCAGCCGCACGATCGGCGTAGAGCCGATCGCATCGACGATGGAGTCAAAGACGCGGCCGCGTCCGGGTTGCACTGCACTCGTTGTCGACGGCGCGTCCATCAAGCGGCTCCTGTAGCGGATGTGCTGGGAATATGCGGTCTTGTCTCATTAGAAGCAGCGCACCATGGCACGCAAGTGAGAAACCGCCGCAGCGCGAATTCGTTGCATCGCAAAATAGAACCTGCGCAAATAACGTAAAACCTACGCATTTGTGTTGCGACAAGGTCAAACAAATGGGTTTATATACTTTCGTCAGGTGCAGCTCAGAACGCAAAGGAGGTCACATGCCAGCTCTCGCTGAAGTTCTGTCGACCACAGCGTCCAGGCCCGATCCGCGCGGCTGCGATTTGCCGACCTGTCCGGTGTGTGCGGACTCCATGGTGGCGGCGGAAGCCTCCGCGTACCTGTTCGACAATTTGATCAGCTATCTCTGGACCTGCGACAACTGCGGTTACGGGTTCGTTACCAAACACGCGGTGAAACCGATCGTGTGCAACTGATCACACAGCTCATCTTGGAGCGATGTCACCGCGCGCCCAACCGGCGCGCGTTTTCGTTCTGAAGTCCTCGAACGTGCCGTTCGCCACCGCATCGCGGATGCCCTGCATCAGCTGCTGGTAGTAGGCGACGTTGATTTCGGACAGCAGCATTGCCCCAAGTGTTTCGCCTGATCGAACCAGGTGATGCAGATAGGCACGCGAATAGCCGCTCGCCGCCGGCCACGGGCTCTCTTCATCGAGCGGGCGCGGATCGTCGACGTGCCGGGCGTTGCGCAAATTGATCTGCCCGAAGCGGGTGAACGCCATGCCGTGGCGTCCGTTCCGTGTCGGCATCACACAGTCGAACATGTCGACGCCGCGCGCTACCGCCTCGAGGATGTCCTCCGGCGTGCCGACGCCCATCAGATAACGCGGCCGATCGACCGGGAGCGCCGGCGCGGTCTCCTCGATCATCGCCAGCATCACCGCCTGCGGCTCGCCGACCGCGAGCCCTCCGATCGCGCAACCGTGAAAGCCGATGTCGGTCAGCCCGCGCGCGCTGGCGTGCCGCAGATCCGGCACGTCGCCGCCCTGCACGATGCCGAACAGCATGTAGCCGTCAGGCGCCGCCTCAAACGCGCGCTTGGAGCGTTCAGCCCAGCGCAGCGACAACTGCATCGCGCGCTCGATGTCGGCGCGCTCCGCCGGCAGCCGGACGCATTCGTCCATCTGCATGGCGATATCGGACCCGAGCAGCCGCTGCACCTCAATCGAGCGCTCCGGCGACAGCTCGACCTTGGTGCCGTCGATATGCGAGCGGAAGGTCACGGCCTTCTCGGTCACCTTACGCAGCTCCGACAGCGACATCACCTGGAAGCCGCCGGAATCCGTCAACATCGGGCCGCCCCAGCCGGTGAAGCGCTGCAGGCCGCCAAGCCCGGCAATGCGCTCGGCGCCCGGGCGCAGCATCAGGTGATAGGTGTTGCCGAGCACGATATCGGCGCCCGCATCGCGCACCTCGCGCCAATGCATGCCCTTCATCGCGCCCGCGGTGCCGACCGGCATGAAGGCGGGCGTCCGCACGAGGCCGTGCGGCGTGGTCAGGCGCCCGGTGCGGGCGGCGCCGTCGGTCGCCAGCAGCTCGAAATGATTGGGAAGAGTCATGCGGCTGCTTATTGCGTGTCGCCGGTGCCCGATCAACCCGTCGGATAGCGGCCCTCGCGCGACTTCGTGAACACGGACAACCGGCCGGACGCTTGCCTTGCATCATCAGCCCC
Source organism: Bradyrhizobium sp. 33ap4 (assembly GCF_032654765.1). Classification (NCBI taxonomy): domain Bacteria; kingdom Pseudomonadati; phylum Pseudomonadota; class Alphaproteobacteria; order Hyphomicrobiales; family Nitrobacteraceae; genus Bradyrhizobium; species Bradyrhizobium sp. 33ap4. The sequence continues at coordinate 23,148 of NZ_JAUMTJ010000041.1, read as the reverse complement.
GTTAAACAAAACGAAACAGTATCGTTTTATGACGACAATCTGGCAACCGGCTTCCCGCAGCGACGTCGATCCGAGAACGTGACTGGCAGAGATGGTCTTACCCCCTAGCATCCAGCGCGCCGGCGCCGGCCTTTGGATGACGGCCGCCCGCGCGATCCGGCAAGCGATCCTGCTGTGCGGCCTCGCCTTGGCGCTTTCGGCCTGCAGCTCGCTGCCGCGGATGCCCTACACGGCCGCCGACGCCGCCAATTCGCGGGTGCTCGACCTCAACGGGCTGCGCCGCTATGCCGACGAGCCGGCGTCAAAATTCAAGCTCGAGAAGAGCGACCTCGCCCCGATCAAGACCTACCTCGCCCTCTCCGGCGGCGGTGCCGACGGCGCCTATGGCGTGGGCGTCCTCAACGGCTGGACCGCGGCCGGCAACCGTCCGGCCTTTTCAGTCGTCTCCGGCGTCAGCACCGGCGGGCTGATTGCGCCCTTTGCCTTCCTTGGCCCGCGCTACGACGACACGCTGAAGGAGGTCAACACCTCGGGCATCGCGGAAAGCCTGCTGCAGGATCCGAGCCTGATGCGGGTGCTGTTCGGCTCCGGGCTGTTCGGCAACAAGCGGCTGCGCGAACTGGTGGCGCGTTACGTCGGTCCGGAGATCCTGAGCGAGGTGGCGCGCGAAAACGCCAAGGGCCGAAAGCTCCTGATCGTCACCACCGATCTCGACACCCAGCGCACGGTGATCTGGGACATGGGGCGAATCGCCGCTGTCGGAACGCCCGAGGCGCTGCAGCTGTTTCGCGACGTGATGGCCGCGTCCGCCAGCATCCCGCTGGTGTTTCCGCCGATCATGATCGACGCCGAAGGCCAGGGCCGCCGGTTCCAGGAGATGCATGTCGACGGCGGCGTGACCGCGCCGGTGCTGACATTGCCGGATGCGCTGCTGTTCCGCGAGCGCGGCTGGCCCGCCAACAGCCGCATGAACATCTACATCCTCGTCAACAAGAAGCTCGAGGGCAACTTCGAGCTGGTCTCGAACTCGACGATCGAGGTCGCCTCCCGCAGCATTTCCGCGATCACGCAGGCGCAGACACGCTCCGTGATCCTCTCGACCTATGACTTCGCCCGGCGCAACCGGCTGGGTTTCCATCTGTCCTACATCGAGCGCGGCTATCCGGCGCCGGAAACGCAGGGCTTCGACACCGCCTATATGCGCGCGCTGTACCAGTACGGATACGACAAGGCCGCCGCCGGGCAGGCCTGGACTGCGACGCCCCCTTAAGCGGCCTGCTCCCGGTACCGCCGAATGGACGAATCCGCACGGCGCGGGTTATAGACCGGACAGACCCGTCCGATGCACAACGAGATGAATGGGCAAATGGGATTGACGGCAACCAAGGCCAAGGTGGCCAAGCGCGGCGTGATCAAGTCACGCGGCGGCCGGCCGACGCGGGACGCTGCGATCGAGCGCGACCAGCGGCTGATCGAGGTCGCCACCCGCCTGTTCCTCGAGCGCGGCTTCGATGCGACGTCGATCGACGCGGTGGCCGAGGCCGCCCGCGTCAGCAAGCCCACCGTCTACGGTCAGTATGGCGACAAGCGCGGCCTGTTCGCCGCGGTGCTCCGCCGCGAGATCGCCCGCTGGCTTGCCCCGCTCGCCGCCGCGGCAGCCGAAGCGCAGGCCGGCGGCAACTGCGACGGTTCGGTCGAGGAACGGCTGACCGAGCTCGGACGCCAGCTATTGGTGCTGAATTGCAGCGCCGACTCCATCGCTTTCAGCCGGATCCTGACCGCGCAGGCAATCAATTTCCCCGAGGTCGCCAAGCTTGCCGTCGACGAGGGCTGGTCGAAACCGGTGTCCACCACGGCGGATTTCTTCGACCATCTGGTCGATAAAGGCGTTCTCGATCTCGAGGACACCACAATCGCCGCCGAGACATTTCTCAACATGGTGGTCGGCCACACCCACCGGATGGCAACATTCGGAATTCCGATCGACATGAAGACCGCCGAGACCCGGATGGAAGTCTCGATCCGGCTGTTTCTCGCCGGCGCCGTCGGGCCGCAGGACCGGCTTCGCGATGCGGCCAAAGAGGCGATCAAGGAAGCGACGAAGGCGCGCCGCCGCCCGGCCCGCTGACAGTTTTAGGATCGTTGCATCGCCTCACACGTTGTCGTGATGAGCCTTGAAGGAAACAGAACGAAACCGTATTGTTTAGTTGCAATGAGACGCGAAACCCAAGTTCAGCCCCCCAACGGTTTCGTGTCGCCGATCGTCAGGACGGAGCTGCCGCCATCGCTCCGTCTGAACGTTCGGCGGCCGACCTCTGACTAACAAAGGTCGGCCGCACTTTCTCTGCCCGGGCGGCGGTTCAACGCGACGGATGCGACCATGACGACGGGACGATTACACGCACTGCGGCATTGGGCATTCGGCACGCGGCTGCTGGCAACCGCGCTCATTGCCCTGCCCTTCGCGACGCCGGCGCACGCGATCACGAGCTCAACGGCTGCAGCGCTTACCCCGCAGGATAACGACACCGCGCTCGATGCGCACACGGTTCGCCGCGAGCTCGACAGCTTCCAGGCGGCCCAGATCTCGCTGCGCAAGGCGATGGCGATTGCGGAGGCGCTGCATTCCGGTTCGATAACCGCCGACATCAGCTTCGACGGCGCGTCGGAGCCTGCGGTCTACCGGGTCAAGACCATGCAGCAGGACCGCATCTGGCGGCACGCCATTGACGCGGCGACCGGCGAAGTGGTGGGTGGCGAGGCCGCCGCGCCGCTGAAGTCGCTCGGCACCGAAGACCGTGACAACCTCGCCGTGCTGAGGGCGCTCCGGCATCGCCTCGCCGACGCCGTGCGGGTGGCCGAGCGCACGACCTCCGGAAAGGCGATCAGTGGTGGCCTGATGCGCGAACGCGGCAAGCTCAATTTCGTTATCGTCGTGCTCGCCGGCAGCGACCTGAAAGAGGTGATCCTCGAACCGCCCGGCGCGCGCAGGCCCTGAGGCCGGCGCGGCACTCGCCAAGTTTTCTCTCGCCAAGTTTTCGCCCAAAAGCCGTTGACGGACGCCGATCTGTCCCGCATAAGTCCGCTCCATGATCACCGCGACCAAACGCACCAGCAAAACCACCAAGCCCTCCGGGGCCTCGGGAGGCGTGCGCGCGTAGTCGGTCGAACCGCATCATCTCTACCCGAAGCCCCGCCTGATGAAGGTCCGGGGCTTTTTTGTTGCCTGAAATACAACTCGAATGGAGGACAAAGTGAGTAACGATCCCGTCGTCGCGATTGTCGGCGTCACCGGTGCCGTCGGCGCCGAATTCATCGCCACCATGGACAAGCGCGGCTTCCGCGTCGGCAAGCTGAAGGCGCTGGCGAGCGCCCGCTCGGCCGGCAAGACCATCAGCTTCCGCGGCAAGCCGATCGTGATCGAGGAACTGACCGAGCGCGCCTTCGAGGGCGTCGACATCGCGCTGTTCTCGGCCGGCAGCGGCATCTCCAGGAAGTTCGCGCCGCTTGCGGTGAAGTCCGGCGCCGTCGTGGTCGACAATTCCTCGGCGTTCCGGATGGATCCGAACGTGCCGCTGGTGATCCCCGAGATCAACGCCAACCGCATCCGCGACCACAAGGGCATCATCGCCAACCCGAACTGCGCCGCCATCACCGCGCTGGTGCCGCTGTGGCCGATCCACCAGAAGAACCGCATCAAGCGCGTGATCATCTCGACCTACCAGGCCGCGAGCGGCGCCGGCGCAGCTGCGATGGAGGAGCTCGTCGAGTCCACCCGCGCCAATCTTAACGGACAGGTCTACACCCCGAAGGTGATGCCGCACCCCTACGCCTTCAACCTGTTCAACCACAACACGGCGATCGATCCGGAGACCGGCTACAACGACGAGGAGACCAAGGTCATCAAGGAGACCCACAAGATCTTCGAGGACGAGAAGATCGCGGTCGGCGTTACCTGCGTGCGGGTGCCTGTGCTGCGCGCGCATTGCGAGTCGATCACCTTCGAATGCGAAAAGCCGATCACCGAGGACCAGGTGCGCGCGATGATGGCGCAGGCGCCGGGCGTCAAGGTCGTCGACGATCGCGCCAAGAACTACTTCCCGATGCCGATCGACGCCTCCGGCCAGGACGACGTGCTGGTCGGCCGCATCCGCAAGGATCTCAGCGACCCCAGCGGTCACTCGATCTCGATGTTCGTCGCGGCCGATCAGCTGCTCAAGGGCGCCGCCCTCAACGCGGTGCAGATCGCCGAGCTGCTGCCCGAACGCGCGATGGCGTGAATGCAAGAACCGTCATCCCCGCGCAATGGCGCAGCCATTGTCGCTGGAGGAGCCCGCGCGGCGGGCGTCTCGAAGGATGCATCGGCCCCAGTCGGGCCGTCGCCCTTCGAGGGCCGCTGAAGAAGCGGCCGCCTCAGGGTGACGGTGAAGCAACCGTGCTTGCGGAGCTAGCCTCGCGCGCGAAACAGCAAACACGCATCGCCATACGAATAGAACCGGTAGCCGTCCCTGATCGCATGCGCGTAGGCGCCCTGCATCGTCTCGAGGCCGGAGAAGGCCGAGACCAGCATGAACAGCGTCGAGCGCGGCAGATGGAAGTTGGTCAGCAAAATATCGACCGCGCGGAAGCGGTAGCCCGGCGTGATGAAGATCGAGGTTTCCGCCGCAAACGGCTCGATGGTGCCGTCGGCACTGGCGGCACTTTCCAGCAGGCGCAGCGACGTGGTGCCGATCGCGACGATCCGGCCGCCTTTTGCGCGCGCGGCATTCAAGGCGGAAGCGGTCTCGGCGGTGATGCAGCCCCACTCGGCATGCATCTTGTGCTCCGAGGTCTCCTCGGTCTTCACCGGCAGGAAGGTCCCTGCCCCGACATGCAGCGTCAGGCGGTGCAGCTCGACGCCGCGGCTCTTCAGCGCGGCCTCCAAGGCCCGCGTGAAATGCAGCCCCGCCGTGGGCGCTGCGACCGCGCCCTCATTGGCGGCGAACATGGTCTGGTAGTCGCTGACGTCCCTCTCGTCAGGCGTGCGTTTGGAGGCGATGTAGGGCGGCAGCGGCGTGGCGCCGACATCGGCGATCGCCTGGTCGAGCACCGGACCATGGAACGAGAATGACAGCGTCACCTCGCCCTCCTGCCCCTTGGCCTCGACCTCTGCATCGAGATTGCCGAGCAGGCACACCCTGCCCTCATTGCCGAAGCGGATGGTGTCGCCGGGGCTGAGCTTCTTCGCCGGCTTCACCAGCGCCTGCCAGCGCGAGCCGTCGAGCCGCTTGATCAAGGTCGCCTCGATCTTCGGTTCGGTGTCGCGCCCGATCCGGCGGCCCTTGAGTTGCGCCGCGATCACCTTGGTGTCGTTGACGACGATCTGATCACCCGGCTCCAGCCACTGCGGCAGGTCGGCGATCGCGGCGTCGCGCAGCACGCCGCCCGGATGCACCACCAGCATCCGCGCGGCATCGCGCGGGCTCGCGGGGCGAAGCGCGATGCTTTCCGGGGGCAGTTCGAAGTCGAAGAGGTCGGTGCGCATGGCGGTGACTAATACTTCAGCGCCGTCATTCCGGGGCACGCGAAGCGTGAACCCGGAATCTCGGGATTCCGGGTTCGATGCTGCGCCCGGAATGACGGAGTGTTTGACTTACGCCGCGTCGGCAGCCATGCGCGCCTTGACGATCTTGTCCGGATCCTTCACCGGCTCGCCGCGCTTGATCTTGTCGACGTTCTCCATGCCCTCGGTGACCTTGCCCCAGACGGTGTACTGGCCGTTGAGGAACGAGGCGTCGTCGAAGCAGATGAAGAACTGGCTGTCGCCGGAATCCGGATTGGCGGCGCGGGCCATCGAGGCGGTGCCGCGGACATGCGGCTCCTTGTTGAATTCGGCCTTCAGCTTCTTGCCGGAGCCGCCCATGCCGGTGCCCTGCGGGCAGCCGGTCTGCGCCATGAAGCCGTCGATCACGCGGTGGAATACGATGCCGTCGTAGAAGCCCTCGCGCACCAGCTCCTTGATCCGCGCGACGTGGCCGGGCGCGAGATCCGGGCGCATCTCGATCGTGACCGGGCCCTGCGTGGTTTCGAGGATCAGAGTATTTTCGGTAGCAGCCATGCTCGCTTCTCCTGGCTTCGGGGTGGATACTTCTTATTCCTGAACGGGATCGCGAATGGGCGGCCGGCGACTGCGCCGCCCAGGCTCTCGGTAAATGGCAACGGCGTGCAGCGTTGCAACGTCTCCATCACCGCGATCCGGTATGCAATCCGGTCGTTGTCGGTCGCCTCCTGCGATTCATAGCTGATCCTGGGATGCCCGAGGATCGCGCCCTCGCGGTTGAAGCTGACAATGACGGTGATGTCGATCTGGCCGGCCTTGTCTGCCGGCGGCGGCCGCCAGCAGCGGTGGATGGCAAGAACAACGTCCTTGATCGTATTGAGTTGCTCCGGCTCGGCCTGCACCGGTACGGTCAGCGTCAGGCAAACCAGCGGCGCGGCGAACCAGGCGAGTGGTTTGCAGCGCGCCGCCATGCGGATCACTTGATGTCGGATGCGACCTGCACCTTCACCATCTTGTCGGGATCGGTGACGGCTCCGCCAGGAGAGCCCGCAGACGCCTTCTTCAGCTTGTCGACCACGTCCATGCCCTGTACCACCTCGCCGATCACGGTGTACTGGCCATTCAGGCTCGGCCCGTCGGCGAACATGATGAAGAACTGCGAATTGGCGCTGTCGACGCTGTCGCCGCGCCGGGCCATGCCGACGATGCCGCGCTTGAACGGGACCTGGGAGAATTCCTGCTTCAGGTTCGGATATTTCGAGCCGCCGGTGCCGTTGAAGTTCTGGCCGTCGCCGGTCTGCGCCATGAAGCCGTCCATTACGCGATGGAACGGCACGTTGTTGTAGAAGCCCTCGCGCGCCAGCTGCTTAATGCGCTCGGCATGCTTGGGCGCGATATCGGTGCGCAGCTTGATGACGATGCGGCCCTTGGTGGTGTCGATCACGATCGCATCGGCCTTGTCGAGATTGGCCGGCAGCGGCTGCGCGACCGCGGGCACGACGCAGAGCAGCGCAGCAACGAATGCAAGAATGCGGATCATGGCAACTCCGGAGCTTTAACGTTGGGGTGTGGCAGGCCGCCGGGATCAGCCGGCGAACTTGGCCTTCAGGCTAGCTGCGACTGATGACGGCACGAATGAAGAGAAGTCGCCGCCCATCTGGGCGATTTGGCGCACCAGTGTGGCGGTGATCGGGCGGACCGCAACCGACGCCGGAACGAACACGGTATGCACCTCGGGCGCCATCGCCTCGTTCATGCCGGCAAGCTGCATCTCGTAATCGAGATCGGTGCCGTCGCGCAGGCCGCGAATCATCAGCGTGGCCTTGGCCGCGCGGGCCGCCGCGACCGTGAGATTGTCATAGAACGCGCTCTCGAAGGCGCAGCCTGCCTGCTGGGCGATGGGGCCGAACACCTCATGGACCATGGCCAGCCGTTCCTCGGTGGAAAACAGCGGCCTCTTGCCGGGATGGACGCCAATGGCGACGATCAGGCGGTCGCAAAGGAAGACGGCCTGTTTCACCACGTCCAGATGGCCGTTGGTGACGGGATCGAAGGAGCCAGGATAGATCGCGATACGGGACATGGTCCCTCCTAACCCGCCCGGCTCTCCCCGGCAAGCCGCCTGGGTTCCATTGCTTGCTTTCCAGTCGTCCAGTGAACGAGTCCTGGGATGCCAGCGTCTACGGGGGTGAATGTTTCGTCGGCCGTTGGCGGACGAAACAAAACCGGCCGCGACGAAACCATTTCCCGCGGTGGCGAAGACACCAGGAAACGTGCTGCCGGTAGACATTGGACAACGAAACGACGGGCCCGGGCGGCCCGATCAACTGGGGACCGTCATGATCAAGGCACTTTCCGCCATCGCTGTTGCCGCGTTCATTGCCGCCGCGCTCACCGTGCTGCCGGGCTTTGCGCCGCAGGTCGAAGCCTCCACCCCGCAGCCGCTGGCCAAGAGCGACCGTCTTGACGTCCACCCGGTCGGCAAGGACTGCTCGCAGCAGGCCTGGCCGAATTTCGAGGCCGCGTGCCTGCGCAGCGCCGGCAACAAGACAGTGGTTCGTGAAGCCCGCCTGGTCACCGCCGACCGTACCCCGTAGCCCGTAGTCGAGCGACGTCCCTCGTCAGCCTGGCGTAAGGTCAGGCCGTCACACAAAACCCAATGGTAATTTGCGACGTCCCGTCGCAGACTATCGTCTAAGGCGCCCGGCCGGATGACCCGGCGCGCGCAAGACATCGGGGGATTGCCGTGACGAGTACGCCCGCCATCGTTTCTTCTGGCCACCCCCCGTCCAGTCCGATCCCGGTTGCCGTCACGCTCGGTGCCCTGGGCGTCGTCTATGGCGACATCGGCACCAGCCCCCTCTACGCCCTGAAGGAAGCCGCCAAGGCCGCCACCCATGGCGGTCCGCTCACCGAGAGCGCGGTGCTCGGCGTGGTCTCGCTGATCCTGTGGGCGCTGATTCTGATCATCTCGATCAAATACGCGATGCTGATCCTGCGCGCCGACAACCGCGGCGAAGGCGGCATCGTCGCGCTCTTGGCGCTGCTCTCGGCGCGCAACGCGGCGCCCGGCACCTGGCGCGCCCATCTTCTGGTGGTCGGCCTGATCGGCGCCGCCCTGCTCTATGGCGACGGCGCCATCACCCCGGCCATCTCGGTGCTGTCGGCGATCGAGGGCCTCAAGGTCGACGCGCCCTCGCTGACCCCTGCGGTGGTGCCGATCACCGTCGTGATCCTGATCGGCCTGTTCATGATGCAGAAGCAGGGCACCGGCTTCATCGGGAGGATCTTCGGTCCGGTGATGCTGTTCTGGTTCGCCGTGCTGGCAGCGCTCGGCATTCACGGCATCGTCAAGGCGCCCGGCGTGCTGGTTGCGCTGAGCCCGCTCTATGCATTCGATTTCCTGATCCATCAGGATTTCCACGTCAGCTTCGCCATCCTTGGCGCCGCCTTCCTCGCGGTGACCGGCGGTGAGGCGATGTATGCCGACATGGGGCATTTCGGCCGCTTTCCGATCCGGCTCGCCTGGTTCGCCGTCTGCCTGCCCGCTCTGGTGCTGAACTATTTCGGCCAGGCCGCGCTGTTGATCACCGATCCGACCGCGATCGAAAACCCGTTCTTCCAGCTCTCACCGGACTGGTCGCATTACCCGCTCGTGCTGCTCGCGACCATTGCCACCGTGATTGCCTCGCAGGCCATCATCTCGGGTGTGTTCTCGCTGACCCAGCAATCGATCCAGCTCGGCTTCCTGCCGCGCATGCACATCGAGCACACCACGAGCGATGCGATCGGGCAGATCTACGTGCCGCTGGTGAACTGGATGCTTGCGGCGGGGACACTCGGCGCGGTGCTCGCCTTCGGCACCTCGGACGCGCTCGCCGGCGCCTACGGCATCGCAGTGTCGCTGTTGATGGCGATCACCACGCTGCTTGCAGCGCTGGTCGCGATCCAGTGGGGCTATTCGCCGATCATCGTGATCGCGGTGAACGGCTTCTTCTTCATCATCGACGCGATCTTCTTTGCGGCGAACTCGACCAAGCTGTTCGAAGGCGGCTGGTTCCCGCTGCTGCTCGCCGCTGCGGTGGCCTTCCTGATGCTGACCTGGCGCGGCGGCGTGAAACTGGTCGAGACGGCGCGCAGCAAGCTGCGTCAGCCGGAAGAAGATCTGATCGAGACCGCGGTCAACAAGTGCCACAGCCGGCTGCCGGGCACCGCCATATTCCTCGCCTCCGCCCCTAACGGCGTGCCGCTTGCCTTGACCCAGTTCGTCAAGCACAACCACGTGCTGCACCAGCGCGTGCTGCTGGTCACCGTACAGATCGAGGAATCCCCCCGCATCCCGGACGAGGATCGCGTGGTGGTTCACGACGTCACCCCGGGCATCATCCGCGTCATCCTGCGTTACGGCTTCATGCAATATCCCACCGTTTACGAAGGGCTAAAGCTCGCCTGTCGTCAGGGCAAACTGCCCGGTCTGCGTCTGACCGATGTGACCTACTACATCGGCCGCGAGACCATCATCCCGCGGGAAGACATTCCGGGCATGTGGGTATGGCGGGAATCGCTGTTCGCGTTCCTGCAGCGCAACGCCGAACGGTCGGCGGCGTTCTTCGGCGTGCCGACCGGACAGGTCGTGGAATTCGGGACGGAGATCGAGATCTAGTCCCACAGCCCGGATGCGGACATGTCAGACGATCCGCCTCTTCAGCTGAAGCCGCGGCTGGCGATTTCGATCGATCAGGCTCAGGCGATCATCGATCGGATTGCGCCAGGCGCGCGCGTGGCAGGCATCACCGAGCTACGCGGCGGCGAGATCAGCACGATCCTCCAGATCACGCGGGCTGACGCGCCAAGCTGCATCCTCAAGGTCTACCCCGCCCAGCTGCAATGGAAGATGGCGAAGGAGGTCTATGTCCTCGGTCTTCTGCGCGACGCCGGCATTGCCATTCCCCGCATCCTCATAGCCGACGACAGCCGCGCGCTGATCGACTTCAATTTTGTGCTGATGAGCAAGCTCGACGGCGTCGTGCTCGGCAACCGCGAGGCGGCGCTGACGTATCAGGAGCTGTTTTCGATCTACGCCGCCATGGGCACGGCACTCCGCCGTATCAATGGCATCACGCTCGACAGCTTCGGCTATATCGGCCCGCACGGCGTCTGGACGTCGTACCCGACCAACCGCGCCTACATGTCCGCGCAGTTCGAGCGGAAGCTGACCGAGTTTTGCACGCGCGGCGGGGACGAAACGCTGGCCGCGCGGCTGCGGGCCGGCATCCTGGCGCGCAGCGTCCTGCTCGACGCAACCGACACGCCCCGCCTCTGTCACTATGACTTCCACGCCGGCAACGTGCTGGTGACACCGGAGGGGCAGCCGCGTCTCACCGGCATCGTCGATTTCGAGAATGCCACCGCCGGCGATCCGCTGATGGACGTCGCCAAGGCGCTCTATTACTTCACGCCGAAGGACGCGCCGAAGCGCGACGGATTGCTCGCGGGCCACGGCACGAGCGGCCGGCCGGACTGGGAGGCCACGATCGCGCTCTACCGGCTGGCCTGCACGCTCGAGCTCTGGTGCTGGTTCGCGCAGATCGGCCGGATCGATGCCCTTCCCGCGCTCACGCGCGAACTGGAAAGCGCCGTCTAGGCCACGTTCCCACAAGCGCACCCGGCTAAGGGCTTGTCAGAGCCCGCGGGCTCCCGACGGCCGCCTCGTCGGCGCCCGCGGGCACAATTCATTCGGGCAATCCCGCCTTCCGAAGCCCCTCGATCAACAGCTGCGCGTTTGGGTACCCGCCCCTGGCGATCATTGCGGAAATTGTAAAGGCGGGATCGAGCTGAAGCAGGAGCGCCGCCGCCTCGCGCGCCTCCGCGTCGCGTCCGAGATGAGCGAACGCGGACGCGAGACAACGGTAGGCCAGCGAATAGGAGGCATTCTGGCGCCGGCATTTATTCGCTGCGGCAATGGCCTCGTCAAAGCGGCGAAGCTCGATGAAGGCCATCCCCATCCCAACAAACGTGATGGGTAGCCGCGGGTCTAACGGGCTCAGGCGGATGGCGCGTTCAAAACTCCGGACCGCTTCATCGGGAAGCCCGGCAACTCTGTAGACGCTGCCTCTGGCGGTCCATGCGCGATATGAATTCGGATTAAGAGCGACCGCCCGGTCGGCCAATTCGATCTCACTCTCACAATCGCCGACCATGTACGCCGAGGTGAGGGAAACCCAGGCTAATGTTTCCGCATCACCATCGTCGATGCTCAATGCCAGGCGAAGCAGCCGAACCGCTTCCTTGCGGTCAAATTGAGGATCGACGGCATGCCCCCAAAGGATGTTCTGCATGTGGGCGAGACCTGCCAGAGCGGCGACAAAGCCGAACCTGGGGTCAAGCTCCAATGCACGATGCGCCAGCCTGATCGCCTCGGCCAATCCTTCGCGGGTCATCAGGTAATGCTGCTGCATGGCGCGGAGATAGAAATCATAGGCGGTGAGGTTCTCTGGTCGCCGTGCCGACAGGCCGATTTCGATCTGCAGCAATTTTGGTTGAATGGCCGAGACGACGGCGACGGTCACCTCGTCCTGGAGAGCGAATATGTCCGTCAGGTCACGCTCGAACCTGTCTGCCCAGATGTGCGTTCCGGTAACCGCATCGATCAACTGCCCGGTGATGCGAACCTTCCCCGCGGCCTTGCGCACAGACCCCTCAAGGACATAGCGGACGCCGAGCCTGCGGCCGACCTCCTTGATATCGACCGCCCGGCCCTTGAAGGTAAAACTCGAATTTCGGGCGATCACGAACAGCCATTTGAAGCGCGACAGCGCCGTGATGATTTCCTCGACCATTCCGTCCGCGAAGTATTCCTGCTCGGGGTCGCCGCTCATATTCTCGAACGGCAGCACGGCGATCGACGGCTTGTCAGGGAGCGCCAGAGCTTGCGCGCTGTCGACCGGCGGCTCGATCGGGGCGCTCGCGGGATGGCCCGCGTTTATCCGCAATCGCCACGCGCGCATCGGCTCAGCAATGCTCTTCAGGTTCTGCGAGCCCATGTCCGCGAACACGGCATCGACCTTGCCGCGGATTTGACGTTGCGCATCGTCCGAGATGCAGATTCCGCCGGGCTCCGCGATCCCTTCAAGGCGGGCGGCGATATTGACGCCGTCTCCAAAGATATCGTTTTCATCGACGATGATGTCGCCGACGTGGATGCCAATGCGGAATTCGATCCGCTTGAGTTGCGGCACCGTGGCATTTCGCTCGGCCATTCCGCGCTGGACCTCAATGGCGCAACGCACCGCATCCACGACACTGCCAAACTCGGCGAGCACGCCGTCGCCCGTGTGCTTGACGACCTTGCCACGGTGTTCGCTGATCTTGGGATCAGCGAGTCCACGCAGACACTCCCTCAGCCCGACGTGTGTCCCTTCCTCGTCCAGGCCGGTCAGCCGACTATATCCGGCCACGTCAGCCGCCAGGATAGCTGCAAGCCGCCGCTCAACGCGATGATCGGTCACAACGGCCTCCCGAAATCGGTAGATCCGCCGGACCCCATCAAAGCATAGGGCGTTGCCCTTGGGCTAGGGGCGTACGGCAGGCCCGCCGGATTTCGCGGAGCCTGTCAACGGGCGCGCCTGTTGCGCGCCCGTTGGCTGCATTCGGGCTGGGGTTCTCCGAAACGGCGGCGCTAGCCGCCGTTGCCGTTCTCGCCGTTTTCCTCTTCAGGGATGTGCTCGACCGAGACCACGTGCTCGTCCTCGGCGGTGTCGAACACGATCACGCCCTGGGTCGAGCGGCCGGCGACGCGGATATCGGCCACCGGGCAGCGGATCAGCTGACCCTTGTCGGTGACCAGCATGATCTGGTCGGCGTCCTCGACCGGGAACGACGCCACCAGGTTGCCGTTCCGGTTGTTGACGCTCATCGCGACGATGCCTTTGCCGCCGCGGCCGGTGGTGCGGTACTCGTAGGACGAGGTCCGCTTGCCATAGCCGTTGACGGAGACGGTCAGCACCACCTGCTCGGCCGCCGACAGTTCGGCATAGCGCTCCTGCGACAGCTGGATCGCATTCGCGGTCTCCTCGCCCTCGGCCTCGACCGGCTCCTCGGTCGCGGCCTCGCCGGCCACGGCGCGGCGCATCTTCAAATAGGCCGAGCGCTCGTCCGAGGTGGTCTCGACATGGCGCAGGATCGCCAGCGAGATCAGCTTGTCGGCCTCGGGCAGCGCAATGCCGCGCACGCCCATCGAGGTGCGGCCGGTGAAGACGCGCACTTCGGTGACCGGGAAACGGATGCACTGGCCGCCGGCGGCGGTCAGCAGCACGTCGTCATGCTCGGTGCAGATCTGGACGTCGACGATCGCCTCGCCTTCCCCGAGCTTCATGGCGATGATGCCGGAACGGCGCACGTCGACGAAGTCGGACAGCTTGTTGCGGCGAACGGTGCCTCCGGTCGTCGCGAACATCACGTCGAGATTGGCCCAGGAGGATTCATCCTCCGGCAGCGGCATGATCGTCGTGATGCGTTCGCCCTGCTCCAGCGGCAAAATGTTGATCAGCGCCTTGCCGCGCGCGTTTGGCGCGGCCATCGGCAGCCGCCAGACCTTCTCCTTGTAGACCTGGCCGCGCGACGAGAAGAACAGCACCGGCGTGTGCGTGGACGCCACGAACAGGCGCGAGACGAAATCCTCGTCGCGGGTCTGCATCCCGGCGCGGCCCTTGCCGCCGCGGCGCTGCGCCCGGTAGGTCGACAGCGGCACGCGCTTGACGTAGCCCGCATGCGACACGGTGACGACCATGTCCTCGCGCTGGATCAGGTCCTCGTCCTCGACCTCGCCTTCCTGCTCGATGATCACGGTCTTGCGCGGGGTGGCGAACTGCTGCTTCACCTCGGCCAGTTCGGTCTTGACGATGCCCTGCACGCGGGCGCGCGAGCGCAGGATATCGAGATAGTCGGCGATCTCGGCCGCCAGCTTGTCGAGCTCTTCGGAAATCTCGTCGCGGCCCAGCGCGGTCAAGCGCTGCAGGCGAAGGTCGAGGATGGCCCTGGCCTGCTCCATCGATAGCCGCAGCGTGCCGTCCTCGTTGATGCGATGCCGGGGATCGTCGATCAGCGTGATCATCGCCTCGACGTCGCGTGCCGGCCAGTCGCGTGACATCAGCGCCTCGCGCGCGGTGTTCGGATCGGGCGAGGTCCGGATGACGCGGATGATCTCATCGATGTTGGCGACCGCGATCGCAAGGCCGACCAGGATGTGGGCGCGGTCGCGCGCCTTGCCGAGCAGGAACTTGGTCCGCCGGGTCACCACCTGCTCGCGGAACGCGACGAAAATGGTGAGCAGGTCCTTCAGATTCATCGTCTGCGGACGGCCGGAATCCAGCGCCAGCATGTTAGCCGGGAAATTGGTCTGCAGCGGTGTGAATCGGTAGAGCTGGTTCAGCACCACGTCGGGCACCGCTTCGCGCTTCAGCTCGATGACGACGCGATAGCCGTCACGATCGGACTCGTCGCGCAGGTCCCCGATGCCCTCGATCTTCTTCTCTTTGACGAGATCGGCGATACGCTCGACCATCGTCGCCTTGTTCACCTGATAGGGAATCTCGGTGATGATGATCGCTTCACGGTCCTTGCGGATGGTGTCGATCGTCACCTTGCCGCGCATCACAATCGAGCCGCGGCCGAGATGGTAGGCGCTACGAATGCCCTGGCGGCCGAGGATGACGCCGCCGGTCGGGAAGTCCGGTCCGGGAATGATGTCGATCAGTTCGTCGATCGTGAGCGCCGGATTGTCGATCAGCGCCACGCAGGCATCGACGACCTCACCGAGATTGTGCGGCGGGATATTGGTCGCCATGCCGACGGCGATGCCGCCGGCGCCATTGACCAGAAGGTTCGGGAACCGGGCCGGCAGAACCGACGGCTCTTTCTCGGAGTTGTCGTAGTTCGGCTGGAAATCGACCGTTTCCATGTCGATGTCGGCCAGCACGGCGAGCGCCGCCCGGGTCAGCCGCGCTTCGGTATATCGATAGGCGGCCGGCGGATCGCCGTCGACCGAACCGAAATTGCCCTGGCCGTCGATCAGCGGCACGCGCAGTGAGAAATCCTGCGCCATGCGGACCATCGCGTCGTAAATCGACTGGTCGCCATGCGGGTGATATTTACCGATCACGTCGCCGACGACGCGGGCGGATTTGACGTATTTCTTGTCCGGCGTATGTCCCTGCTCATGCATCGAATAGAGGATGCGCCGGTGCACCGGCTTGAGCCCGTCGCGCGCATCGGGCAGCGCACGCGACACGATCACGCTCATCGCGTAATCGAGATAGGACTTCTTCATCTCGTCGAGGATGGAAACGGGACGAATATCTGAGGGTCCCGGCGGCTCGCCGGGCTTGTGGTCGTCGTTATCGGACAAAGGGGAAATCCGGTCGGTTCTACTGGGGAATCATATAGCCCATCGGAGGCCTGATAACCACCCTTGCGCGGCTCCGGCAAGCCGTTTTTCCGTTCGTTTTTTCATGCACTTACGGGGGGAGCGCCAAGGTTCCCACGGCTTGGTCGGGAAGCGCGTGGCGAATGGCGAACAGCAATGGAAAAATCCCCTATTCGCCACCCGCCATTCGCTACTTGTCTCTCCCGTCAGTGGCCGAAGACCACCGCGTGCATGATCCGCCCGGGGATGAAGGTGAACAGTCCGGCGATGAGCAGTGCGCCAAAGAAGATGCCGATCATCGTGAACCTGTGGCGGCGGACATTGTGGCTCCGTGCGGCCGTGACGCCGAGCGCCAGCATGGCGAGCGAGAAGATCGACAGCAGGTGGATCGGGCTCCAGGGACCGACCAGCTGGATCTGATGGATCCAGAACGAGCTTCCGGCGACCACCAGCATCAGGATCACCCAGATCCAGCCCAGGGTCCGGTGCGGCAGCGTGCCCTTGGGGGCGGCGAGCTGGATGGAGCCGAGCACGAAGGCGGCCATCGCGGCAAAGGCGTGGAGCGGGATCGCAGGCGCGGTGTCGAGCAATGGCGCGAGGCTCATGATGGCCGGCCCTCGGGTGAAGCTCGCGGCCAAGCATCAAATGCCGCAGCCAAATGTAAATATCATTTACATCAGGCTGTGTCAAAGTCCAGGGAACCCGCATCCCTTTGCGTCGAACCACCGACGTTCTGACAGAGAGTTACCGGGTTATCCTCATATTCCACACGAGGAAATTGCTGGTGCCGATCGCAACGACCGTTCCGGGAAATGATCTTCACGGAACGGCGCCTGACGGAATCGACGGAAGCGCGACCGCTGCTCAGAACGGGATGTCGTCGTCCATGTCGCTGTTGCGGCTGCTGCCACCACCCGCGGCGACGGCGCGGCGCGGCGCCGAGCTGACCGGTCCGGCCGAACCGAAATCGCTGCCGCCATCATCGGAGAAGCTGCTGCCCCCACCGCCACGCCCGTCGAGCATGGTGAGGTTGGAGTTGAAGCCCTGCAGCACGACTTCGGTCGAGTACTTCTCGACGCCGCTCTGGTCGGTCCATTTGCGGGTCTGCAACTGCCCCTCGATGTACACCTTGGCGCCCTTCTTCAGATACTGCTCGGCGACCTTGCAGAGGCCCTCGTTGAAGATCACGACGCGGTGCCACTCTGTCTTTTCCTTGCGCTCGCCGGTGCCCTTGTCGCGCCAGGTTTCCGAGGTGGCGATGGAAAGGTTTGCGATCGGACGGCCGTCCTGCGTCCGCCGGATTTCCGGATCCTTGCCGAGGTTTCCCACCAGGATCACCTTGTTCACGCTTCCCGCCATCGCATCATCTCCACTCAAAAACCGGGCGTCCGGACATTCGGCCGCCACTCTCAACCTTCGCCACTTACGTCGCAGGCGTCGTGGATGACCCTATACGCCGGTGCCGGCTCGCCGCCTTTGCCGTCGCGCCGGTTATCCACGATATTCGAGATATAGCATCGGATCCGGCGTCGTTCCAGTTTTGTTCGCCACAACCATCCGTAGAAGCGGCCAGTGCCGTCGGAGCGGCAGTCGATCTCGGTGCAGGCCGACGCTCGGCAGCAAGATTTAGGAGAATAACAAACAAATCAGCAGCTTGCCTTATCGATACTTCTCCCGCGAGTGTTGCATTTGGGAGACTGCGTTTGCGGTTGAATCAGCGTATAGCTCCAACCATGGCGCGGGCGCTCGCGTCTGGGATCGTGCTTCGGGACCGTTTGGAAGCCGATCGGGGTGCTGGGGGATTGATAATGAAGAAGTTTTTGCTCGGTACGGTTGCTCTGATTGCGTTTGCTGCGCCTGCCGCGGCTGCCGATCTCGCTGCGCGCCCGTACACCAAGGCGCCGCCGCCCGTGGTTGCCCCGATCTATGACTGGACCGGCTTCTACATCGGCGCCAACGGCGGCTGGGGCTCGAGCCACAATTGCTGGGACCAACTCCCGGCCGGCATCTTCCTCGCATCAGATGGTTGCCATGATGCAACCGGCGGCGTCGCCGGTGGCCAGATCGGTTATCGCTGGCAGGCTGGCGCCTGGGTGTTCGGCCTCGAAGCGCAGGGCGACTGGGCTGACCTGAAGGGCAGCAACAACAGCGCGATCTTCCCGGGCCTGTTCACCAACCAGTCCAAGATCGACGCGTTCGGCCTGTTCACCGGCCAGATCGGTTACGCCGTCAACAACGTGCTGCTCTACGCCAAGGGCGGCGCGGCGCTGACCGACAACCGCTTCAACACCTACTTCACCCCAACCGGCGTGCTGGTCGGCAGCGCCAGCGACACCCGCTGGGGCGGCACCGTCGGCGCCGGCATCGAAGTCGGCTTCGCGCCGAACTGGACCGCGGGCATCGAATACGACCACCTGTTCATGCAGGACAAGACCTATAACCTGATCGCCCCCAACGGCACGCTGAACAGCACCATCCGCGATCGCCAGGACGTCGACCTCGTTACCGTCCGCGTGAACTACAAGTGGGGTGGTCCGGTCGTCGCGCGCTATTGATCGCGCCAGGCCGATTGATCCAGACGAAAGGCCGGCCTCGCGCCGGCCTTTTTGTTTGCGCGCCTGTTTGTGCGCCGGCTTTTTCGTTGCGTGTGCACGCGCACCTCACCGGGGCCGTTTTCGGTGCGTTGTGGTTTCGCGGATACACACGTTCCGGCATTTCTCTGTAAAGCACCAGCACGTCACGCGACACTGCTGTGACGCTCTCTTCAAGATATCTGAAGGGACAACAAGAAAATGGGACTGGGACTTTGAAAATGAGGACTGTTTTGCTGGCCTCGGCCGGCATGTTTGCACTGAGCGCTTTTGCACCGGCAATGGCCGCCGACATGGCGGCACGCGCGCCTTACGTGAAGGCTCCGCCGCCGGCCGCGATCTACAACTGGACCGGCTTCTACGTCGGTGGCTTCGGCGGCTACGCCAGCGAGAACTCCGGCACCCCGAGCATGGAAGGCGGCTTCGGCGGCGGCACCATCGGCTACAACTGGCAAGCCGGCAACATCGTGTACGGCCTCGAGGTCGACGCCGCAGGCGCTGACATCGACGCATCGGTCTCCGCGCTCGGCGTCACCGCCCGCAGCAAGATCGACTCGCTCGGCACCGTGCGCGGCCGCCTCGGCTTCGCCGTCGACAAGGTGCTGTTCTATGGCACCGGCGGTTACGCCTGGGCCAACAACGAGGTCAGCGTCACCGCGCTCGGCGTGACCGCCTCGCAGAGCAACTTTCACTCCGGCTGGACCGTCGGCGCCGGCGTCGAGGCGTTCATCGCGCCGCAGTGGTCGATCAAGGGCGAATACCTGTATCGCAGCCTCGACAGCGAGAACTATTTCGGCGTGCCGTCCGGTACGCTCGAGCTGCACAGCGCCCAGTTCGGCGTCAACTATCACTTCGGCGGCCCGATCGTCGCCAAGTACTAAGCCTGAGCGAATTGCCTGACCGCCATCGGCGGTCAGATCGCACTGAAAGGCCGGCCTAACGCCGGCCTTTTTGCGTAAGCGCGTTTTCGAGCGAAGTGAATTGCGGTTCGCGTCAAGAAAACGCGTCACAGCAGGAATCCAGAGCTCCCGTTCCGATCCCATCGAAGCGGGAAAAGGCTCTAGCGGAACCGGCGCTGCTGACGGCTGCTGCCATCAGGCAAACTATCCGTTGATGGACGCGACTCAGCACTGGAAATTGTCCACCGTTCTTCCTACGTTCCAGTCTTCACACCCCATCGGCGCAAGGTCCCGGCATCACCGGCGATGCGCGCCCAAAAGGCGCCAAGCATGCGCCCGGAACTGTCGCTATGGATGAAGTGCTCAAGGCGAAGCGCCAACAGAACGCCGGCTCCTCATCGCGCGCCATCACGATCCGTGGCGCGCGCGAACACAATCTGAAGAACATCGACGTCGAGATTCCCCGCGACAAGCTCGTGGTGTTCACCGGCCTGTCCGGCTCCGGCAAATCGTCGCTCGCGTTCGACACCATCTATGCCGAGGGCCAGCGCCGCTACGTCGAATCGCTGTCGGCCTATGCGCGCCAGTTCCTCGAGATGATGCAGAAGCCGGATGTCGACCAGATCGACGGCCTGTCGCCGGCGATCTCGATCGAGCAGAAGACCACGTCGAAGAACCCGCGCTCCACCGTCGGCACCGTCACCGAGATCTACGACTACATGCGCCTGCTCTGGGCGCGCGTCGGCGTGCCCTATTCGCCGGCCACCGGCCTGCCGATCGAGAGCCAGATCGTCTCGCAGATGGTCGACCGCGTGCTGGCGCTGCCGGAAGGCACCCGCCTCTATCTGCTGGCGCCGGTCGTGCGAGGTCGCAAGGGCGAGTACAAGAAGGAGCTCGCCGAGTACCTCAAGAAGGGCTTTCAGCGCGTCAAGATCGACGGCACCTTTTACGAACTGTCCGAGGCGCCGGCGCTCGACAAGAAATTCCCGCACGACATCGACGTCGTGGTCGACCGCATCGTGGTGCGTCCCGACCTCGCCCAGCGCCTCGCGGAAAGCTTTGAGACCGCGCTGAAGCTCGCCGAGGGCCTCGCCGTGATTGAATATGCCGACGCGCCGGCGGCGGCCGCCCAGGACGACAAGAAAGAGGACAAGAAGAAAACCGCCAAAATCCACGACAAGAGCGGGCCCGAGCGCATCCTGTTCTCGGAGAAGTTCGCCTGCCCGGTCTCCGGGTTCACGATCCCCGAGATCGAGCCGCGCCTGTTCTCGTTCAACAACCCCTATGGCGCCTGTCCGGCCTGCGGCGGCCTCGGCGTCGAGCAGCATATCGACGAGGACCTGGTCATCCCCGACAAGGAGCTGACCTTGCGCAAGGGCGCGATCGCGCCCTGGGCGAAATCATCCTCGCCCTACTACATCCAGACCCTGACCGCGCTCGGCAAGCACTACAAGTTCACGCTCGACACCAAGTGGAAGGACCTCACCAAGAAGGTCCAGAACGCGCTGCTGCACGGCTCCGGCGACGACGAGATCAAGTTCTCCTATGAGGACGGCGTCCGCTCCTACGACACCAAGAAGCCGTTCGAGGGCGTCATCACCAACATCAACCGCCGCTACCGCGAGACCGAGAGCGAGTGGGCGCGCGAGGAGCTCGGCAAGTATTTCTCCGACGTGCCCTGCGCCGGCTGCAACGGCCACCGGCTGAAGCCGGAGGCGCTGTGCGTCAAGATCGGCGGCAAGCATATCGGCGAGATCTCCGAGCTCTCGGTGAAGCGCGCCGGCGAATGGTTCGAGACGGTGCCGGAGGCGCTGAACGCGCAGCAGAACGAGATCGCAACGCGGATCCTGAAGGAGATCCGCGAGCGCCTGACCTTCCTGCTCGACGTCGGCCTGAACTACCTGACGCTGTCGCGCTCCTCCGGCACGCTGTCGGGCGGCGAGAGCCAGCGCATCCGCCTCGCCTCGCAGATCGGCTCGGGCCTCACCGGCGTGCTCTACGTGCTGGACGAGCCGTCGATCGGCCTGCACCAGCGCGACAATGCCCGCCTGCTCGACACCCTCAAGAGACTCCGCGACCTCGGCAATACCGTGGTCGTGGTCGAGCATGACGAGGACGCGATCCGCCTCGCCGACTATGTGCTCGATATCGGGCCCGGCGCCGGCATGCATGGCGGCCACATCGTGGCCGAAGGCACGCCCGACC
This sequence comes from Bradyrhizobium sp. 33ap4, assembly GCF_032654765.1. Classification (NCBI taxonomy): domain Bacteria; kingdom Pseudomonadati; phylum Pseudomonadota; class Alphaproteobacteria; order Hyphomicrobiales; family Nitrobacteraceae; genus Bradyrhizobium; species Bradyrhizobium sp. 33ap4. The sequence continues at coordinate 1,491 of NZ_JAUMTJ010000041.1, read as the reverse complement.
AGATCATGCGCAACCCGAAATCGCTGACCGGCAAGTACCTCACCGGCGAGCTTTCGGTGCCCGTGCCCGACCGGCGGCCGCCGAACCATCGGCGCACCATCAAGGTCGTCAACGCCCGCGGCAATAACCTCAAGAACGTCTCGGCCGAGATCCCGCTCGGCCTGTTCACCTGCGTCACCGGCGTCTCCGGCGGCGGCAAATCGACGCTGCTGATCGACACGCTCTACAAGTCGATCGCGCGCAAGCTGAACAACGCCAGCGAGGGCGCCGCGCCACACGACCGCATCGAGGGCCTCGAGCACATCGACAAGATCATCGACATCGACCAGTCGCCGATCGGCCGCACGCCACGTTCGAACCCCGCGACCTATACCGGCGCGTTCACGCCGATCCGCGAATGGTTCGCCGGTCTGCCCGAGGCGAAGGCGCGCGGCTACGAGCCCGGGCGCTTCTCCTTCAACGTCAAGGGCGGCCGCTGCGAGGCCTGCCAGGGCGACGGCGTCATCAAGATCGAGATGCACTTCCTGCCCGACGTCTACGTCACCTGCGACACCTGCAAGGGCAAGCGCTACAACCGCGAGACCCTCGAGGTGCTGTTCAAGGGCAAGAGCATCGCCGACGTGCTCGACATGACCGTCGAGGAAGCCGCCGAGTTCTTCAAGGCGGTGCCGCGCGTGCGCGAGACGTTCCAGACCCTGCACCGCGTCGGCCTCGACTACATCCATGTCGGCCAGCAGGCGACGACGCTGTCGGGCGGCGAAGCCCAGCGCGTCAAGCTGGCGAAGGAGCTGTCAAAGCGCGCCACCGGCCGCACGCTCTACATCCTGGACGAGCCGACCACCGGCCTGCACTTCCACGATGTCGCAAAACTGCTCGAGGTGCTGCACGAGCTGGTCGCCCAGGGCAACACGGTTGTCGTGATCGAGCACAATCTCGAAGTCATCAAGACCGCCGACTGGGTGATCGACCTCGGCCCCGAAGGCGGCGACGGCGGCGGCGAGATCGTCGCCTGGGGCCCGCCGGAAGACATCGTCAAGGCGCCGCGCAGCTACACCGGCAAGTTTTTAGCCCCGGTGCTGAAGAAGGCGAACAGCAAGCCAAGGAAGAGCTCAGCGAGCGAGGCGGCGGAGTAGTTAGGACATTGCCGGGTCAAATTGTGAAAAAGCACGACTTCTTCAATTTGATGAGTGCAGTGAAGGAGTCGCTCAACAGCGCCTATCTTAGAATAAGAGCCCGAAGTAAGGATGATCCAGGAACGGCAGGCGATCAGGCCGAGGAGGACTGGGCCGAAATCCTGCGCGATTGGCTGCCCGCAACCTACCGAATTGTTACAAAGGGAAGGATATTGTTCGCGGATGGCTCATCCAGTCCGCAGGTGGACATATTAGTTCTCACTCCATCATATCCGCGCGGCCTAGGACCGATCGACATTCATTGCATCCAGATCATTGCGGCAGCGAGATGGATGAAGCCGGTAAAGTTGTCAGATCG
>NZ_JAUMTJ010000040.1:0-87686 GCF_032654765.1 Bradyrhizobium sp. 33ap4 | reverse complement strand
TAGCCATGTCGTTCTGTGAGCCAAGGAGTTGAGTGTTATAGTTGTCTTCCTAAGACCGCTTGGCCTCCGACTTGGCCACCACATGCGCGGCCGAGAATGCCACGCGGTTCAGCGTACCCTCGAGCTTCGCCGGAAAGGTCCGCGACGCCGCCAGGCGATAGGTCTCGAGGCCGCCGCCAGCGGTCGGCAGCTTCAGCGACAGCGATGACATCGGTCGGACAGGCTTGTTCATGACAAAGTCCCTTCTCAGACTGATATCGGGGCGACGTCGATCCAGCGCCGCTCCTTCCAGCTCTTCAGCGCGCATTCGGCGAGCTGCACGCCCTTGGCGCCTTCGAGCAGGGTGTATTTGTAGGGCGCGTCCTCGCAGACATGGCGGATGAACATCTCCCACTGTTCCTTGAAGCCGTTGTCGTAGACGACGTTCTCAGGCAGCTTCTGCCAGTCGGCATAGAAATCATGCATCCGCTTCTCGTCCGGATTCCACACCGGCCGCGGCGTCGCCTGGCGTGCCTGGATCACGCAGTCGGTCAGGCCCGCCACCGCCGAGCCATGGGTGCCGTCGACCTGGAAGGTGACGAGGTCGTCGCGGTAGACCCGCGTCACCCAGCTCATGTTGATGTGCGCAATGACGCCGCCCTTCAGGCGGAAGGTGGCGTAGGCGGTATCATCGGCGGTCGCCTGGTATTTCTTGCCCTTCTCGTCATAGCGCTCGGGGATGTCAGTCGTGCCGAGGCAGGTCACGCTCTCGACCTCGCCGAACAGATTGTCGAGCACGTAGCGCCAGTGGCAGACCATGTCGAGGATGATGCCGCCGCCATCCTCGACACGGTAATTCCACGACGGCCGCTGCGCTTCCTGCCAACCGCCATCGAACACCCAGTAGCCGAACTCGCCGCGCACCGAGAGCATGCGGCCGAAGAAGCCGGAGTCGCGCAGGAAGGCCAGCTTCTTCAGGCCCGGCAGGAACAGCTTGTCCTGCACGGTGCCGTGCTTGAGGCCCTTGGCATTGGCGAGCTTCACCACCGCAACGGCCTCCTCGAGATTGGTCGCGATCGGCTTCTCGCAATAGACATGCTTGCCGGCATTGATCGCCTTGGTCAGCAGCGAGGGCCGCGCCTGCGTGGTCGCGGCGTCGAAGAACACGGTGTCGCCCTTGTCGGCGAGCGCACGATCGAGATCAGTGGTGTGGCGCTCGATGTTGTAGCGTTTTGCCAACGCGCCGACCTTCTCGGCGTCGCGGCCGACCAGGATCGGATCGGGCATGACGCGGTCGCCGTTCGCAAGCTGCACGCCGCCCTGCTCGCGGATCGCGACGATCGAGCGGATCAGATGCTGGTTGAGCCCCATTCGGCCGGTGACGCCGTTCATGATCAGGCCGAGGCGTTTGGTCGTCATACTGCTTGCTCCTGCGAAACGCGTGGTGTTGGCCGCTTGAGCGGCTGCATGGTGGACCAGTCCGGATGGATCGAACTGGCAAAGCCCGGTGCGACGGCGATCGATCCGGTCAGCAGATCGCCGTCATGGATCGCGAGGCGGACCTTGCCGCGCTCGCGCGTGTAGAGATCGGGATGCGCGGTGAGGAAGGCGTCGGCCTCGTCAACCGGGGTGTCGGCAAAGCCATCGACATAATGATGTCCGTTGCGCTCGGCATGGGTGACGCCGATCAGCGCGCCGAGCGCGAGGTCCTGCTGCACGCCGAGCCCGGCCTGGCAGGTCAGGTCCTCGCCGCTGACGAAATACCGCTCGCCGTCCGCGCTCCACGCCGCCGCGCGGGTGGCGTTGATGATGGACTTGTAGATGCCCTTGCAGGATTTCGAGGAGATGCCGCGATAGCCGAGCACGCGGGCCTGCGGGAATGCGTCATAGGAATCGTCGGCCTCGTCGATGATGAAGCCGTGCGCCGCCAGCTTCCCGAGCGGCGAGGCTCTTGTGATATCGCGCGGCATCGGCTGCTCGATATAGAGCAGGTTTGCCCTGATCGGCTGCAGCGCCGCGTCATGGTCGAGCCGGTCGACCAGCGCGTTCAGCGCGGCAAGGTCGGCATATTGCTCGTTGGCGTCGAGCGTGATCCTGGTTGCGTAAGGCAGCTTTGCGAGCTCGCCGCCGATCCGCGCCAGCCGCGCCGCGTCATGTGCGGGATCGCCGTTCAGCTTAAGCTTGAAATAGCGCGCACCGGCGTTCTCGTTGCGGTCGGCGACGCCGCCCTCGCCTTCAACCTTGTCGTCCATTCCGACCGTGTGCCTGACGGCGACACGCTCGAGCCGTTGGCGCGTCGACAGAAACCGCGCGATCGCCGCGTCGTCTAGATCAGGCGTCAGCCGCGCGTCGATGCCGGCGATATTGCCGGCCATGCCGTCGAAGAAGTTCGCGCCGGCGGCGCGCAGCAGCGCATCCAGGATCGCCTTGTCGATCTCGGCCGGGCCAAAGCCGGCGGCAAGCGGCGGAATGTCTTCAGCTGCGCAGGCCGCAACCTGCGGGCCGATACGTTCGGCGTGGAGGCCAAACGCGGTCTCAAGACCCTTGTTCGCCAGATAGAGCCCGCGCGCGATCGCAAGCGAGCGGCGAAGCCCGTCGAGCGACTGCGCTTCGGTGAGATGCGGCCGCTTGTCGAACCATTTCGGCGCCAGCATCTCGGCGCTGGCGCCGGTGGCGCGGCCCTTGCCTTCCACCTCGATCTCGACCCGCACGAACATCTGCGTCGATGCGGTGATCGTCACCGCGCCGAAGCGGAACGGCCGGGCGAACACCAGCGGCCGTTCGAAAAACGCGATATTGTTGACTTTGAGGCGAAGCGGCATTGAAGGCTCGGGTGTTAGTCCAGCGACCCCTGTGTGAAGAAATGCTTCCGGATCCGCTGCACCAGTTCGTTGAAGACGGGATCGGACATCGTCTCGAGCGAGCGCGGCCGCGGCATCGGCACGTCGTAGATCGCGGCGATCGCGCCGGGCCGCTCGGTCATCACGAGCACGCGGTCGGCAAGGAACACGGCTTCCGGGATCGAGTGCGTAATCAACAGGACCGTCTTGCCGGTCTCGCGCTGGATCCGCATCAATTCGACGTTCATCCGCTCGCGCGTCATGGCGTCGAGCGCGCCGAACGGCTCGTCCATCAGCATGATCTTGGGGTCGTGCACCAGGGCGCGACAGATCGAGGCGCGCTGCTGCATGCCGCCGGAAAGCTGCCAGGGCAGCTTCTTCTCGAAACCTTCGAGGCCGACCAGCTTCAGCAGATCCTTGGCGCGCGCGAGATACTTGTCCCGCGGCAGCTGCTTCATGTCGATCGGCAACATCACGTTGGAGAGGATGTTGCGCCACGGCAGCAGCAGCGCGTTCTGGAACACGATGCCGACATTGCCGTGCGGCCTGGTCACCGGCTCGCCGTCGACCAGCACCTCGCCGGTCGTCGGCGGCAGCAGGCCCGAGATCATCTTGAGCAGCGTGGACTTGCCGCAGCCGGAGGGCCCGACCACGACAAAGAACTCGCCGTCGTTGATGGTGAAGTCGAGCGGCCGCAGCGACGGCACATCACCGTCGCGTGACCGGTAGGTCTTCGAGACGCCGGAGAGTTTGATACCCGGCGTGGCATCCGCGGCGCGGTCCGACACCAGGCGCAGATGCGCGGCGGGCTGAACATCGGCTGGTTTGGTTGCAGGATTCATTCGGTCGAATCCACTGGGATGTAGAATGCTGTCATTCCGGGATGGTCCGAAGGACCAGACCCGGAATCTCGAGATTCCGGGGGCGATGCTTTGCATCGCCCCGGAATGACGGTGTTTGTTGCGCTCACGAGTCACCCTTCGGCAGATAGTCGTTGGTGTAGAACGCCTTCGGATTGGCCTTGGCCTTGGCGTCGAGGCCGCCATACTCGACCATCAAATTGACCGACTCGGTCATGTTCTGGTCGGTGACCTGGAACGGCCGCCTGGTCCTGGTCTCCGGCGTACGATAGAGCGGGATCGTCAGCTCGAAGCCTTGCGTCAACGTGTCGATCTTGCCGCCCTTCGGGTTGGCGTCGAGGATCGACTGCGCAGCCGCCTTGGGGTCCTTCTCCGCGGCTTCCACCGCCTTTGTCGTCGCCGACATGAAGCGGCGGACCAGGTCGGCATTGGCCTTCACATAGTCGGAGTTCGCGATGATGCCCGACGACACCATGTTGATGCCGTAGTCGGCGAACTTGATCGGATAGACATCCTTGCCGGTGGCGTCCTTGATCTTCATCGACTGGTCCATGACGTAGCCGAGCAGCAGGTCGGCCTGGCCGTTGATCACGGCGTTGAGCTTGGTCTGGCCGTCGCCGGCGACGGTGTTGAAATCGCTTTCCTTCAGACCGGTCTTCTTCAGGAACAGCGGCCAGATCTGCGTCATCGAATCCGCCGGCGTGATCGCGACCGTCTTGCCCTTGATGTCCTCCGGCTTCCTGATGTTCTTGTCGGCAAGGCTCATCGCCGACATCGGGCTGGTCTGCAGCAGCACGCCGGTGGCAATCACCGGCGCACCCTTCACGGCCGCGCGCATCATCGTCGGCACGTCGACATAGCCGAAATCGGCGGTCTTGGCGGCCACCGCCTGCGTGGTCGCGGCCGAGCCGCGGCCTTCCTGGATCTCGAGGTCGATGCCCTCAGTGGCATAGATGCCCTTGGCCTTGCCGTAATAGAACGGCGCGTGCTCGCCGTAGACGTACCAGTTCAGCATCAGCACGACCTTGTCGGCCGCAGATGCAGGGGCCACCGTAAGCGCGGTCCAGGCCAGTGCGGCAATGACAGCAGTGATCAATCGCATCACGTTCTCTCCCTGTTTTTCGTCATTGCGAGGAGCGAGAGCGACGAAGCAATCCATTTCTCAGCTTGTGGCGCGATGGATTGCTTCGCTTCGCTCGCAATGACGGTTTCCCCTTTCGTTAGGTGGCTCTGCGATATCCCTAGGAAGCAAAAATGATGTCATCGCGCTGGCTGACGTGCCAGGGGATCACCAGCCGCTCGATGCGGTCGACGATCCAGAACAGGATGACGCCGAGCAGCGCGAGGATCACCAGCGCGGCGAACATCGTCGGCAGGTCGAAGGTACCGATCGAGCGCTGCATCACATAGCCGATGCCGGAGTTGGAGCCGACGAACTCGCCGACGACGGCGCCGACCACGGCGAGCGTCACCGAGACTTTCAGGCCGGAGAAGATCGCGGGCATCGCATGCGGCAGGTTGACCGCACGGAACACCTGGAAGCGGCTGCCCTGCATCGCGCGCGCCAGATCGACCATATCAGGGTCGACCGACTTGAAGCCCTGCACCGCCGACACCACCACGGGGAAGAAGCCGAGCAGGAACGCGGAGATCACCTTGGGGATGATGCCGAAGCCGAACCACACCACGAACAGCGGCGCGATCGCGATCTTCGGCACGGATTGGGAGAACACCAGCAGCGGATAGACGTAGCTCTCGATCGTCTTCGAGCCCGCGATCAGCATCGCAACGGGAATGCCGAACAGCGCCGAGAGCAGGAAGCCGCAAATCGTTGCATAGGTTGTCGGCCAGGACTGCCGCAGCAGTTCCGGCCAGTCGCTCCACAGCACCGCGACGACGTCGCCGGGCGAGGGAATTTGGTAGGCGGGAATATGGAACAAGCGGATCGCGAGGTCCCAGGCCGCCACGATGACAACCAAAAACAGGAACGGACGTACCCACGCCGCATTCAGCATCTTCGACAGGCCCGAAGGGCTCTTTGCCTCCGCCACGTCACGCTCCCTTTGCAGTCTCTCTGTTCGTTCAGAAATTAACCCGTTGGATAAATACTGTCCAGCCCCAAGCGCGCGGCAAAATCGCGCCGAAATACGCGACTTTCGTCAGGTGAGAATTTTTGTCGGATGAGACTTCGTAGCCCGGATGAAGCGCAGCGAAATCCGGGACCGCTATCCGCGCATGCAACTCCCCGGATTGCGCGGAGCCTGTCATCGGGCGCGCGTTCGCGCGACCCGTTGGCTCAATCCGGGCTACGGATCACCGCAATGATCGCAAGACCTCACACCACGCGGTGCTCGGCCGCGCGCACCACCGGCATCGCGCCGCCGAACGCCGCCGTAGATTTGCCGGTCAGCGCCGCCAGCACCAGCGCGGTCATGTGCTCGAGGCGCTCGTCGCGGGCGTCCTTCTTCAAGAGGTCGCGGCCGAAGATCACGCTCAGCGTGGCGCTGTTGGAGAGATAGAAGAACGCCAGCCCGGCGATCGAGATGTAGAGCTGCACCGGATCGACCGCGACGCGGAAATCGCCACTCTCGACCCCGCGCGTCACCACGGTACGGATCATCTCGACAAAGGGCGAGTGCATCGACTTGACCTTGGTCGAACGCTTCAGGTGTTTTGCCTTGGAGAGGTTTTCGGTGTTCAGGAGCGCCAGGAACTCGGGATTGCGCAGAAAATAGTTCCACGTGAAGTCGATCAGACGCCCGATCGCCTCGGGCGGATCGAGATGCTCGAGATCGAGGGTGCGCTCCTCGGCGCGGATCTTCTCATAGGCGCCTTCCAGCACCTCGAGATAGAGATCCTCCTTGTTGCCGACGTGGTAGTACAGCATGCGCTTGTTGGCGTCGGCGTTGGCCGCGATGCGGTCGACCCGCGCCCCGGCGAGGCCATGGGTTGCGAATTCCTGCTTGGCCGCCTCGAGAATCCGCAGCCGCATCCCCTGGGGGTCGCGCTGCCATCTCTGTATTCGCTTTGCCTTGGCCAAATCGATCGCCCGTGATGCTGAATTGATGAATGTAGCATGACGAACGACGTTTGAGAACGAATGTTGTCGTGACGGCCATGCGGGAATATTTCTCGCAGACGCGGCATGCAGCGTCCTCCCTGCCATTCCCGGATGCACGCTGTCGTGACGACGCGCGCATGAAACGCGGCCTAGTCCGGCTTTCCTTGCGAAGGCTGCACCAGAAGCGTCGGCACACCGCATGTGCTGTTGCGCACCGTCATCACGCGCGTGCCGGGCTTGCGGCCGGTACGAACCTCGGAGACGTCGACGCCAGCGGCGATCAGCCGCGCACGTGTGGCGTCGATATCGGTGACGCGCCAGCAGATGCCGCGCAGCCGGTCCGGCGCGTCCGTCTCCGATTTGCCCGGCCGGTGCGTGACCTCGACCACGAGGTCGCCGCAGCGGAAGAACATCAGCCGGCCCCACTCCGGATGCGACCGGTCGAGCGCCATGTCGAGCCCGAGCCGCGCGCCATAGAGCGCGGCGGCGCGTTCCGGGTCGGCGGTCGAAACCACCACATGATCCATCGCGGTGATCGATGCGGTCGTGGTACGCACCGACAACGGCCGCTCCTGCTCGCGTTCCAGGAAGAACATGCGCACGCCGCGCGTCGCATCGGTCGCGGCCCGCGTACGCTTCCACGACAGCACGGCGCCGCTGGTCTCGTCGCGGCTTTCGACTTCAGTGACGGGTTCGGGCTTCAGCGTCAGCCGGTCGAGCCGGCGGTGTGTCCTGGCGATGTCGCTGGTGCGGAAGCAGAGGCTCGCAAGCCCCTCACCTTGCGTAACGAGCGCGCTGCGGATGCGCTGGGCTGCGTCATCGTCGCCGAGCGGCGCCACCAATTCCAGCGTGGTGTTGTCGAGCGTGAACAGCGTGCGGTTCGCACCACCGCCACTGTAGCGCCAGGAAGGCGTCCGCGCGAACAGCGCCTCATAGGCCGCGCTGGCAGCAGCGATGTCACTGGTCAGGACGACGATGTGATCGAGACCGGTAATCATGGCTGCAACCTCCCCGAATCTGCCGTCATTGTGTTTCTCCCTTAACCCAACCCGGAACCACGGACTGCCGCCGGCCGTTATGCCTCATGCCAGAACGGCCCGGCGCAGCCATCATCTCTACCTGTAAACCAGGCAGGGTTGCGAATATTTTCAGCGATATCGGCCGATCAGCAATGCTAGTCTGGAACCGCCGGCCGGGACCACACCAAGCCACGACGGAAAGCGAATGCAGGCCCTCTTCATCGGACAGACCTATATCGACGTCACCTTCATCACAGATCACATGCCTGTTGGCGACGAAAAGCACGTCGCCGACGCCTATGCGGTGTCGTTCGGCGGCAACGCCGTGACCGCAGCATTCTGCTGCGCCAAGCTCGGCGTCCCGCCGGACCTGATCGCCACCATGGCCAATGACTGGCTGGGACGGATGTTCTGGGATATGGCCGACAGGTACGGCATCTCGTTCCACCCCCGCAAAGTCAACTCCTCCTCGCTGTCCTTCATCATGCCGAACGACGGCAAGCGCGCCATCGTCCGCTGCCGCGACGACCAGCACATCCATCCTTTTCCGCTGCTGAACATCAAGGGCTGCCGCGCGTTGCACATCGACGGCCACCAGCCGGACGCCGCGATCCATTATGCGAAGCTGTGCCGCGAGGATGGCATCCTGACCTCGCTCGACGGCGGCGGCCTGCGCACCAACACCCACGAGCTGCTCGCATTCATCGACATTGCGATCGTCGCCGAACGCCTGTGCGAGCAGATGGACAAGACGCCGGAGCAGATGCTCGACTATCTCAAGGGTCGCGGCTGCAAGGTCGGCGGCGTCACCATGGGCGAGCGCGGCCTGCTCTGGTATGACGAGGCCGGCACAGTGCGCACGCTGCCGGCTTTCCCGATCCCGCGCGCGCGCGTGATCGACACCAACGGCGCCGGCGACGTCTTCCACGGCGCCTACATCTACTCTTACCTTTCGAACCCGAGCAAAGGCTGGCATGAGCACTTCAAGTTCGCGCGTGCAGCCTCGACCTTCAAGATCCAGAAGCTCGGCAACGAGGCCGGCTTGCCGACACTCGCCGATATCGCAGCGGTCAAGCAGGAATTTCGCGCCGAGGCCTGATATCGGTGAACGGGGCTAGTCATGAGGCACGTCTTCGTCGCCGGCAGCATCAATATGGACGTGGTGGCGACCGCCGAGCGCCATCCGCGGATCGGCGAAACCGTCGCCGGCGAGGCCGTGCTCTATTTTCCCGGAGGCAAGGGCGCCAACCAGGCGGTGGCTTCGGCCAAGCTCGGCGTAGCGACCACGCTGATCGGCCGGCTCGGCACCGATGCGTTCGGCAAGGAGCTGCGAGCGTTCCTTGCCGCGCAAGGCGTCGATCTCACCTCGGTCAAGACCACGCACGGCACGCATTCCGGCACGGCGATCATCACGCTCGCCAATGCCGACAACACGATTGTCGTCGTGCCAGGCGCCAACGGGCTCGTTGACGCTCATGATGTCAAGGTCCCCTCACTTATGAAGGGTGACGTCGCGGTCAGCCAGTTCGAGATCCCGCTGCCGGCGATCGCTGCCTTCTTCCGGCGCGCCCGCGCCGTCGGCGCCACCACGATCCTCAATCCGGCACCGGCAAAACAGGCCGACAAGGCTCTGCTCGATCTCGTCGACATCCTCGTTCTGAACGAGACCGAACTCGGCTACCTGACTGGCACGGGGCTGCGCGACAGCGACACGCCGGAGCGCTTCTCCGAGGCGGCCCGGGCGTTGGGCCAGCATCGCGGCGAGACCGACCGCGAGCGAGATGCGCCCGACGCCGACGCCGCGCGCGGCGGCCTCAGCCCCTCCTGACCGGGCGGGCCGTTGCGCGGCAGCTGCAGCTTGGGTCTTCTGCCGCGGGCCGTTGATCGAGGTCTGGTACAGCAGCTTCAGCTTCTTGCCGTCCTTCTCGCGGATGCCGTCCAGAAGCTCGAGGCGCTGTTCGAGAAGCTGCACAATCTGCAGGCAAGGCAGGATCGTCTGCGTCACGCTCGGAAAGCGCGGCGTGCTGGCGCTGGTCGACAACCAGCCGCTGCTCGTGCCGGGACGCGAGGTCAAGGCCGTCGACACCACAGGCGCCGGCGATTGCTTCGTCGGCGCCCTCGCCTCACAGCTCGCCATCGGCAAGCCGCTCGGCGACGCGCTGGCCTACGCCAACGCCGCCGCCTCGATTTGCGTGCAACGGATGGGAGCCGCGCCGTCGATGCCGACGGCGGATGAGGTGGAGGACGCTCTCTCCCCAAGTCGTCCCGGCGAAGGCCGGGACCCATAACCACCGGCCACAGTTTGGGGGCACACGCGTGGCAACTGCGTACGTCTCCGCCAACGACTGCCGCGGAGTATGGGTCCCGGCTTTCGCCGGGACGACGCTTGCTTACATTTGCGCCAGCGCACTCTTCAGATCAAAGCTCGCATCCGCCGCCTGCTCCGGCGTAATCGAGCCGCCGGCGCCGAGCAGCCGGCGGCCGAACATGTGATCGCCGGCGCGATTGATCGATTCGATGCCGAGCAGTTTGTCGCCGCGATAGCAGAACGCCGAGAACGCGCCCTGCGCGCGGTCGCCGCGCACTACGACGCGGTCGTAGCCGGTGGTGAGACCCGCCATCTGCAGCTTGTCGGGGCCCTGGTCGCTCCAGAACCACGGCAGACCGTCATAGACCTCGGTCTTGCCGGTCAGCCGCGACGCCACGCAGCGCGCATGGTCGGTCGCATTCTGCACCGACTCCAGCCGCAGCGACCCGCCGAAGCGTTTGCTGGTGTAGAGCGCGCAATCGCCGATCGCGGAGACATTCGGATCGGCGGTCAACAGATGCTCGTCGACGATGATGCCGGATGCCACCGGCAGCCCGGCCTCCACCGCAAGCTCGACATTCGGCAGCACGCCGACACCGACCACGACGAGATCGGCCGGGATATGCGTGCCGTTGCTCAGGCTGACACCGGTAACCTTGCCGCCATCGGCCTCGATCGCCGTGACCTGCACCCCGAGGTGAATCCGGATGCCGGCCGCGCTGTGGCGGGATTGCGAGAACTCGGAAATCTCCGCGGTCACCGCCCGCGCCATCACGCGGGAGGCAAGCTCGACCACGTCGACCTCGAGGCCCTTGGCCCGGGCAGTGGCGGCGAATTCGAGCCCGATGAAGCCCGCACCGATCACGACGACGCGCATGCCGGGCGCGATCAAGTCGCGCAGCGCCTGGCTCTCATCCAGAATGCGCAGGTAGCGGACTGCGTCGAGCTTGGCGTTGGGGATATCCAGCAGCCGGTTCCGCGCGCCGGTTGCGAACACCAGGTGTCCGTAATCGAGCGACGCGCCGGAGGCGAGCGCCACCTTCCGCGCATTGCGGTCGATCGCATGGGCGCGATCGGTGATCAGCTCGATCTTGTTGTCCTGGTAGAACTTGTCGGGCCGGAACATCAGGCTCTCGGGCCCGCCGGTCCCTTTCAGATAGGCCTTCGACAGCGGCGGCCGCTGATACGGCAAATGGCCTTCGTCATTGATCAGGGCGACGCGCTCGGCGAAGCCGGCCTGGCGCAGCGACGCCGCGAGCTGGAAGCCGGCGTGTCCGGCGCCGACGATGATGACCGAGCCTGTCATCGGAACAACCCAAATACGCGCGAGCAGGAGTGACCCATGCCGTTTCCTCTTGTCGATGTTAGCTTGCTTGCCCCGTCCCCACAGCGCTCGTGTCTGCGTACCGAAGGCGCACGCCATTTGGCCTCATGGCTCGTACCGATGCAAGGGGGTCCCAGGCGATTCTGGGCGCGCCCGCGGCCCCCGGGCCGGATTGCCACGGCTCCCGCCAAGGCCTTAAATGTCCGGAACCAACAAGCCCAAGGTCTTCAATATGCCAGCACCCGCCCCCTCCGCCACCGACCCCGCTTTGCTCCGCATCGACGGCGCCATCGCGACCATCACACTGAACCGGCCGGCCGCGTTCAACGCGATCGACATGACGATTGCCAAGAAGCTCGAGCAGCTCAGCGCCGAGGTCGAAGCCAACAAGGACGTTCGCGTACTGGTCATCGAGGGCGAAGGCCGCGCCTTCTGCGCCGGTGGCGATTTGCAGACCATCGGCGCCGCGACCGAAGCCAACAATGTCGCCCCCGTGGTCGGCGAGATGCTTCACCACTACCATGCCTTCATCGAGACGGTCCGGCGGATGCCGAAGATCGTGCTATCCAGCGTGCATGGTTCGGCGGCCGGAGCCGGCATGGGCCTCGCGTTCGTGACCGACCTGTGTATCGCCGCAGAGGATGCCCGCTTCACGCCCGCCTATGCCAAGATCGGCGTATCGCCGGATGGCGGCAGCACGGTCGGCATCGTCGGCACGGTCGGTACCCGCCGCGCGCTGCAGATTTTCCTGGCCGAGGATGGGTTCACCGCGCAGCAAGCCTATGAATGGGGTCTCGTCGTCAAGACCGTCCCCGCGGCCGAACTGAAGGCGGCGACGCGGCAGCTCGCCGAGCGTCTGGCGCAAAATCCGCCCGCCGCGATCGCGGGGACCAAATCACTGGTCTATCAGGCCGCCACCACGCCGACCAAGCAGCAGCTCGACGCCGAGGAACACAAGATCATCACGGCGATGCATACCGATGATTTCCGCGTCGCCGTGAAGAAGTTCACCAGCAAGTCGAAGTAGAGGTTTGGCTAGTTCGGGCAAATGTACCCCGTGCCGCCGGGTGCCTTGAAGCAGCCGACCGATTCCGGGATCACCTGCTTGGGCAGCCACAGCACGACCTTCGGAAAATAGATCGTGAAGCAGATCGTGACCAGGAACACGACATAGATCGGCAACGCCGCCCGCAACGCTTTTGCAAAACTGATGCCGACGAATTTCGAGGCCATCAGCAGCACGAGCCCGTAGGGCGGCGTGATCAGGCCGAACGCCAGCGTTGCGATCAGCACCACGCCCATGTGCACGCCGTTGATGTCGCCGGCCTGGGTCAAGGCGTTGACCAGCGGCATGAAGATGATGATGGTCGGCACCGGCTCGATGAAGTCGCCGACCACGGTGAACAGCAACACCATCAAGAGCATGATGAGGTGCGGGTCGTTACCGGCGATCGAGGTGATCCAGTCGGCGATGTAGATCGCGCCGCGCAGATAGGCCAGCATCCAGCCGAACGCGTTCGCCGCGCCGATCGTGATCAGCGGCAGCGAGAAGATCAGGCCGGCGAGGCAGAAATCATACGGGATCTTCTTCAGGTGCCCGCGGTTCAGCGCCGGGATCACCACGACGATGATGTAGGCGACCGCGACCACGCCGGCCTCGGTCGGCGTGAACCAGCCGGTCAGGATGCCGCCCAGCAGGATCACCGGGATCATCATCGGCAGCGCCGCGTCACCGGCGGCGAACGCAACCTGGCGCGGCGGCGCACGCGGCTTGCGCAGGCCCGAGGGACCGAAGAAGTAGCAGTAGATCATCAGCCCGAAGCCGATCATCAGTCCGGGGACCACACCGGCCATGAACAGCCCGGCGATCGAGACATTGCCGACCGCGCCATAGACGACCGCCGTGATGCTCGGCGGCACCAGCGCTGCGATCGTCGACGCCGAGGCGATGATCGCGGCGATGAAGGCCGGCTCGTACCCTTCCCGCCGCATCGGCCCACCGAGCGCCCGGCTCATGACCGCGACGTCGGCGGTGGTCGAGCCGGACATCTCCGAGAAGAACATGCTGAAGACGACGACGACCTGCGACAGCCCGCCCCTGATATGGCCGACCAGCGAGACCGAGAGATTGGCGATGCGGACCACGACATTTGCGGAGCTCATGAGCTCGCCGACCAGCAGGAAGAACGGGATCGCAAGCAGCGCCTCGGAATCGACGCCGTCGAAGACCTTCTGGATGATCGCCGCCAGCGAGACGTCTGATAGCACTGCGCCGACGAACACGCCAGCCATCAGCGAGAACGGCACGGGCACGCCGAGATAGCCGAAGAACAGGAAGCAGAACGACATCAGCGCAAGCACGACCGGTGCGCTCACGGCTGCACTCCCGTCGTCGCGCGGGTATCGATCGCAGGAATCGGAAGGTGGTCATCCGGCGGCTCCGGATGGTCGAAGCCATTGCGGATCCCATTGACGAGCTGCTCGATCGTGAACAGGCCGATCAGGATGCCGGACAGCGGGATCACCGCATAGAGCGAGGCGATCGGCGTACCGGACGGCAGGCGGAAGCTGCCGAAGCCTCGGAGGTAATTTTGATAGCCGTACCAGACCAGGCAGAAGGCGACACCCAGCACCACCAGACGGATGACGATCTCGACGATCAGCCGCGACCTGCCATGCAGCGCTTCGGAGATCGCGGTGAGATAGAGATGGTCGTTGCGCCGTGTCGCGACCGCGGCCCCGATGAAGATCGCGTAGATGAACAGCGTCGAGGTCACCTCCTGCAGCCACAGCCAGGGATGACCGATGGTGCGGGTGACGATATCGGCGGTCACCGACAGCGAGAAGCCGAAGCACAGCAGGCCGCACAGCATCATCAGGATCAGCTCGAGCCGGTCGAGCGCCCGCCATTTCAGATGCCGCTGCCGTTGCAGCACCAGTGTGTCGGCGATGGCCATCGAATGCTCCGTCCTCGTATGTCGTCCCGGCGAAGGCCGGGACCCATAACCACCGGCGCCTGATGCTTTGAGAAAGAACGGCCGCCCGGTGCTTCAATGGACGAGCCGCGGCGTATGGGTCCCGGCCTTCGCCGGGACGACGCAGGAAGTGGGCTAGTTGACCGCGCGGATCAAATTCTTAATCTTCTCCGCATGCGGCCCGAGATCCTTGGCGAGCTTGTCGAGATAGGGATCGGCGATCGCGGTAAAGCTCTTCTTGTCCACATCCTCGACCACCTTGACGCCGAATGACTTCAGTTTTGCAGCCGCATTCTTCTCCAGTTCGAACGCCTTCGCCGGCTCCTTGGCGCTCACCTCGGCGGCCGCTGTCGTCACCCAGGCCTTCTGCTCGGCTGAAAGGCTCTGCCACAGCCTGTCGCTGATGAACAACAGCGCATTGTTGGCCTCATGCTCGGTCATCGAGAGCACCGGCGCGACTTCGTAGTGCTTATTGACGAGGTAAACATTCACGCTGTTTTCCGCCGCCTCGACGACGCCGGTCTGCAGCGACGTGTACACGCTGCCGAACGGCATATGGACGGTTTGCGCGGCGTAAGCCGGGAAGATCGTGTCTTCCGTAGCCGTCGCCTGAACGCGAATCTTTACACCCTTGAGGTCGCTGACGTTGTGGATTTCCTTCCTGGCGTAGATGCTTCTTACGCCTTGGCTGCCCGTCGCGATGACATGAAGGCCTTGCGACGTGTCGTCGATCATCGCCTTGATCGCGTCAATCACCTTCTGATCGGCAAGGGCCTTCACCACATGGTTGGCGTCGCGGAACAGGAAATGCAGCGACATCACACCGGCCTGCGGCGAGATAGTCGCGGTGTTCGCCGACGAGATGATGGCGAATTCAATGTCTCCGGATTTCACGAGCTGCAGCAGCTGCGGCTCCTGTCCGAGCTGCGCTCCCGGATACTGGTCGACGATCATGGTCCCCTTGCTCAACTCCTTGAGCTTGGCGGAGAACATGTCGTAGGCCACGCTGTATCCGGTGTTGAGCTGCTGATCGTGCGCGAAGCGGTAGTGCTTGACTTCCTGCGCGCCGGCGCCCGCGGAAAGCAGCAGCGCTGCCGCGGCCATGGCAATCCCGACGATCCTGGCTGAATAGCCCATCGCGACGTTCCCCCTGTTTTTAATTGAGGGGGATCATCCCACCAGTCGCGCAGGATTGTCAATAAAACAGAGGCAATCAGCTCGTCGTAGGCGACAACGAGCACCACATCGCAGAAATTATCGACAATTCAGCAGATGCGCCGAACTTTGCAAGCTACTTCCCCTTGGCGCGCATGAAGTCGAAATCGCAGCCCTCGTCGGCCTGCAGGATGGTGTCGTTGAAGAGATGCGCGTAGCCGCGCTTGGCCCAATCGGGCGAACCGGCCGGCGCGAGCGCGTCGCGGCGCTTCTGCAATTCGGCCTCGTCGACCAACAGATCGATGCTGCGCTTGGCGACATCGAGCCGGATCATGTCGCCGTTCCGCACCAGCCCGAGCGGACCGCCGACCGCGGATTCCGGCGTGATGTGCAGCACGATGGTGCCGAACGCGGTGCCGCTCATCCGCGCATCGGAGATGCGGACCATGTCCTTCACGCCGGCGCGCGCGAGTTTCTTCGGGATCGGCAGGTAACCCGCCTCCGGCATGCCCGGCGCGCCCTTCGGGCCGGCATTGCGCAACACCAGCACGTCGTCGGCGGTGACATCGAGCGCGGGATCGTCGACCCGCAGCGTCATGTCCTCGACCGATTCGAACACCACGGCGCGGCCGGTGTGCTGCAATAGTTTCGGACTCGCCGCCGACTGCTTGATGACGGCACCGCGCGGCGCGAGATTGCCGTGCAGGATCGCCATCGCGCCTTCGGATTTGATCGGGTTCGCCTTGGAGCGGATCGCGTCCTGCCCCGGCACATCCTCGGCATTGGCGACGACCTCGCGCAAGGTCTGGCCGGTGATGGTTTTGGCATCGAGATCGATCAGGTCGCCGAGCTGCGCCATCAGCTTCGGCACGCCACCCGCGTGATGGAAATGCTCCATGTAGTGTTCGCCCGACGGCTTGAGGTCGACCAGCACGGGGACCTCGCGGCCGAGCTTGTCGAACGCCTCGAGGTCGATCTTGTGCGGCGAGCGGTTGGCGATCGCCGTGAGGTGGATCAGCCCGTTGGTCGAGCCGCCGATCGCCTGCATGACGACCTGGGCGTTGCGGAACGACGACGGCGTCAGGATCTCGCTCGGCTTCGGTCCCTTGGTCTTCGCCATCTCGGCGGCGACGCGGCCACTGGCCTCCGCAGAGCGGAAGCGTTCGGCATGCGGCGCCGGGATCGTCGCGCTCATCGGCAGCGACAGGCCGAGCGCCTCGGTAATGCAGGCCATGGTGGAGGCTGTGCCCATCACCATGCAGGTGCCGACCGACGGCGCGAGGCGGCCGTTCACCGCCTCGATCTCGTTGTCGTCGATCTCGCCGGCGCGATACTTGCCCCACAGCCTGCGGCAGTCGGTGCAGGCGCCGAGCACCTCGCCCTTGTGATGGCCGACCACCATCGGGCCGACCGGAATCACCACGGTCGGCAGATCGGCGCTGATCGCGGCCATGATCTGCGCCGGCAAGGTCTTGTCGCAGCCGCCGATCACGACCACCGCATCCATCGGCTGGGCGCGGATCATCTCCTCGGTATCCATCGCCATCAGGTTGCGCAGATACATCGAGGTCGGATGCGCAAAGCTCTCGGCGATCGAGATGGTCGGGAACACGAACGGCATCGCACCCGACAGCATCACGCCGCGCTTCACGGCCTCGATGATGTCAGGCACGTTGCCGTGGCAGGGATTGTAGTCGCTGTAGGTGTTGGTGATGCCGACGATCGGGCGATTGAGCGCATCGTCCGAATAACCCATCGCCTTGATGAAGGCCTTGCGCAGGAACAGCGAGAAGCCGGCGTCACCATAGCTTGTCAGTCCCTTGCGAAGTCCGTCGGCCATTTTCTTCTCGTCCCGTGGTTGTTCGGCCGCACTTAAGGAGCGGCAGGAATTATTGTCAATATGAGATAATCCGGTCGCGGCGGGTGGCTGGTCCGCGGCAAAATCGCCCCCATTATTGACAATAACCGTGGCGCCATGCTGACCTCAGGCACCGATCCAAAGCCGAGAGCGCATGACAGCCGAGCCCACATTGCCCGTACTCCAGGCCCCCTCGCGCGAGGAGGAACAAGCGGAGGTGATCCGCCGGCTGGAGGAGGACATCATCTTCGGCCGCTTCGCGCCCGGTTTGCGCCTGGTCGAGGATAACCTGATGCAGCGCTACGGCGCGAGCCGGCATTTCGTCCGCCAGGCCCTGTTCCAGCTCGAGCGCCAGGGCATCGTGCTGCGCGAGAAGAATGTCGGCGCCACGGTGCGGTTCTATTCGGCCGAGGAAGTGCGGCAGATCTATGAGGTGCGCGAGATGCTGACGCGGCAGGCCGCGCTGATGATCGCCCTGCCCGCGCCGCAAAGCCTGATCGACCAGTTGAGCGAGCTGCAACGGCACTACTGCATCAAGGCCGAGGCGCAGGACATGCGCGGCATTCACGAGACCAACGATGCGTTCCACCTCGCGCTGTTTTCCGCCTGCGGCAATCCTTACCTCGTCCGCTCATTGCAGGACTACATGAACCTGACGCTGCCGATGCGCGCCAAGAATCTCGCCGACAGCGAGGGCCTCGCATTGTCGCGCCGCCAGCACGAATTGATGATCGAGCTCTTGAAGGGCCGCGACAGCTGGGCGCTGGCGCAGCTTTGCGTCGATCACATGCAGTACAGCAAGGCGGATTATCTCGTCCGCATCTCCAACGACAAAAAGCCGCAATAGCGCGATACGCGGCCTCCTCGTGAAGGAGACGGCGATGCGCTATGTGGCTATATTCCTTGGATCGTTCACCGTGCAGCTTGCGCTCGGCGGCGTCGGCGAAGCGGCCGATCCGCGCGCGACGCAGCTCAGCTACGAGCCCTGGACCAAGACGTGCCTGACAGAGGCGAGCTGCTTCGTCGGCGCCGCCGCGCGCGGTCAGTGTTCACCATCGGGCGGCACACTCAGCGTCTCGCCGCAGAGTAGCAAGCGCGCGATCGTGAGCGCCAATGTCGGAACGCGGACCATGCTGGAAGGCACGATCAGCCTCCGCATCGATCAGGACGAGCCGATCCAGATCGCGAGGCCGCATTGTTACACGCTCGGCTGCGGCGGCACGCTCGAGGCCGACGGCGAAATGATCGAGCGGCTGAAGCACGCGCAGACGATCGCTGTCGAAGCCAAGAACCTCACCGGGCAGACCATAAGCCTCGCCTTTCCCCTCACGCACTTCGCCGAGACCTTTGACGGGCCCGGCAGCCCGCCCAAGACATCCGGGCAAGGTTCGAAGGAGGCGCAGCAGCACACCGAATCCGTGAAGCAACTGCCGCAATGCGAGGATTGATCACTTCTTCCAGTCGATCACCCTCTCCTTGTCGCCGTCGAACTCCATGCTGCAGAACGCGCCGCCCTGGTAATAGTCGCCGACCGGATCCGGCGGCAGCTTGGCCTGCTCGGCCATCGCGTGCTCGCGGAAATCTTCAGCCCTTCCGGTCGGACGATAGCCGAGATCGTAGGCGCAGTGATTGTCCCACCACGAGCGCTCATTGTAGGACGCGCCGTACAGCACCTCGAAATGGATGTCGGGATGCTCGAGCCCGATGCGGCAGAGCTGCACGAGGTCTTCCGGCTTGAGCCAGATCGAGAGCCTGCGGTGGTCGAGCGGCGCCTCGCCGAAATTGCCGATCCGGAGGCACGTGACCTTGATGCCGTGCTTGTCGGCATAGAGCGCGCCGACGCCTTCGCCGAACACCTTGCTCACACCATAGCGACTGTCCGGCCGCGCGGTGACGTCGGTGCCGATGCGGTGATGACGCGGATAGAACCCGACCGCGTGATTGGATGAGGCGAAGATCACGCGCTTGACGCCCTTTTTGCGCGCCGCCTCGAACAGATTGTAGCAACCGATGATGTTGGACTGCAGGATCGCGTCCCAGGGGCCTTCGACCGAATAGCCGCCGAAATGCAGAATGCCGTCGACGCCTTCGCAGATCGCCTCGACCTGTGCGAGGTCGGCGAGATCGGCCGCCTTGAACTTTTCGTTGCTGCCGAGATCGGAGGGCTGCTTGATATCGCTCAGCAGGAGATCCGGATAGATCGGCGGCAGCAGCTTGCGCAGGCTCGTTCCGATTCCCCCTGATGCGCCGGTCATCAATATGCGTGGCATGCCGTCCCTCTTCTTTCCTGATTGCTGCGATCGAATTGCGGTCGCAGGCCGACAATGATAGCAAACCAGGCGCTCAAGGAAACACCATCGAAACACAACAACGAGAACAGCAAATGTCCGATGTTCATTCCGCCGGCTGGCGTCCCGCGACCTGCTATCCCGATCCCGCGATCCGCGCGCTCGATCCACGTTTCGAGAAATACTGGCTGAAACTCTCCGCCGTCGAGCGCATCGCGACCGGCCTGCGCTGGGCCGAAGGTCCGGTGTGGTTCGGCGACGGCCGCTATCTGTTGTGCAGCGACATCCCGAACCAGCGCATCCTCAAATGGGAGGAAGAGACCGGCGCGGTCAGCATCTTCCGCAAGCCGTCGAACTTCGCCAACGGCAACACCCGCGATCGCCGGGGCCGGCTGATCACCTGCGAGCATGGCGGCCGCCGCGTGGTGCGCACCGAATATGACGGATCGATCACGGTGCTGATCGACTCCTTCGGCGGCAAGCGGCTGAACTCGCCGAACGACGTCGTGGTGAAATCCGACGGTTCGATCTGGTTCACCGATCCGATCTTCGGCCTGCTCGGCAACTACGAAGGCTACAAGGCCGATCCCGAGATCGAGCCCAACGTCTACCGGCTCGATCCCGAAACCGGCAAGGCCACCATCGTCGCCGAGGGCGTGCTGGGGCCGAACGGGCTGTGCTTCTCGCCGAACGAGAAGATCCTCTACGTCGTCGAATCCCGCGGCGAGCCGAACCGCAAGATCCTCGCCTATGACGTCGCAGCCGACGGCAAGACGATCTCCAACAAGCGCGTCTTCATCGACGCCGGCCCGGGCACGCCCGACGGCATGCGCTGCGACATCGACGGCAATCTGTGGTGCGGCTGGGGCATGGGTGATCCCGAACTCGACGGCGTCGTCGTGTTCGCGCCCGACGGCGTCATGATCGGCCGCATCGCGCTGCCGGAGCGCTGCGCCAACCTCTGCTTCGGTGGCGTCAAGCGCAACCGCCTGTTCATGGCGGCGAGCCAGTCGATCTATGCGCTCTACGTCAACACCCAAGGCGCGCTCGGCGGTTAGCCCGGCCGTCATTGCGAGGAGCGAAGCGACGAAGCAATCCATCTGTCCGCCCGTGAGGAGAGATGGATTGCTTTGCTTCGCTTCGCTCGCAATGACGGCGAGACTGCAACCTTCATCTTCGCAAGATTCGCACTCTTCAAGACCTTGCGCCCCCAAAATGGCTGACGCCGGAGCAGTTGCCTGCCCCGGCGCCAAAAGTCGCGTCTCTCGTGGCTCGGCTTACGCGGCGTTGTAGCCGGCGACCGCCTTGGCCTCGAGATATTCTTCCAGACCGTAGCGGCCCCATTCGCGGCCGTTGCCAGACTGCTTGTAGCCACCGAACGGCGCGGTGCGCTCGTTCGGCACGCCCTGCAGGTTGACGTTGCCGGCGCGGATCTGGCGGCCGACGCGGCGCGCGGTTTCCACGGTGTCGGCGGAGACGTAACCGGCGAGACCATACGGCGTGTCGTTGGCGATCTTCACCGCGTCGGCTTCGTCCTTGGCGCCGAGGATGGTCAGCACCGGTCCGAAGATCTCTTCGCGGGCGATCGTCATGTCGTTGGTGACGTCGGCGAAGATGGTCGGACGGACATAGAAGCCCTTGTTGACGCCCTCGGGCAGGCCCGGGCCGCCGGCGACGAGCGTTGCGCCCTCGTCGATGCCCTTCTGGATCAGCGCCTGGATCTTGTCCCACTGGCCGCGGTTGACCACCGGACCGATCGTCGTGCCGTCGGCACGCGGATCGCCGGCCTTGGTCTTGTCGGCAACGCCCTTCGCGATGGCGGCCACTTCCTTCATCTTGGAGAGCGGCACGATCATGCGCGACGGCGCGTTGCAGGACTGGCCCGAGTTGTTGAACATGTGCATCACGCCGCCGGTCACCGCCTTGGTCAGGTCGGCACCGTCGAGGATCACGTTCGGCGACTTGCCGCCGAGCTCCTGGCTGACGCGCTTCACGGTCGGCGCCGCACGCTTGGCGACGTCGACGCCGGCGCGGGTCGAACCGGTGAACGAGATCATGTCGATGTCCGGGTGCTCGCTCATCGCGGCACCCACCTCCGGGCCGAGGCCGTTGAGCAGGTTGAACACGCCCTTCGGCACGCCGGCTTCATGGAGGATTTCTGCGAAGATCAGCGCCGAGGTCGGAGTGAACTCCGACGGCTTCAGGATCATGGTGCAGCCGGCGGCAAGCGCGGGCGCGACCTTGCAGGCGATCTGGTTGAGCGGCCAGTTCCAGGGCGTGATCATGCCGACGACGCCGACCGGCTCGCGCACGATCACGGCGGTGCCCATGGTCTCCTCGAACTCGTACTTCTTCAGCACTTCGAGGGTGTTCATGAGGTGGCCAAGGCCGGCGCCGGCCTGCAGCTTCTCGGCCATCGGCAACGGCGCGCCCATTTCGTCGGAGACGGCCGCGCCGATCTCCTTCATGCGGCCCTTGTAGACCTCGACGATCTTGGTGAGCAGCGCGACGCGCTCCTCGCGGCTGGTCCGGGAAAAGGTCTCGAAGGCGCGCTTGGCGGCGGCGACTGCCTTGTCGACATCGGCCTTGGAGCCGAGCGCAATCTCATACATCGCTTCTTCGGTCGCCGGATTGACGACCGGGGTGGACTTGCCTTTGACGACGGGATCGACCCAGGCGCCGTCGATGTAGAATTGCATGCGATTGACCATCGGAAACCTCTTGTACGGGGCGTATGGAATGGGGAACGAAAGCGTTCGGCAGGCATCCTTGCACGAAAGCCCGGCGAATTGAACCCGCCATATGCGGGACGCGGCTCGTGCGCGCGAACAGCATATAATGTCGCTATCGCGCAGGTGGCAAGGTTGGTCTCGTCGCCCCGGCGAAGGCCGGGGCCCATAAACTCCGCCGGCAATTGGTAAAGGGTGCTGTTAGAACGAGTCGCGTTTACTTGCTGCCAGTTGTGGTAATGGGTCCCGGCCTTCGCCGGGACGACGATGTGGCTACACCGCCATCTTGCGATGCCGCACCGGGGCGCCGACCGAGACGCTTTCCGCCGCGTCAATGATGGCATTGGCGTCGATGCCATAGTGGCGGTAGAGGTCACCGATCGTGCCGGTCTGGCCGAAATGCTCGACACCGAGCGCCTCGACACGGTGGCCGCGCACGCTGCCGAGCCAGCCGAGCGTTGCCGGATGGCCGTCGATCACGGTCACAATGCCGCAGTCGCGGCCGAGCGGCGCCAGCATGCGCTCGATATGACTCAAATGCTGCGCGCCGCGGCGGTCGCGGCGCAAATTCCGCGCGGCGGACCAACCCGCATAGAGCCGGTCGGCGGAGGTGACCGCCAGCAGACCGACGTCGCGGTGGCTCTCGCCGATCAGGCCGACCGCCTCGATTGCCTCCGGCGCGACGGTGCCAGTATACGCAATGACGATGTCGCAGTTCGGGCCCGGCTTGCGCATCCAATAGGCGCCGTCGGTGATGTCGCGCTGCAGGTCCGGGGTCATGATCCGTTGCGGCTGCTCCAGCGTACGGGTCGAGAGTCGCAAGTAAACCGAACCACCCTCGGCACCCTCGCGCTGCATGTGGCCAAAGCCCCAGCCCATGATCACGGCAAGTTCATCGACGAAGGCCGGATCGAACGAGGCGAGCCCGTCCTGCCCGATCCCGATCAAGGGCGTCTTGATCGACTGATGCGCGCCGCCTTCCGGCGCCAGCGAGATGCCCGACGGCGTCGCCGCCACCATGAAGCGGGCATCCTGGTAGCAGGCATAGTTCAGCGCATCGAGGCCGCGTTCGATGAAGGGATCGTACAGCGTGCCGACCGGCAACAGCCGCGCGCCGTTGATCTGGTGCGACAGGCCGAGCGCCGACAGCATGATGAACAGATTCATCTCGGCGATGCCGAGCTCGAGGTGCTGTCCCTTCGGCGAATATTCCCAGGTGTAGGCGGACGGGATCTTCTCCTGCCGGAACAAGTCGTGGTTCTCCGCCTTCGCGAACAGGCCGCGGCGGTTGACCCAGGCGCCGAGATTGGTCGACACGGTGACATCGGGCGATGCGGTGACGATGCGCGAGGCGAGTTCGCTATCGCCGCGCGCCAGCTCGTGCAGCACGAGACCAAAACCCTGTTGCGTCGACATCTGCGCCGAGGCCTTGAAGGCCAGCCGTTCCGGCACATCGATTTCGGGCGCCGACAGGCGGCGGCGCCCCTCGCGGTTGAACGGCGCCTCGGCGAGGAATGCCTCGAGCTCCGCAGGCTCCTGCGACAGGCCCTCGAACTTGTCCCACTCGTGGCCGGGGCGGATATTCTGCGCGGCGCGCCATTTCTCCATCTGGGCGACCGTCATCAGGCCGGCGTGGTTGTCCTTGTGGCCCTGCATCGGCAGGCCGACACCCTTGATGGTATAGGCGATGAAGCAGACCGGCCGATCATGGTCGATCGCCTCGAACGCCTCGATCATGCTCGCCATGTCGTGGCCGCCGAGGTTCGACATCAGCGCCAGCAACTCGTCATCGCTGCGGCGCTCGATCAGCGCCGACACCTCGCCCTGGTCGCCGATGTCGTCGCGCAGATGCTTGCGGAACGCGGCGCCGCCCTGGAAGCAGAGCGCGGCGTACATCTGGTTCGGGCAGTTGTCGATCCAGCGCCGCAGCGCTTCGCCGCCGGGCTCGGCGAACGCCTCGAGCATCAGCTTGCCGTACTTCACGATCACCACGTCCCAGCCGAAGTTGCGGAACATGGTCTCGAACTTGGCCCACAATCCCTCGCGCACCACGGCGTCGAGCGACTGCCTGTTGTAGTCGACCACCCACCAGGTGTTGCGTAGGCCGTGCTTCCAGCCCTCGAGCAGCGCCTCGAAGATGTTGCCCTCGTCCATCTCGGCGTCGCCGACCAGCGCGATCATGCGGCCCTCCGGCCGGTCCTGCAGCCAGCCATGCGCCTTGACGTAGTCCTGCACCAGCGAGGCGAACAGCGTCTGCGCGACGCCGAGGCCGACCGAGCCGGTCGAGAAGTCGACGTCGTCGCTGTCCTTGGTGCGCGAGGGGTAGGACTGCGCGCCCTTGTAGCCGCGAAAATTCTCCAGCTTGTCGCGGGTCTGGTGGCCGAACAGATACTGGATGGCGTGGAACACCGGGCTCGCATGCGGCTTCACCGCGACGCGGTCCTGCGGGCGCAACACCGAGAAATAAAGCGCCGACATGATGTTGGCGAGCGAGGCCGACGAGGCCTGGTGGCCGCCGACCTTCAACCCGTCGGTAGAGGGCCGCACATGGTTGGCGTGATGGATGGTCCACGACGACAGCCACAGCACCTTGCGGGCCAGGGCGGACAGCATGTCGAGGCGTTCAGGCGCGATTCCCATGGCAATGCTCCGGGCGATATGCCGGAATGTTACTGCCGCAGGCGGCGGCGAAAATCTCAATTCCACGCGACAGCACAGGAAAAATTGGGATAAATTCCCACGATCCGACTTCAACTGACGAGTTCATCCCAATGCCTGCCCTCGATGCCATCGACCGCAAGATCCTGAGTCTGCTCCAGACCGACAGCCGCATGACCATGCAGGAACTCGCCGACAAGGTCGGGCTGTCGGTGTCGCCTTGCCACCGCAGGGTCAAGCTGCTCGAGGAGCGCGGCGTGATCTCTCGCTACATCGCAACCGTCGACCAGAAGTCGATCGGGCTGCACGTCTCCGTCTTCATCTCGATCAAGCTGGCGCGGCAGAAGGAGGAAGACCTCAACCGCTTCGCGCGCGCGATCTCGAAATGGGACGAGGTGCTCGAATGCTATCTGATGACCGGCAACCGCGACTATCTGCTGCGCGTCGTCGCCGCCGACCTTTCCTCCTATGAGGCATTCCTGAAGAACAAGCTGACCCGGCTCGACGGCATCGCCTCGATCGAGTCGAGCTTTGCGCTGAGCCAGGTGAAGTATTCGACGGCGTTGCCGGTGTGAGGGCGTTGGTTGGTCACTCGAATGACGCCAACCCCACAGTGTCGTCCCGGCGAAGGCCGGGACCCATACGCCGCAGCAGTTGTTGTGAGAGGGACTCGTCGTTGCAGCATCGCTTAACAATTTGCATTTGGGGTTATGGGTTCCCTGCTTTCGCAGGGACGGCACTGAGTGTGTGAATCGTCCGAGCTTTGCATCTCGTTCCGTTTTGCAAAAGAGGCTTGCGCCGTCGGGCAACTCAGTGATTGGCGCTGGCGCCCTGCCCGGCTGGACGGCCTCGCCGCGACAACCAGGCTACGGCGCGATCCATATCCCAATCACGATGATGGCCAGTGATACGGCAATGACCAGCATATCGGTGGTGAGCCAATCGGGCATTCCGTTTGATGGCTGCTCGCTCATGTCCGCGATTCCTTCTGTTCGCGTCGAGCCGATATGCTGGAGCGGACCGGCGCGAACGAGGATGAACTGGTTCACATAAAGCTAGGAAAAAGCGGCAAATTCCGCGTGTTTTAGCGCGCTCAAGTTGCGCCACACGGTCGATCTGCCGCGCAGGTTTCTGAACATGTTCGACAACGCCGCCGCTTCGGCACAGTCACCATCGTCGTCGTTCAACGCGCTGCGAGAGGCGGCTGAACGTCACCGGATTGTCGGCGCAACCCGGCGCCGACCTGCCGCCACGCGACAGGCCGCACACGGCCGACGAAGTGGCCGAGGTAGTGGACTCGCCGCCCCGTCCTGATCCTCACAGCACCTTGCGCTGTGCGAGGTTCTTCATCAGCGCACCGACGCCGAAGGTCCAGGGCTCGCATTCGTCGCTATTGCGCATCCGGTTGACCAGCTTGCCGAGCTGTGGTGCGGCGATGGTCACGATGTCGTCGCGCTTGTGGGTAAAACCCTCACCCTTGGCATCGCGATCCTTGACCGGCGCGAACATCGTGCCGAGGAACAGCGCAAATCCATCAGGATATTGATGCACGGGGCCGATGGTCTGGGCGACCAGATCGGTCGGGTCGCGGCTGATCTTGCTGATCGAGGAATGGCCCTCGAGCACGAAGCCGTCTGCGCCAGTCACGGTCAGGCCGACATCCATCTTCCTGACATCGTCGAGCGAGAATGTCTGGTCGAATAGCCGGAGCAGCGGGCCGATCGCGCAGGACGCGTTGTTGTCCTTGGCCTTCGACAGCAACAGCGCCGAGCGCCCCTCGAAGTCGCGCAGATTGACGTCGTTGCCCAGCGCGGCGCCGACGATCTTGCCGGCGGCGGAGACAACAAGCACGACCTCCGGCTCCGGATTATTCCAGGTCGACTTCGGATGCAGCCCGGCATCCATGCCTGATCCGACCGAGGACAGCGTCGGCGCCTTGGTGAACACTTCAGCGTCGGGACCGATGCCGACCTCGAGATACTGGCTCCAGGCATTCTGATCGATCAGCACCTGCTTCAGTTTCATCGCCTGCTCGGAGCCGGGCTTCAGCTTGGAGAGATCGTCGCCGACCAGGCGCACCACCTCCTTGCGGATCGCGGCCGCCGAGGACGGATTGCCGCGCGCCCGCTCCTCGATCACGCGCTCCAGCATCGAGATCGCGAAGGTGACGCCGGCGGCCTTCAGCACCTGGAGATCGACCGGCGCCAGCAGGTGCGGCCTGGCCTTGTCGCGGCTGTCGGGCGGGGTGTTGGCGAGGATCGCCTCGAAATCGCCGATCCGCTCGCCGCCCGTGGCGCGCAGCGCGGCCGCGGGATCGCTTTCCTCGCAGAGCGCGCTCACCGTCGGGAACCGCGCCGTGACATCGAACACACCGTCTGCCCGCACCGCGACGACGGCCGGCCCGCCGGCCTGCGGCAACCAGACCCGCCCGACCAGCGTGCCGGCGGTGCCGTCCTCCGGCAGGACGTCTTTTGAGGTGAGCGAAATCATCGGCACATCTCCCTTTTTGGTTTTGTCGGCTTGTTAGCACAGTCCGCCCGGCGGCGTGAAACAGCGGTCACGGCATTGTCATAGAGGGGTAACATCGCCCGTCAATGCTGCCGTCCGATCCATCTAACACACTGAAAGACGGACCTTCATGACGACCTCCGCCCTCACCGACGAAGCCTCCCGGGATGAAGCCTTGCGCGCCCGCATCCATCAGGAGATGGCCGACAGCCTCGACGAGGAACTCGAGCTCGAGCTCGACGACATGAGGCTCGACGAGCTCGACCATGACGGCGCCGCCGGCAGGCCGTCGATCGACCGCAAGTTCTATTTCCGCGAATTGCTGCGGCTGCAGGGCGAGCTGGTCAAGCTGCAGGACTGGGTGCAGCACGAGAAGAAGAAGGTCGTCGTGCTGTTCGAGGGCCGCGATTCCGCCGGCAAGGGCGGCGTGATCAAGCGCATCACCCAGCGGCTCAACCCGCGGGTCTGCCGGATCGCGGCGCTGCCGGCGCCGAACGAGCGCGAGCGCACGCAATGGTACTTCCAGCGCTATGTCTCGCATCTGCCGGCCGGCGGCGAGATCGTGCTGTTCGACCGCAGCTGGTACAACCGCGCCGGCGTCGAGAAGGTGATGGGGTTCTGCAGCGACGAGCAGTATGAGGAATTCTTCAACTCGGTGCCGGAATTCGAGCGCATGCTGAGCCGCTCCGGCACCGTCCTCCTGAAATACTGGTTCTCGATCACCGACGAGGAACAGGCGTTCCGCTTCTCGATGCGGATCCAGGATCCGCTGAAGCAGTGGAAGCTGAGCCCGATGGACGTCGAGGCGCGGACCCGCTGGGAGCTCTACACCAAGGCGAAGGAAACGATGCTGGAACGCACGCACCTGCAGGACTCGCCGTGGTGGATCGTCGATGCAGTCGACAAGAAGCGCGCCCGGCTCAACTGCATCTCGCATCTCTTGAGCCTGATCCCCTATCAGGCGGTCACCCACCAGCCGGTGGTGCTGCCGCCGCGGGTGCGCAACCCGGACTATCACCGCGGCCCGATCCCGCAGGAGATGTACGTGCCGGGACGATATTGATTCTGGGCACGAGCACGCTCTGTCCTCCCCCGCTTACGGGCAGGGCAATCGCATATGGAATGAACGGATTCTTCCGCGCCGTCATGGCCGGGCTTGTCCCGGCCATCCACGTCTTTTCTTCGCGTGGAAACGAAGACGTGGATGCCCGGGACAAGCCCGGGCATGACGAGTTTGTGGGAACTCCGATCGCCTCAAACGGCCATATGCGATTGCCCTACGCTTACGGGGAGGATCACTAAATCGCGATTGTAGATTGTGAGGCAGCTCACTGGTCCTTTTGCGCCCTCCCTTTAAACCAGAGGTTGCTCGCAATTCGCGGGCTAGAAGGAGGCGTACGCTATGTTGAAAGAACATCTTGAAAGCAAAAGCTCGGCGACCGACCAGCCAGAAAGCTATAAGGGTGTTGCGACACATGCTATCCAAACCCTTGACCTCAGTTGGAGCGCGCCTATTCGTTACGGCGATTGCAAGCTGTCCGGCTTCTTGAACGGCACCCTGAACAACGGCCCCACTCTCAGGCTTCGTTCTGACGGAACAGCAGAATTGCTGGCAAAATTTTTCTCGACCGACGACGGTGATGTTTGGGTTATCGATCGTCTCGTTCTTTTGGACATTCACGGGACGGTGCTTTTTCAATTTCCACACCTTTCAAGTCCAGAAACCCAGACAGACAACCAAGTGCTCGATTGGGTAGCCGAACTGAGCTTCCCCGCCGTTTTCTTTTCTTCGGTCACAGGGGCGAACATGACCTATCGTTGCTAACCCCTAAGGGCGCGGTTCGCGGCTTATTCGACCTCCCCCACAAGCGGGAGAGGTGAAGTCCGGCACGTAGGCGACCGCGCCCTCGCCTTGCCTACCAATGGTGCAGGCGCGCGCACTTGCTGGCACCGGATACCGACGCTAGGCTTCCCCCGATCTGGTGCAGGGAGGCCCGCTTGACTCAATCCGACGACATCAAAATCTCCGAAGATCGCCGCGACGCGCTGCGCTATGCGCTCGGGATCGGCAGCGGCGCGGCGCTCGCGGCCGCGATGGCAACGCCGGCCTCGGCGCAGACGCCAGCCGACAACACGCTGGATCGCATCCGGGCCAACAAGGTGCTGCGGATCGCGGTGCTGCCGGGCGAGCTGCCCTATTTCAACAAGGACCTCGCCTCGGGCACCTGGTCCGGCTTCTCGATCGAGATGGCCAACGACCTGGCCAAACTGCTCGACGTCAAGCTGGAATATGTCGAGTCGACCTACGGCAATTCAATCCTTGATCTGCAGGCCAACAAGATCGACCTCGGCTTCGCGCTCAACCCGACGCCGCAGCGCGCGCTGGTGGTCGATTTCACCAATCTGGTGTTCCCGCATCCGTTCGGCGCGATGCTGAGGAAGGGGCTGGAAGCCAAGACCTGGGCCGACATCAACAAGCCCGAGGTCAAGATCGCGGTCGACGTCGGCTCGGCCAACGAGGCGGTGGCGCGCCGCTTTGCGCCGAACGCCACCATCAAGTCGCTGAAGTCGCGCGACGAGGTGATGCTGGAAATGTCGTCGGGTCGCGTCGATTGCGTGGTCAACGCGCTGGTGCTCGGGCTGACCGCGATCGCCAAGAACCCGAACCTCGGCACCTACAAGATCCTGGCCTCGCCATCGGTGACGATCGCGAGCGGCACGGCGGTACGGCGCGAAGCCGACAAGCGCTGGCGCGATTTTCTCTCGGTGTGGATCGACTACAACCGCGGCATCGGCCAGATGCGCGAATGGTTCGTCAAGGGCCTCGGCCTTGCCGGCGTCAAGCCCGAGGATGTACCGGTGGAGTTGAGTATCTGAGGCGATTGCCGAGACGGCAGTGATCTCCCTCTCCCGCTTGCGGGGAGGGCCGGGGTGGGGGTGTCGCCACAAGCGACACCCTATGTATGGAGAGAGCCCCCACCCGGATCGCATCTAACGATGCGATCCGACCTCCCCCGCAAGCGGGAGAGGTCAAGCAACTCACACCCTGTCGTAGGTCAGCCCGCGCTCCAACCGCCTCGCCACCAGCGTCGACGGGAACAGGATCGCAAAATAGATCAGCGCCACGATGGTGTAGACCTCGAGCGGCCGGTAGGTGTCGGCGTTGATCAACGTCGCGTTGTAGACGAGATCGGGTACCGCGATGATCGAGACCAGCGAGGTGTTCTTGAGCTGCGTGACCGACTGGTTGACATAGGGCGCCATCATCGGCTTCAGCGCCTGCGGCAGGATCACGAGCCGCATCAGGCGCCAGCCGCGGAAGCCGAGCGCCTTCGCCGCGTCCCACTGCCCGACCGGCACGCTCTCGATCGAGCCGCGCACGATCTCGGCATAGAATGCGCCGCCATAGAGCGACAGCACGCTGACGGCGGCGACATGCGCCGGGATGTTGACGCCGATCACGACCGGAAACGCGTAGTAGAACCAGATGATCTGCACCAGCAGCGGCGTGCAGCGGAACAATTCGATATAGGCGATCAGGAGCCAGTCGATCACGGGAATGCGCCGCAGCCGCAGCATGCCGACGATCAGGCCGATCAGGGTCCCGAGGATGATGGTGCCGATCGTGTAGGCGATGGTCCAGCCGAGCCCGAGCCAGAACAGATGGCTGTACTTGGCAAGGATGCCGAAATCCCAGACGTAGTTCATCCTGCCCCTCGGTTGCCGCGCGCTTGATCGCCAAGCATTGCAGGCGGTCTCGCGCGAGTCACGCGATATACCGGGCGGGCGAAAATGCCCGCACCTCGAACGGCGGCGCATCGCCCGCGATCATCGCCGCAATTGCGGCGCCCGTTCCGGGGCCGGTGGTGAAGCCGACATGCTGGTTGCCGAAGGCGAACCAGAGCCCGCGATGTCGCGGCGCCGCGCCGATCATCGGCAGGCTGTCGGGCAGCGTCGGCCGCGCGCCGCGCCAGCGCTCGCCGAGCGCATCGCCAAATTCAACCACGCTGCGCGCCATCGGCACCACCGCCTCGAGCTGCGAAAAATTCGACGGCGCGTCGCGCGCAGTGAGCTCGACGCCGCTGGTGACGCGAACGCCCTGCTCCATCGGCGTCATCAGAAAGCCGCCCTCCGCATCATGGATCGGCCGCAGCAATTTGCGTGCCGGATTCGACACGAAATGCTGGTGATAGCCGCGCTCGAACGCCAGCGGCACGCGATAGCCGAGCGGCTGCAGCAGCTCGGCCGACCACGGCCCGAGCGCGACCACGACATGGCGCGCGGCGATCTCGCCGTCGGCGAGCTGCACGCGCCAGCCGTCGCCGTGCGGCTCGATCCGCCGGATTCCGGATTGCCTGATCGTGCCCCCGCCAGCGGCGAACATCTGCGCGTAGGCCTTGACCACTGCGCCGGGTGAATCGACCGATGCCGTCTGCGTGTGTGCAGCAGGCCGACGCTATAGGCAGGAATGATGTTGGGCTCGAGCGCGGAGATCGCCTGGCGATCAAGCACCTCGCTCCTGATGCCGAACTCGGCGAGCGCTGCCTGCTCGGCCTGGGCGGCGGCGAGCCCGTCGCTGCGCCAGGCCTTGAGCCAGCCGGTCTCGCGGATGCGATGGCTGGCGCCGGCCTGCACGATCCAGTCGCGATGCAGCTTCAGCGAGGTCCTGATCAGGCCGTGCAGCGCGGCGGCGCGCGGTTTGGTCTGCGACGGCGTTGCCGCCGCGAGGAAGCGCATCACCCAGCCGGCATTGGCGAGCGCCCACGCAATGTTCCAGCGCAACGCCGGATGCGCGTTGGTCAGATATTTCGGCAGGTTCTTCAGCAGCGACGGCGTATTGAGCGGCAGGATCGAGCCCGAGGAGATGATGCCGGCATTGCCGTAGGAGGTTTCGCTGCCGGGCTCGCGGCGATCGACGACGACGACGGAGAGCCCGCGCTGTTGCGCGGCGAGGGCCGCCGAGACGCCGACCATACCGGCACCGAGCACCGCAACATCGACCTGCTCTGTTGGTTCGCCCTCGCTCATGGCGTCACATCAAGGTCAGGCCGCCATCGACCGGCAGCGTCGCGCCAGTGACGTGGCATGCTTCCGGCGACAGCAGGAAGGCGACGACGGCCGCGACCTCGTCGGCCTCGGCCAGCCGCTGCATCGGATTGGCCTTTGCGACGCTCTCCCAGGTCGCGGTGTCAAGCGCGCCGAACAGGCCGGGATCCTTGCGGGTGTAGCCCGGCATCACGGCGTTGGCGGTGGCGCCTGACGCGGCGAGCTCGATCGCGAGCGACTTCACCAGCACCTCGAGCGCGGCCTTCGCGGCGGCCGATCCCGGATAGGTGGCGCCGGGCACGAAGCGATGCGGCCCGAAGCTCGACACGGCGACGACGCGGCCTTGCGCGCTGCGCGTGAGGTCGGACAGCGCCGCCGCCGCGATTTCATGGAAGGCCGCAGCCATCACCGCGAAGGCGCGCTCCAGCGCCTCGCGCGGCAGGCTTAAGAATTCGCGCCGGTCGGCAAAACCCGCGGCGTGCACGATGGCGTCGATCGGACCGAACGCGGCCCGCGTTGCCGCGACCAGCGCGGTGCCGGCGCCGGCTTTGGCGAGATCGCCGGTGCTCACCTCGACCTTCGCGCCCTTGCTGCGGCATTCCTCCGCGACCGAATTCAGCCGCGCGAGGCCGGCGGCCTCGACGCCCTGTCCGTGCAGCATCAGGGATTGAGCGGGGCCGGCGAGCCGGCGCGCGACTGCGGCGCCGATGCCGGAGCCGCCTCCCGTGATGATCGAAATTCGCATGAGGTACGTGCTGTCAGTGCGATACGAGACAGCGAACTATAGATTCGGCGTCACGAAATGCAAACCGCGCCCCTGGCCATCAGTTTAGCGCCAGGTTCAACGCCAAATCAGCGCCACGGCTCGACCAGGATCTTGGTGTGCGCCTCGGGATTGGCGAGATCGGCAAACGCCTGCGCGACGCCGTCGATGCCGACGCGGCCAGTGACCAGCGATGCGGCATCGACCTGGCCTTCCGCGATCAGGCGCAGCGAATAGGCGAATTCCTCGGGCGTGTAGCCGAGCACATATTGGACGTTGAGCTCCTTGATGATGCCGAGCATCGGCTCGGACTTGTCGGTCTCCATGCAGACGCCGACCACGACGACACGGGCGCTGCGCGGGGCGCCCTCGAACACCTGCTGCAGCACGCCGGGCACGCCGACGCATTCGAAGATCAGCGCAGGCTTCAGCGGCGGCAGCAGCGCCTGCATCGGCGGACGCGCCGCCTTCTCCGCATCGGTCATCTGGGCGTGCTCGGCCCAGCTCGCATAGGGCTGCGTCCTGGCGGGATCGACCACCACATCGGCGCCCATCTTCTCGGCGAGCAGGCGCCGCGCCGGCGAATAATCCGCAGCAACGATCGGTCCGAGCCCCCTGATCTTCAGCGCCGCGATCACCGCCAGCCCGACCGGTCCGCAGCCGATCACCAACGGCACCTCGCCGCCCTGGATGTTGGCCATCGCCACCGCATGCACGCCGACCGCAAGCGGTTCGGTGAGCGCGGCGTGCTCGGCCGCAAGCCCGTTCGGCACTTCGAGCAGCAGCGGCTCGCTGAGCAGCATCTGCTCGGCATAGCCGCCGAGATAATCGTTGGAATAGCCGATGCCCTTCGGGCCCTCCGGCGTCAGCAGCGCCGGCAGCGAGCACACTTTCGTCCCGGGCTTCAGCTTGCGCGTCGTGTTCGGGCCGTAGTCGAGGACCTCGCAGCAGAACTCATGGCCGAACACGACGTCGCACGACAGATCCATCGGCGTGCGACCGGGCAGGAACTTGCTCAGCTCCACCATGCGGTGGGCATGCTTGCGTGCGTGCAGATCGGAACCGCAGATGCCGCAGGCGAGCGATTTGACCAGCACCTGGCCGGCGCCGGGCTTCGGCTCGGGCACCCGGTCGACGACAATCTCGCCGTTCCTGAAGATCGCTGCGCGCATATTCCCTCCCGCGTGGGTTTTGTCCCACTCATTTTGATGCGATGCTGTCGCGGATCAAGTCCGGGACAAGCTTTCGCCGCAGGAGGCTATAGCACGGAGGGTCACCACGTATAGCGCATAACGCCCTTGCCGGCGTAAGACTGTGTCACGTTGGAGAATTCGCCCTCGAAGGTCGCGGCGGCCGACCAGCCGTTGCGCCACTTCAGCTCGGCGGAGGCGGTGGTCAGCGCCGAGTCGCTGGCCTGCGCCGCGCCGTTGACCATGAAGGCCGCGCCGGGCAGCGTCTGGAACACCGCACCAACGGCGCGGTCCGGATTGAAGTCATGCGCCCAGGCAACGCGGCCGCGCAGCGTGAAGATGCCGCCGTCAATAACGAACGATTTGTCGGAGCGCAGACCGAGTTCGCTCCGGACGTCGGTGACGCTCTTCGCGGCATAATTCAGCGCGAAGGCACCGCCGCCGGAGACCACGCTCTCCGCATAGGCCGGCAGCTCGAAGCTCGTGAACTGCGCCGCCGCATAAGGCGTCAGCCCGATCCACGGCGTGGCAGTGCGATAGCCGCCCTCGAGCCGGCCCGACCAGGCATTGGCATTGAAGTTGGCGCGCAGATGATCGGCGCCGGCCGCGGCGACGATGCGATCGGTGGTGACATCCTGCCAGCCATAGGCGAGCGCCGCGCTCAAGTACGCCGCGCCGACGCTGTGGCGAACGAACGCACCGGCCTGGAACAGATCAGAGCGGCCCCAGCCGAGACCGTTGACGCTGAAGCTGCTCGCGCCGCCGGCGAGCGCAAAGCCGGCAATGGTGTTCGGCGAGAAGCGGTAGTCGGCGCCAACCGCGGTGCCATAGAGGCTGCTGCTGGTGTTGTTCGAGCCCAGCACCGCATTGCCGCTGGTGGTCTGCGAGCCGCCATAGCCCGCCGCCCATACGCTCCAGCGCTGCTCGAAATCGATCAGCCGCGGCGGCGCCTTGGTATAGATCGCGGCCAGCGCATCGCGCGGCTCGCTCTGGCGCGCCGCATAGGCGAGCGGCATGCTCTTCTCGGCGAACGGCGTCGCCCCCGCGCCGCCGCCAAACCCACCATCGCGCCCGGCGACGAACGGATCGGTCAGCAGACCGAGGAACAGGCCCATCGCGTTGAACGTCGCCTGCTGCGAACCGGTCGCGCCCTCGCCCGAGGCCTGCGTCAAGCCGGCCGGCGACAGCCCGGCGAACACCGCGTTGATACCGCCATTGGCGTTGAAGAAGTTCTGCAGTGTGGCGGCGACGTTCTGCTGATTGACGTTCAGCTTCGACTTCGCGCCGTAATCGAGCGTGAAGTTCAGATAGGTGTTGCTCGCGTCATAGCCGAGCGTCGCGACGAGGTTCGACGGCAGCCCGGTTGAATCGATACCGGCGAACGTGCCGTTGCGGCCGCCGGCCGCCGACAGGATGGTGTATTGCTTGGCAATCGTACTGCCGGCGGCGACGCTGACGCCGACCGATCCGGCCAGCGTCGCACTGCCGCTGACCTTGGCCAAGGTGGACGCCGTCGAATTGAGCCCGACGAGGTACAGTGCCCCCGACTGGAAGGCGAGGTTGCCCGCCACGTTCAGGGATGTGCCTGGTGTCGCGTTGCCGGGCATCAGGATGCCGCCGCTTGCAATCGTCGTGTTGCCGACGGTGCCGATGCCGGAGAGCGCGCCGCCGGCATTCACCGTGGTGAGGCTCGACGAGGCGATCGAGCCGTCGACCTGCAGCATGCCGCCATTGACGACGGTGGTGCCGGTGTAGGTATTGGTGCCCGACAGGGTCAGCGTGCCGCTGCCGGTCTTTTCAAAATTCGCCGGACCGGTGCGACCGCCGCCGAAACAGCCACAGATATGGAATGGGTTCAACGGATCGAAGTCGGCAAGCACGCCGCTGAGCGTCGTCGAGAGATTATTGCTGCCAACGGCGAGGGTGTTGCCTGAGCCGATATAATAGAAGCCGGAGCCTGCGATCGAACCCGCGGTGATGCGCCCGTCGCTGTTCAGCCCCGTGCTGAGCGAGAAATCGACCAGTCCGGTGCCGTTGGTGATGAACTGTGCGTTGCCGCCGGTCGCGTTGTTGAAGAACTTAATGGTACTGCCGGCTTCAGTGGTAATGGTGGCGTCGCCCGCGGTAGCGAACGCCGTGAAGATGTGTTGGCTGCCGGCCTGGTTGTCGATAATCGCATTGCCCGCGGTGGCATAGGCATCGAACTGGAGAACGCCGCCAGCCCGATTGACGATCGTCGCGTTGGCCGCGGTCGGCGCCTCCACCGGGTTGATACCGACAGATCCGAAATAGAGCACGCCGCTGTTGTCGAAACTGGCGTTCGCCGCCGTGCTGTTCTGAAAAAAGGCGACCTGACCGCCCGCGAGCGTAACGATGGTTGCCGAAGCCGCAGATGAGGACTCGAAAAACTGCGTCGAGCCGCCATTGGTGCCGTTGGTGATGGTGGCCTGCCCTGCATTGGTGTGGCCCAGAAACACCGCGGCGCCGCCGTTGGAGTTGTCGATCACGGCCTTGGCGGCCGTGCTGGTGTCGGAGCCGCCGGGAGGACCAAACGCGTCGCCGAACACCACAGTGCCGCCGTTGGTGTTGGTGAACCTGGCGTTGCCGGCAGAACTGGTGTCGCGGAACACTGTGAGCGCACCATCGGTGTTGCTCACGGTGGCATTGCCAGCGGTGCTGCTGTCGCGAAACTCCGTGATGCCGAAATTCTGGTTGACGATCGTCGCCGTCGACGCCGTGGTGGAATTGTAGAACGTCGTGGTGGCGATCCCGTTGAAGCCGTCGTTGACGATCTTGGTGATGCCCGCGGTGTTGGCATTCACGATGTCGAACTTGCCGTCGACGGCGACCTCGCCGACGATCGAAGCGGTGTGGCTGGCGTCGCCGAGTTGCAATGTCGCGCAATCGCAGATCGTGGTGCCGCCGGTGTAGGTGTTGGTGCCGAGCAGCACCACGCGGCCGAGGCCGCCTGAATTATCCAGCACGGTCAGCTTGCCGGGGCCGTTGCCGTCGGCGATGTTGCCGGCGATCGTGAGCGTGACGCCATTGGCATCGATCGCGCTGCCGATGGCCGACGTATTGATCTTGAAGTTGTTGGCGAAGGTCAGGTTGCTGAGGCCGTCGGCCTGAAACGAGGCATTGTCGAGCGTGACGGTGCCTGACCCGACCGAACTGTTGTTGCTGACGACAACGGTCGTATCGACCACCAGCGTGCCGCCGGAATAGGTGTTGGCGCCGGAGAGCTGCACATTGGAGAATCCGGACGCGGACGAGTCGATCAGGCGCAGAACCCCGGCGCCGACGCCGTCGGCGATCACGCCCTGGAGATTGACCTGGGCGCCGTTCGCATCGACCGTGCCGCCGGCCGCATTGACCGCGATGTTGTTGGCGAAGGCGACGCTCGAGACCGTCGGCGACTGCATCTGGAACGTGCCGCCATTGAGCGTGATGGTGCCGGTGCCGACCGAATCCGCATTCGTCACCTGCACGGTTCCGGCGGAGATCAGCGTGCCGCCGGAATAGGCATTGGTGCCCGCGAGCACCAGCGTGCTGTTGCCGAGCTGCTGCACCATCGCCGGACCGCCAATGCCGTCGGTGAGGTTGGCGTTGATCGTGATGGTCTGGCCGTTGTTGGCCTGGTTGATCAGGCCGCCGGTCGGCCCGGACAGGCTGAAGCCAACCGGGTTGCCATTGATCGTGTAGGATTGCGAATTGGCGGTGAAGCTCCAGGACCCCGGCAGCATCAAGCCGGGCCCGATGGTGACCGTCGCCGATCCCGATGAATCGAAAATGGCTGACTGGTTCGGGAGGATCGGCGGCGCGCCGGCCGACGTGGTCGACCAGTTGCTCGGGAGTTCGTAGACATCGGTGCTCGTCGAGCTGCCCGTGCCGCCCCAGGTGTAGCTTTGCGCTTGTGCCGAGCCGGTCGGCAACTCGATTGCGCTGGTCAGGGCGCAGAGTGCCAAGGCCATCGCAGCGCGAGACGACCGACCGCCTGACAGGAAAAAGAACGAACCAAAATGCACTTACCCGACCCCCAAACGCTCTGCGGCGCTCTTGGGGCTAGGGTTAGCACGCGGCGAAGTGTGAGGTTGCCGATCGTTTCCGAAATCCGGTGATTCAGCGATCCGAGATCAAAGATTTCGGCCCGACTGTTGTACCCGCGCAACGCTAGTTGAAGCCGGCTTCGCAACCGACGCACGATTTCGTCCGGACGCTCAGGCGTTCGGCGACGGCTCGCTGGCCACGGTCAGCAGCTGCGACCGTCGGACGCGCTCGCGATGCGCGGTGTAGAGGCCTGAGGCGACGATGAAGCCGGCGCCGAGAATGGTCCAACGGTCGGGCACTTCGCCGAAGATCATGAAGCCGAGGATGCTGACCCACAGCAGCTGCGTGTAGGAGAACGGCGCGAGCACCGAGGCATCGCCATAGCGGAACGCCAGCACCACGATCCACTGTCCGACGGTGGACGCAACGCCGATCAGGATGCCGAACATGATGTCGTGCCAGCTCGGCGTGACCCAGACGAACGGCACCAGCGCGCTGACGATGGCGACGCCGACGATCGACGAATAGGTCATCACGGTGATCGGGCGCTCGCTGCCGCTCATCATACGCGTCAGGATCAACGTAGCCGCCCACGCCAGCGCCGAGACGATCGGAAAGATCGCGGCGGGATGGAAGGCACTGGTGCCCGGCCGCAGGATGATGAACACGCCGGCGAGGCCGACCGCGGTCGCGATCCAGCGTCGCATGCCGACCCTCTCACCGAGGAAAGCGATCGACAGCGCGGTGACGAACAGCGGCGAGACGAAGCTGGTGGCGGAGGCTTCGGCGATCGGCAGGAAGCCGAGCCCCGTGATGAAGATCAGCGAGGAGCCAAGCAGCGCGGCGCCGCGCAGCACGTGCAGGCCGGGACGGCTGCTGCGCAGCGCGAACAGCGGCGAGCCTGGCAGCATCGCCGGCGTCATGATCATCGCAAACACCAGGAAGCGGATCCAGGCGATCTCGATCGAGGGCAGCGTGGAGGAGAGATATTTTGCCGTGACGTCGGAGGTGCCCAGGAACACGGTCGACAGCAGGATCAGCGCGATGCCCTTGAACGGCCGGTCGGTGCGGGCGGGCGCCTTGCTTGTCGCTGCGGGCGCGGTCTTTGCGGGCAATGAAAGGGGAACGCTGTCCAGCCTGGCGGCCACGGCTGCGGGGGGCGGTGTCACGGCAATCTCGAAGGCAAATAAAGGGAATCTGCTCCTCGTACAAAACGCCAATTCCGCCGCGAGAACAATGCCCGAAAACGGGACTCCGATATGCGCCAGCGCGCGCGACCGCCCGCCGCAGGCCGTGTGCCGCCGCAACTGCAACAGTTTGTTAAGAACTGTGTGGAGCGGAACGCCCTCAGAGCATCGGCAGCGAGCGCGGCTTCGGCCCGCGCGGGAACGCGGCATCGAGCGCGGCGAGTTCATCGCCGCTGAGCTTCAGAGTTCCTGCCGCCGCATTCTCCGCCGCGTGTTCCGCGTTCGACGCCTTCGGAATCGCGAGCACCGACGGCAGCCGCGTGAGGAAACTTAGCGCCACCTGGCGCGGCGTTGCCTTGTGCGCCTGCGCGATCGATTGCAGCAGCGTGCCGGCCCTGCTCGACGACGAAGGAAAATCATTGTGACCGAACGGCGAATAGGCGACGACGGCGACGCCGTGCTGCTCGCACCACGGGATCACGGCGTGCTCGATGGCGCGCTCCTGCAGATGGTAGAGCACCTGGTTGCAGGCAATCTTGCCTTCACCCGCGACATCGAGCAGTTCGTCGAGATCCTCGGTGTCGAAATTACTGACGCCCCAGGACCGGACCTTGCCCGCCGCGATCAATTCGTCGAACGCCGCGACCGTCTCGGCAAGCGGAGTGGTTCCGCGCCAGTGCAACAGATAGCAATCGAGGCGATCGGTCTTCAGCCGCTTCAGCGAGCGCTCGCAGGCGGTGATAGTGCCGCGCCGCGAGGCGTTGCTCGGCAGGACCTTCGAGACCAGGAACAGTTCGTCGCGCCGGCCGGACATCGCATCCGCGATCACGAGCTCGGCGTCGCCATACATCTCGGCGGTGTCGATATGCGTCATGCCGGCATCGATGCCGCGCTTCAGCGCAGCGACGGCCGCCTTGCGGTCACCGCGATCGAGATACCAGGTGCCCTGCCCGATCACCGAGACCTGCGGGCCGTTGTCGCCGAATTTTTTCGTCTGCACGATCGCCTCGTTCTGCGTAGTTCCCTTGTGGCTCCGCGCAGGACGATAAAGCATACCGACGACCATGTCTCCACATCGTCATCCCGGCGATATCTCCACATCGTCGTCCCGGCGAAGGCCGGGACCCATACTCTGCAGCAGTCGTCGTTGGCGGGACTCGTCATTCCACCCGTTGTGCAACAACAGATGTTCGTGGTTATGGGTCCCGGCCTTCGCCGGGACGACAGCTGTATTGTGACGCGCGCTCTCGCGTCTGTCGACGCGCATCAAGCGTTGAGGTTCATCCACACCGCCTTCGGCTCGGTAAAGTTATCGAGCGCGGCGGTGCCGTGCTCGCGGCCGAGGCCGGAGTCACGCTCACCGCCCCACGGCAACCGCACGTCGGTGTAGCCATAGGTATTGATCCACACCGTGCCGGCGCGGGCCTTTTTGGCGAAGCGCTGCACGCGGCCCATATCCGCGCTCCAGACGCCGGCAGCGAGGCTGTAGGCGGTGCCGTTGGCGATGCGCAGCGCATCGGCCTCGTCCTTGAACTTGATCACGCTGACGACGGGGCCAAAAATCTCCTCCTGCGAGATGCGCATCTCGTGCGCAACGTTGGCGAACACCGCGGGGCTGATGAAATAGCCGAGGTCACCGACCCGCGCACCGCCGGTGGCCAGCAGCGCGCCCTCATGCTTGCCGATCTCGACATAATCGAGGATCGAGCGCATCTGCTTCTCGGAGATGACTGGCCCGAGCGCGGTGGCGCGATCGGCGGGATCGCCGATCCGCAACGCTTCCGCACGGTCGACCAGACGCTCGACCACCTCGTCATAGGCGTTCTCCTGCACCAGCACGCGCGAGCCGGCCGAGCAGACCTGCCCGGCGTTGAAGAAGATGCCGGCAGCCGCGGCCTTGGCAGCGGCTTCGAGATTGGCATCGTCGAAGATCACATTGGCGG
The DNA here is from genome assembly GCF_032654765.1 of Bradyrhizobium sp. 33ap4. Lineage (NCBI taxonomy): Bacteria > Pseudomonadati > Pseudomonadota > Alphaproteobacteria > Hyphomicrobiales > Nitrobacteraceae > Bradyrhizobium > Bradyrhizobium sp. 33ap4. The sequence continues at coordinate 45,948 of NZ_JAUMTJ010000040.1, read as the reverse complement.
ACTTGCCGCCGAGCTCGAGCGAGACCCGTTTGAAGTTGCCGGCGGCGCCCTTCATGATGCCGCGGCCGACGCCGGGCGAGCCGGTGAACGTCACCTTGTCGACATCGGGATGATTGACCAGCGCGTCGCCGACGACGCGACCGGGCCCGGTCACGATGTTGAGCACGCCCTTCGGCAAACCGGCCTCGAGCGCGAGCTCGCCGATCCTGAGCGCCGACAACGAGGTCAGCTCGGCCGGCTTCATCACCACCGTGCAGCCGCAGGCGAGCGCCGGCGCGAGCTTCCACATGCCGATCATCAGCGGGAAATTCCACGGCACGATCGCGGCGACCACGCCGACCGGCTCGCGCACCGTATAGGTCAGCGCGTCGTCGCGCGCCGTGACCACATCGCCGCTGATCTTGTCGGCCCAGCCGGCGTAGTAGGTCAGCGTGTCGATGGCGGCCGGAAAATCCTGGCGCAGCACACCCGCAATCGGCTTGCCGGCATCGAGGCTTTCGAGCGCGACAATCTCGTCGGCATGCTGCTTCAGCAGCTCAGCCCATCGGAGCAGAATGTGGCCACGTTCGGCCGCGCGCATGGTGCGCCACGGCCCCTCGAAGGCGCGGCGGGCAGCCGCCACGGCACGGTCGACATCCGCCTCATTGCCTTCGGCAATCGTAGCGATCACCTGCTCGGTGGCGGGATTGAGCGACTTGAAGGTATTTCCGGACAACGAACGGACGCGGGCGCCGTCGATCAGCAGCAGTTCGTCCCTGATGGTCGGGGCGCGGCGGGCGTCAGGCTCATAGTCATATGCAACGGACATCATATTTCCTCCTGGTGTTGTCACTCAACCTAGGAGGCTTTGATCTGTAGTAAATATGATATCTTGTGCCTATGGGCATGCCAAGGATATGAAGTCAATTTCATAAGTGGTGACCACGATGCTGCAGATCGAGATCGAGACCGTCTGGCGCTTTCGGAAAGAGGACAGCCCGCAGACACCGGTCGTGATGCTCGGCATCCTCAACGAGATCCGGAAGACCGGAAAGATCACCAGCGCCGCCAGCGACGCGCAGCTGTCGTATCGCCATGTCTGGAACCTGATCGAGCAATGGACCGAGTTCTTCGGCGTGCCGCTGGTGGAGACGCATCGCGGCAAGGGCTCGAAGCTGACGCCATTCGGCGAGAAGCTGGTGTGGGCCGGCGAGCGCATGCAGGCGCGGCTCGGGCTGCAGCTCGAGAACCTCGCGCAGGAACTGGTCACCGAGATCAAGCCATTTCTCGCGCAGCGACCGTCGGTGATCCGGGTCCATGCCAGCCACGGCTTTGCCGTGTCCAAGCTGCGCGAATTCCTTGATCGCGCGGGCGGCGTCGGCGTCGATCTGCGCTATGTCAGCAACCAGAACTCGCTGGTCTCGCTGGCGCAGGGCGCCTGCGATCTCTCCGGCGTGCACCTGCCGCGCGGCGAATTGCGCGCGCAGGGCATCAAGGCCTGCCGCGAATGGCTCGATCCGCGCGAGGACCGCGTCATCAATTTCGTGACCCGGGAGATGGGCCTGATGGTCAAGCGCGGCAACCCGCTGAAGATCACGACGCTGAAGGACCTCGTCGAGCGCAAGGCCCGTTTCGTCAACCGCGACCACGATTCCGGCACGCGGCTGCTATTCGATCAATTGCTGAGGCTGCATAAGATCCCGGAAGGGCGGATCAACGGCGCCCAGCATATGGAATTCACCCATGCGGCGGTCGCCGCCTATGTCGCGAGCGGCATGGCGGATGCGAGTTTTGGCGTCGAGGCCGCGGCGCGGCAGTTCGGGCTCGATTTCATCCGCCTGCTCACGGAAGATTATTTCTTCGTCTGCAAGCGCGCCTTCCTCGAGACCGAGCCGATGCAGCGCGTGCTCGACATCATGAAGAGCAGCGAGTTCCACAAGGCGGTGGGCGCCCTTCCCGGCTATGTCGCCTCCAACACCGGCGCCGTCAGCGGGGTGAAGGAGTTTCTTGAGAAGCTGCATTCGGACCGCTGATCAGCCAGACCCCGGCAACGGCCGACCTGATGGCCGTCGATCCTTCGGGACTTGCGCCAGGTGCGATGACGATGGTCGCCAGTCAGGAAGATAGCTAGCCGAGCCCGCTGATGTCGGCGACCAGCACCGAGCCAGTCACCGATTCCGTGATGTAGAGGCGGTCGCGGTCGGCGCCGCCGATGGCGACATTGGTGCAGCTCGGCCCGGCGCAGGACTTGATCCGCGCGATGCACTCGCCGTTCGGCGCAAACACGAAGACATGGCCGAGCGAGGCGTGCGCGACGAACAGCCGACCGGCGACGTCCATCGTCATGCCGTCGGGTCCACTCGGGCCGAATAGCGAGCAGAAGCGGCCGACCTTGGAGACGCTGCCGTCCTTCATGAACGGCGCGCGCCAGACCGCATTGTCGCGCGTCATCGCGACGAACAGCACCGCCTCGTGCGGATCGAGCACCAGGCCGTTCGGGCTGATGCCGGTGTCGATCAGGCAGTCGAGCGCTCCGTTCACCCGCAGCCGATAGACGCGGCCGGTCGGATCGTGCAGCCCGGTCTGGCCCTGATCGGTGAAATAGATGTCGCCGTTCGAGGCGATGTGCAGGTCGTTGCAGCCGCGGAACGATTCCGAGTTGCGCGAGCGCAGCAGCGGCGTGACCTCGCCGGACCTGGCGTCGAGCTCCATCAAGCCGTGCCGATAATCGGCGATCAGGATGCGGCCCATCGCATCGATCTTCAGCCCGTTCGGCCAGCCGTCATACTCGGCAACCTGCGAACACGACTTGTCCGGCGCGATCCTGAAGATGCGGCCAAACGGAATGTCGACGATGTAGAGATTGCCGTCGGCATCGAACGACGGTCCCTCGATGAAGCAGTCGGTCACCGCGCCCGGGCGGTTGGCGTCGGCCCATTCGCTCGCCACCCTGCGGCGGAATTCCGCCGGCACGGCGGAGAAGATTTCAGTCGCGATCAGTTTCGGCGGCGTTTCCAGGAACATCATTGTTGGTTCACCCGTTGGCGGAACGGGGCGAACCATAGAGAAGATTGCTGGCGCCGTCGAATACCCCAAAGCCCACCACGTCATTGCGAGCGAAGCGAAGCAATCCATACCTCCATGCGTGGCAAGATGGATTGCTTCGTCACTTCGTTCCTCGCAATGACGGTTGGACAGCCGTCCTGTGCTTACGACGTTTTCCTATTCGGCCGGCTGCGCCGGGCCATAGGCTTCCGAGATCATGTAGCCGGACAGCGTGCCGTACGCCGCGGTCCACGCGGCGGCGACGTCAGGTGTCCAGGCTTCGCCGAGCCCCTTCTCCAGCGTCCACAACAACGCGCCGCCGACCACCGGATAATGCTCGGGCTTGGCGCCGTAGCTGACATGCCGCTTGGCCAGCGCACTCGCGGCCGGCAGGATCGTGTCGAGATTGCTCAGCCCATTCACGACGACGGCAAGCGTCGTCATCAATTTCTTGCGCTGCTCCTTCATGTCGACCGGAAACATCGCCTTCACGGCGGGCGCGACTTCGAACAAGCGATCGTAGAAAATGACCGCGGCCTGCTCCGAGATCGGCGCGACCTTGCCAAAGCTGTCCTGAACCAGCTTGATTTGGGTCGGATTCATCTCAATTCTCCTCGGTCATGAAATAAGCTCTGAAGCGATTTTTCAAAACGCGAGCATCGGTAACCGAAGCCGGCGCTTCGGTTCAAAGCGGAAACGCTTGCCGTCGACGTGATCATCACGCCGCCTCGACGAAGCTGTGGCGCTCATAGAGGAATTCGAGCACGCGCTGCCGGCACTTCAGGTAGCTCTGGTTGGTCGCGAGCTCGAGCCGCTTGCGCGGCCGCGCCAAGGGCACTTCGAGCACCTCGCCGATCCGCGCGCTCGGACCGTTGGTCATCATCACGATGCGGTCCGACAGCAGCACCGCCTCGTCGACGTCGTGGGTGATCATCAGGATGGTGTTGCCGAGCTTCTGGTGCAGCGCCATCACCGAATCCTGCAGATGCGCGCGGGTCAGCGCGTCGAGCGCGCCGAACGGCTCGTCCAGCAGCAGCACCTTCGGCTCCATCGCGAGCGCACGCGCGATGCCGACGCGCTGCTTCATGCCGCCCGAGATCTCGCTCGGCCGCTTATCCTTGGCATGCGCCATTTGCACCAGGCTGAGATTGTGCATAACCCAGGCGTCGCGCTCGGCCTTGCTCTTGGTCCTTGCAAACACCTTGTCGACGCCGAGCTTGACGTTCTCGTAGACGGTGAGCCACGGCAGCAGGCTGTGGTTCTGGAACACCACGGCCCGATCCGGCCCCGGCGAATTGACCTCGCGGTTCTCCAGCAGCACGCCGCCATTGGTGGCGCCGGTGAGGCCGGCGACGATGTTGAGCAGGGTCGACTTGCCGCAGCCGGAGTGACCGATGATCGAGACGTATTCGCCCTTCTCGATCGTCAGGTTGATGTCCTTCAGCACCTCCGTGGTGGCGTTGCCGCGGGTGAAGGTCTTGTCGATGTGATCGAGCTTCAGATAGGCCTGCATGACTTCCTCCTCAGTTCGCCGCCGTGCCGCGGGTCACCACTTTGCCGAGGCCCGCAATGAGCCGGTCGAGCACGAAGCCGATGATGCCGACATAGAACAGCGCCAGGATGATTTCGCTGATATGCGAGGAATTCCACGCATCCCAGATGAAGAAGCCGATGCCGACGCCGCCGATCAGCATTTCCGCGGCGACGATCGCGAGCCAGGACAGGCCGATGCCGATGCGCAGGCCGGTGAACATGTAGGGCGCGGCCGCCGGGATCATGATCTTGGTGAAGAACTCCAGCGGATTGAGCTGCACGACCGCCGCGACGTTGCGGTAGTCCTGCGGGATGTTGCGGATGCCGACCGCGGTGTTGATGATGATCGGCCACACCGAGGTGATGAAGATCACGAAGATCGCCGAGGGCTGGCCATCGCGGAATGCGGCCAGCGACAGCGGCAGCCAGGCGAGCGGCGGGATGGTACGCAGCACCTGGAACAGCGGATCGAGCCCGCGCATCGCCCAGACCGACTGTCCGACCAGCGTGCCGAGCGCGATGCCCGCAATCGCCGCCAGCGAATAGCCGTAGGCGACGCGCTGCAGGCTGGCGGAGAGATGCCAGAACAGGCCCTTGTCGATGCCGCCATTGTCGAAGAACGGATCGAGGATCAGCTCCTTGGTATCTTTGAACACTTTCGACGGCGGCGGCAGGCTGGAGCCGGCGCGCCGGCAGATCAGCTCCCACACCACCAGCAGCAGCGCGACCACGATCAGCGGCGGCACCACGCGCGCCGCGGTCTCCTTCGCCATCCTGGCGCAGATCTCGGCGCGCGGCGCGCGCTTCGGCGTCATGGTCACGACCGGCGCGGCGGCAGCGGCCGTCGGGATCGCGACCGCCGACACTTCGGTCTTCATGGCAGGCATCGACATTGAACGAAAATCTCCATGGTCAAAAAAAGGAGAGCCGCACTGCTCGCGCGGCTCGCTCAAATCAGACGTCAACACGCTTGATGGACAACGACTTCAGATAGGCCGCGGGATCGGCGGGATCGAACACCTTGCCGTCGAAGAAGGTCTCCTTGCCGCGCGAGGTCGAGGCCGGAATGTCCGACACGCCAAGCTCCTTGGCGGCCTCTTTCCAGAGATCCTCGCGGTTCACCTTGGCGATCAGCGCCTTGGTGTCGAAGCCTGCCTCGTACTTGCCCCAACGGATGTCTTCCGTGAGGAACCAGAGGTCGTGGCTCTGATAGGGATAGGAGGCGTTGTCGCTCCAGAACCGCATCTGCTGCGGCGAATTCTCGATCACGCGGCCGGTGCCGTAGTCGAACTTGCCCTTCATGCGGTCGGTGATGTCCTCGACCGGGCAGTTGATCCACTGCCGCTTGGCGCAGATCGCCGCGGTCTCCGCGCGGTTCTCCGCCTTCTCGCACCACTGCTGGGCTTCCATGACAGCCATCAGCAGCGCCTTCGCGGCCTTCGGGTTCTTGTCGACCCAGGCGGCGCGCAGGCCGAACGATTTCTCCGGATGCTTGTCCCAGAGCTCGCCGGTCGTGATCGCGGTATAGCCGATCTCCTGATGTATCAGTTGCAGATTCCACGGCTCGCAGACGCAGAAGCAGTCCATCGTGCCGACCTTCATGTTGGCCACCATCTGCGGCGGCGGCACCACGATGGTCTCGATGTCCTTGTCGGGATCGATGCCGCCAGCGGCGAGCCAGTAGCGGATCCACAGATCATGCGTGCCGCCCGGGAAAGTCATCGCGGCCTTCACCGCCTTGCCGGAGGCCTTCTTCTTCTCCAGCGCCGCCTTGAACGGCGCGGTGTCGATGCCGACCTTGAGATCGGCATATTCCTTGGCGACCGAGATGCACTGGCCGTTCAAATTGAGCCGCGCCATGATGTACATCGGCGTCGGCTGATTGTTCTGCGTTACCTTGCCGGCCGAGATCAGATACGGCATCGGGGTCAGGATATGCGCGCCGTCGATACCGTTGCCCTCGGAGCCGAGCACGAGGTTGTCGCGCGTGGTGCCCCACGAGGCCTGCTTCTGCACCTCGACATCGGGCATGCCGTATTTGGCGAAGATGCCCTTCTCCTTGGCGACGAACAGCGGCGAGGCATCGGTCAGCGCAATGAAGCCGAGCTTGGCGCCCTTCACCTCGGGACCGGCGCCCTGCGCGAACGCGCCTGCGGGAAAGTTGAGCTTGGCCGCGGCGAGCAGCGCGGCGGCGCCGCTGGTTGCCTTCAGGAGCTGACGGCGGCTGAGGCCGCGGCTTGGCGGCTTGTCGGTGGGCTTGGTCATCGGTCGTCCTTTGCGTCGTTGCGTTGCGGTGTTGCGTCAGTGCGTCGAGCGCCGTCCTCCGGATGGCGACGCGCGCAGGGCGCAAAAAGGCGTGCACCGGGAAGGCCCCAGTCTGGCGGCGTCAGAAATCCGATGGGGTAGCCTCGAGGGACGGCTTCAATGGCGTCGGCTAATGATGATTCAAGCCTTGTGCCAATCTACCGCAGTGCAAAAATCGATTTTGATGCAAAGCCTTGCGTAACATGTCGCAGCCCGCGCGAATTTTCCGCGCGCTGCCAAAACTTGCGATTCGCCCAATCCTTGTGCGGCGCACAAGAATTGGGCAGAAGCGTTCGGAAACCGATCAGGCGTCTTCGGTGACCTTGGCGCCGAGCGGCGCGGGCGCCATTCCGCCGCCGGGCTTCACATGGAATTCGTAGGTCATCAGGCTCCACGGCCCATCCGAACGCTGGCCATCGGGCATGACAGGATCGGTGCGGCGCTCGACCTTGGCGATCAATTCATCCTTCACGCCGAACACGACGTCGGAATCGATGTACTTGTCGCCCTCGACGAAGACATGCGTGATCAGCGGCTCGTAGCCCTTGGCGTTGACCAGGAAGTGCACATGCGCCGGCCGCATCGGGTGACGGTTGGTCTGCGTGATCATCTGCCCCACCGGGCCGTCGGTCGGGATCGGATAGCTGCACGGCACGATAGTGCGGAAGAAGAAGCGGCCGTCGGCATCGGTGATGAAGCGCGCCCGCGACGACGGACCTTCGGTGGCATAGCTCGGCTTCTGCGAGTCATAGAATCCGTCATCGTCCGCGTGCCAGATATCGACCGGCACATTGGCCAGCGGCTTGCCGCCGAGGTCGGTGACGCGGCTCTGCACGAACATGCGCTCGCCCGGCAGGCTTGCCGAGATGTCGGTGCCGTGCGGCGTCACCTTGTGCTCGCCGACATAGAACGGGCCGAGCACGGTGGTCTCGGTCGCGCCATCGCGATCGCGATGGTTGACCGCATCGACGAGCATCGACACGCCGAGCACGTCGGACAACAGGATGAACTCCTGGCGAATGTCGGTGCACTTCTGCCCGGTGCGGGTCAGGAAGCCGATCGCCTGGTCCCATTCCTCGAAGGTGAGATCGGTCCTGCGCACATAATCGTGCAGCGACTTCACCAATTCCTGCAGCAGGAACTTGGCCCGTGGATCGGGTGTCTGGTCGAAGCTGCGGATGACGGCGGCGGTGAGCTCGGTTTCGTTGAACTGGGTCATCTCGGCGTTTCCCTTGACGGATACCTTGGCAGATACTTTGGGCCCCTTGGGGGGCGCGATTGCAGGGGCGACGGTACACCACCAGCTCAAGGCCGGTAAGCGGCAGCGGATTGGTGCAGCAGACACTTTTCGGCTATCAAGGCTGCCTTGCAAGCCGGAGAAACGCCTGATGCTAGCCCCCACGCCTGCCTCGCCCGAATCCGCGGGAATGTCGACCACTGCCCTCAACCGTCTCGAAGCGCATCTGAAGAGCCGCTACATCGATGCCGGCCGTTTTCCCGGCACGCAGGTCCTGATCTATCGCCGCGGCAAGATCGTGCATTCCACGGTCCAGGGCTTTGCCGATCTCGAGCGCAAGGCGCCGGTCAAGGACGACACCATCTTCCGCATCTATTCGATGACCAAGCCGATCACATCAGTCGCCTTCATGATGCTGGTCGAGGAAGGCAAGGTCGCGCTCGACGAGCCGGTCGCGAAATATATTCCGGAATGGAAGAACCTCGGCGTATTCGTCGCCGGCACCGCGCCCGCCTTCCTGACCCGCCCACCGACGCGGCCGATGCAGATCGTCGACCTCTTGCGCCACACCTCGGGCCTCACTTACGGCTTCCAGCAGCGCTCCAATGTCGACGCGGCCTATCGCGAGAAGAAGATCGGCGAGGTCATCAAGGCCGGCACGCTCGACGGCATGATCGAGGACCTGGCGAAGATCCCGCTGGAGTTCTCGCCGGGCGAAGCCTGGAACTACTCGGTCTCGACCGACGTGCTCGGTTATCTCGTCGGCAAGATCTCCGGCCAGCCGTTCGAGCAATTCCTGAAGGAGCGCATCTTCAAGCCGCTCGGCATGAACGACACGGATTTCTTCGTGCCGGCCGACAAGGCGCATCGGTTTGCCGCCTGCTATTCCGCCGATCCGCAGGGCGGCTTCAACCCGCTCGCCGCCGAGCGCAAGGGCACACTGACGCTGCAGGACGATCCGACCACCAGCTCGTTCCTGGCGCCGCCTTCGCTGATCTCGGGCGGCGGCGGACTGTGCTCGACCGCGGCCGACTACCTGACCTTCTGCCGGACGCTGCTCAATGGCGGCGAGCTCGGCGGCGTCAGGCTGCTCGGCCCGAAGACGCTGAAGCTGATGACCTCGAACCATCTGCCCGGCGGCGTCGACCTGCCGGCGATGTCGCGCTCGATGTTCGCCGAAGCCGCCTATAGCGGCATCGGCTTCGGCCTCGGCTTCGCCGTCACCATGCACCCGTCGCAGACGCTGATCGCCGGCAGTCCAGGCGAATTCAACTGGGGCGGCGCCGCGACGACGTCGTTCTTCATCGACCCGGCCGAGGAGCTGATCACGATCTTCATGACCCAGGTGCTGCCGTCGAGCGCCTATCCGCTGCGGCGCGAGCTGCGCACCATGGTCTACGCCGCGATCACCGAGAGCAATCTCTGACACGACGTTATTGCGCGGCGCACACTCCTCGTTCGAGCATGATCCTTTCGGAAAACCGCTTCACACTTTTCCGGATCATGCTTTGGGCGCCGCGGAACCTTTCTGATATAAAACTATTTCCTTTGGCGAATTTTTCCCGCCTCCCCTAAGCTCGCAGCGAATGGGCACCGACCCGGGGACTTCGTGCCGAAACTGACATTGCCAGTCCGTCTCGCGCTTCTGGTCGCGGGAACGATGTTGCCGCTGATCATCTTCGCGGTCGGGATCGTCTTCCACAATTATCAGCGGGATCGTCAGGCGGCCACGCAGCGCGTGCTGGAGACGGCGCGCAGCATCCGTCTGCTGCTCGATGCGGAAATGCAGCGCATGACCGGCGGGCTGCAGGTGCTGGCCCTGACCAACTCGCTGCGCAACAGCGACTTCGACAACTTCCGCCGCGTCGCGGTCGGTTTCATCGACCAGTACGGCAAGGAAGGCGTGGTGCTGGTGGCAGACCGCGCCGGACGCCAGGTGTTCTCCTCGCTGACGCCGGACACCGCGAGCCTGCCGCCGCGCAACAATCTCGAGATCCTCGAGAAGGTGTTCGCGACGCGGCAGCCGCAATACTCCAACCTGTTCTTCGGCGCGGTGAAGCAGCGGCTGATCATCACCGTCGAGGTACCGGTGATGCGCGACGGTGAGGTGCTCTACGACATCTCCTTCAGCCCGCCGATCGAGGTGTTCCAGGCCATCATCGAGAAGCAGCGCCTCAACCAGGACTGGACCATCTCGATCTTCGACAGCGACGGCGTCAACCTCGCGCGGGTGCCAAATCCGCAGGCGACCATCGGCCAGCGCGCCTCGCCATCGCTGTTTGCCGAGATGTTCCGCCGCGGCGAGGCGACGCTGCCGACCGTGTCGCTGGAGGGCGTGGCGCTGATCACCGGTTTCACCCGGTCGCGCGTCACCGGCTGGACCGTCGCCGCGGGGATCGCCGAGAACTCGCTGGTGGCGCCGCTGTGGCGCTCGCTGGCGATCACCAGCGTGATCGGCGGCATCCTGCTGCTGGTCGGGCTCGGCTTTGCGGTGCGGATGGCAACCACGATCGCGCGCGGCGAGATGCTGCACGACCTGCTGATCGAAGAGCTCAACCACCGCGTCAAGAACACGCTGGCGATCCTGCAATCGATCGCCACGCAGACCTTCCGCAGCGCAAGCCGCACCGAGCGCGACAAGTTCGAGGGGCGGCTCGGCGCGCTGGCGGAGGCGCACAATCTGCTCTCCACCGGCAAATGGCAGGGCTCCGACTTCCAGGACGTCGTCAGCCGCGTACTGCGGCCCTACCTCTTGAACACGTCCGAGCGGGTCAGGATGTTCGGCCCCCGCGTGCCGCTGTCGCCCCGGCTTGCCTTGGTGCTGTCAATGATCCTCCATGAGATGGCGACCAACGCCGCCAAATATGGCGCACTGTCCAACGACACCGGCACGGTGACGCTGGACTGGGAAATCCTCAACGAGAGCCCCGGACCGAAGCTGCGCATGATCTGGACCGAAACCGGCGGCCCACAGGTCACCGCGCCGGTCCAGCGTGGCTTCGGCTCCCGGCTGATCGAGCGCAGCGCCCGCGACCAGCTAGGTGGCGAGGCCACCGTGGATTTCCTGCCCCACGGCGTCGTCTACACCGTGACCAGCACTCTCGAAATCGACGGCTGACCCGACAGGAGTGGCCGATCCTGCGACATCTTGGCACGCAAGTTGCTATGATTGGCGGGTTCGGCCGGCCAGAAACAGGGGGAAGTCATGTCGACCATCGCAGCGGAAGCGACAGTTGCGCGCAAGCCGCTTTACACATCACTGTTCGTGCAGGTGCTCGTCGCGCTGCTGCTCGGCATCGTCATCGGCATGGCCGCGCCCGATTTCGCGATCGGGTTGAAGATCTTCAGCGATGCCTTCCTGAAGCTGATCTCGATGATCGTGGCGCCGATCGTGTTCTGCGTCGTCGTGCACGGCATTGCGGGTGCCGGCGACCTCAAGAAGGTCGGCCGGGTCGGCGTCAAGGCGCTGGTCTATTTCGAGGCGATGACGACGGTTGCGCTCGTGGTCGGCCTGCTGCTCGCCTATCTGTTCGGCCCCGGCCACGGCATGAACATCGACACCTCGACGCTGGATGCCAAGGCGCTCGGCAACTATGCCAGCAACGCGCAGAAGCTGAAGGGCGAAGGCATCGGCAGCTTCCTGCTCAACATCATTCCGACCACCTCGTTCGACGCGCTGTCGCGCAACGACGTGCTGCAGGTTTTGTTCTTCGCCATCATCTTCGGCGTCAGCCTGGCGCTGGTCGGCGGCGAGAAGGGCGAGAAAATCTCCTCCTTCATCGACGCGGTCTCGACCGTGCTGTTCCGCGCCACGGGCCTGATCGTGCGCTTCGCGCCGATCGGCGTGCTCGGCGCCGTCGCCTATACGGTCGGCAAATACGGCGTCGGCTCGCTGAAGCAGCTGCTCTCGCTGGTCGCGCTGTTCTACGTGTCGGTCGCGATCTTCGTGCTCGGCGTGCTCGGCGCCGTGATGGCACTCGCCGGCATCAACATCCTCAAATTCCTCGGCTACCTGCGCGAGGAGCTGATGATCGTGGTCGCCACGGCATCGTCCGACGCGGTGCTGCCGCAGGTGATGCGCAAGCTGGAGCGTTTCGGCGTCAAGGATTCGGTGGTCGGCCTCGTGATCCCGACCGGCTATTCCTTCAACCTCGATGCCTTCTCGATCTACCTGACGCTCGCGGTCGTGTTCATCGCGCAGGCGACCAACACGCCGCTGTCGTTCGGCGACCTGATGCTGGTGCTCGGCGTGTCGCTGATCACCTCGAAAGGTGCGCATGGCGTGCCCGGCTCGGCGATCGTCATCCTGGCGGCGACGCTCAACGCCGTGCCGAGCATCCCGGCGATTGGCCTCGTGCTGGTGCTCTCGGTCGACTGGTTCATCGGCATGGCGCGCGCAGTCGGCAATTTGATCGGCAACTGCGTCGCCACCGTCGTGGTCGCGGCATGGGAAGGCGACCTCGACCGCGACAAGGCCCGTCGCGTGCTCGAAGGCGCCGAGGCGGTTGACGTGACCGCGGGCTGAGCCGCGCGTCCCAAGCCGAGCGGCGTCCCGCGCGTGGCGCGGGGCGCTGACTTACTTGATCAGCCTCAAATACGGCGGCAGTTGCCGGGCCGTCGATTGTTCCAGCACGGGCTCATCCGAAGCGATCATGTCACAGAGGGCCTTCAGCTCGGAATCCGTCACCTTGTGGAGCTCCATCCGAAGCTCGAGGATGGCGAGAGACAACAGCCGTGCCGTCTCCGTGTTCGCCCGGTCGGTCAGGAACGCCTGACATTCCTCCAGCGTTGCAAGCAGCGCCAGCAACCGTTCTTCCGTGTTTGCGACCGGCATATCTTCAACTCCCGAAGCCGCGAGGTAGAGTCGAGGCGTTCCCCTCTTTCGCTTCATTGGCCCCTCCCGCCAGAGTTCGCCGGCTTGTCGTAGGCACACATTTGTTCCAGATGATTGAGAACTTTTGGGCAATTGTCCAGCAACATTCCGAAAGCCTGACTTGGACTTACGTCAAACTCTTGCAAATCTGATGATTCAGTCAAGCACCCGCCGGCCCCTTCTCGACCTCAGGCTGCACTAGCTGGGGTTGCATCCGTGCAACGACGCCCGTACAATATAGTGGCCCGTAGAACTACGGGCGCTGTGCATTGACGCCTATTATGCATGTGCGCAAAATCTGTGTCGATCAAACTCGCGCTAGTTGTGGTTTGGTCAATATTTTGCCAAATGTAGAGGGCGGGGTGTCGACAGACACCTTGGCGCGGTCGACTTCAGGTAGTCGACCGAGTCGGTACTAGGGTGTTTCCTTGCGCGTTTGCGTTTGGATACCATCCCGCGATCTTCCTGGATTTCGTAGTTCAGACGAACTGGCGATCCACTCGAGCTTAACGCGGTACATCATGAACGTGTCCCTGACCCAGCCGGGCCAGGGATTCTCGATTTGAAGGACGGGTCACAAGAATGAACAGATCAGCAGCAAAGAAGATGAAGCAGCGCAGTGCCGGCAAGCCGGACATTGAGTTGGGCAAGCGGATTCGCCTGCGCCGTGTCGAGCAAAAGATCTCGCAGGCCGAACTCGGCGACAAGCTTGGCGTCAGCTTCCAGCAGGTTCAAAAGTACGAGAAGGGCGTCAACCGTGTCGGCGCTGCCCGCCTTCAACAGATCGCGACCGCGCTGGATGTGCCGGTCACCTTCTTCTACGACGGCGACAATAAGGCCCGCGAAGTCGAGAGCCTGCTGTTCCTCGACAGCGCGTTCAGCCTCCGGTTGCTGCGCGCCTACAGCAAGATCAAGGATCAGACGGTGCAACGTCAGCTGGTGTCGCTGATGGAATCGATCGCCGCCAACGAAGACTGAGCGCGGATCGGGTCGCGTCACCGCGAACGCGATCCCACCACACCGCAACGGCCGGTCACCGGCCGCTGCGGCTGCACACGCCGGTCGGGCCAGGAAGACGTCGAAGCGCTGCCATCGCCGATGGCGGCGCTTTTTCTTGAGGCGCGGCTGTCTTTCAAGATTTTGTGATCCAGGCGGATAGCTTCAGTCCCCGCCGGATGCGCGGTCATGAAGCGGCGACGAGCATCGCGTCATGATCCCGCCGCTCCACGTGAGCATGATCTTCGCGCAGGCGGCCGCGCATGCGCGCCGCGCTTTTCCAGCTCGCGCTTCGACTGCCGATCTCGCGGAGCGCATGCGCGCGCAATGCGTCGCTATTCTGTCGCGCGGCCAATTGTCGCCCGCGCATCAGGCGACCTCATAACTCCCGCATTTCCTCAGTTGAACCGGCGTCGCCAGAACCAAGTGCACGAGCCTGTCCTTTTTGTCGCAGCAACGAAGTGGCCCGCATGGACGTTCTCAGGCTTCAACCAAGGAGATCTCGATGAATATCAAGCTTGCCGTTATTGGACTCGCCGCGCTTGGAAGCGCAGCGTTGATGTCCGGCGCGGCATCCGCGATGCCCAACGGGCTTCCGCAAGCCGGTCACATCGCGGGCGAAACGTCCAATGTCGACAAGGTGCGCCAGGTCTGCGATCGCTGGGGCCGCTGCTATTGGCGACCGGGCGCATACGGCTACTACGGACCGCACCATCACGGATGGCATCATCGTCCGCAATTCCAACATCGCCCGCATCATTACGGGCACCGCCCTCATCACGGCGGACATCATGGTGGCCATCACGGCGGCGGACATCACGGCGGACACCATCGCTAATCATCAGCGAGGGGGCTTCGGCCCCCTCACCCTTCCGCGCTAGAGCGCTGCCAATACCGCCTTCGCGACATCGGTCGTGCCGTTGCTGCCGCCGAACTCAAACGGCTTGATGCCGTCGGCGTAGACCTTGTCGACCGCGCGCTCGATCCGTTCGCCGGCTTCGGCGGCGCTTTCGAGTCCATGCTTGTCGGCGAGCCAGTCCAGCATCATCGCGGCCGACAGGATCATCGCGGTCGGATTGGCCTTGCCCTGCCCCATGATGTCGGGCGCCGTGCCATGACACGGCTGAAACACCGCGTAGCGGTCGCCGATGTCGGCTGACGGCGCCATGCCCATGCCGCCGATCAGACCGGCGGTGAGATCGGACAGGATGTCGCCGAACATGTTCTCGGTCACCATGACGTCGAAGTCCCACGGACGCTTCACCAGCGCAGCCGCGGCCGCATCGATGTAGAGGTGGTCAGCCCTGACGTCGGGATGACGCCTCGCAGTCTCGTCGAAGATGTTCCGGAAGAATGCGAACGCCTTGAACACGTTCGCCTTGTCGACGCAGGTCAGCCCGCCATTGACCTTGCCGCGCGCCTTGCGGCGTTCGGCGAGCCGGAACGAGAACTCGAACAGCCGCTCGGAGGTGTGGCGCGTGATCACCATCGTCTCGCGCGCCTCGCTGTCGGTGACGACGCCCTTGCCCATCGAGGCGAACAGGCCCTCGGTCGATTCCCTGATCACGACGAGGTCGATACCCCGCTGGTCGGCGCCGACGATCGTGCTCGATACGCCGGGGATCAACCGCGCGGGCCGCACGCCGGCGTAGAGATCGAAGATCATGCGCAACTCGATCTGCGGCGCGATCTCGGTGTTGTCGGGGTAGCGCACCGACGGCAGGCCGCAGGCTCCGAGCAGGATCGCGTCGGCCTCCTCGCACAGCCGGATCGTGCTCTCCGGCATCGACTTGCCGGTTTCCTTGTAATGGCCCGCGCCGGCCGGCGCCTCGGTGAAGCGAAATTTGAGACCGGCCGACGCCTCGATCTTGCGCAGCACGTCGAGCGCCGGCGCCATCACCTCGGGGCCGATGCCATCGCCACCGAGGACGGCGATGTAGAGTGCGTTGTTGGCCGACATGAGATTCTCCGGAGCACAACAGTCATTCCGGGGCGATGCGGAGCATCGAACCCGGAATCTCGAGATTCCGGGTTCACGCTTCGCGCGCCCCGGAATGACGGAAGGGAGACTACGGCGTCAGCACCGCGCGGCCGACCAGCTGGCCCTTCTGCAGATTGGTCAGCGCCTCGTTCGCCTTTGCCAGCGGCATCGGCGTGACCGGGATCGCCGGAATCTTCTTGGTCCGCACGAGGTCGAGCAGCTCCTGGGTCTCGCGCAGATTGCCGACATAGCTGCCCTGGATGGTGACCGCCTTGATCGGGATCAGCGGCAGCGCCCAGGGCGCGCCGCCGCCGAACAGGCCGACGATCACGAGCTTGCCGCCCTTGGTCAGGCAGTCGAAGCCGAGCTGCGAGGTCTGGGCGTTGCCGACCAGATCGATCGCGGCACGGATCGGCTGGCCGGCCTTCTTGACAAGCTGTTCCAGCGCGTCGGGCGCCTTGCCGTCGACGGTCGCGAGCGCGCCGGCGGCTTCGGCCGCCTCACGCTTCCTGGCGTCGATATCGACCACGATCGCACCCTTGCCGCCCATCGCCTTCAACAGTGAGAGCGCCATCAGCCCGAGACCGCCGGCGCCGAAGATCACGATCGGTGTGTCGAGATCCTTCTCGACCTTCTTCAGCGCGCTGTAGGTCGTGACACCGGAGCAGGCATAGGGCGCGGCCGTGACGGGATCGAGCCCCTTGAGGTTGAGCAGATACTTCGGATGCGGCACCGTCATGTGGTCGGCGTAGCCGCCGTCGCAATAGACACCGAGCGCATTCGGCTTGATCGCGCACATGTTCTCGTCGCCGCCGAGGCAGGTCGGGCATTTGCCGCAGCCGAGCCAGGGATAGGCCAGAGCGATATCGCCGACCTTGAGGCCGCCCTTGTCGGCGTCCCTGACGTCGGGCCCGAAGGCCACGATCTCGCCGACCGTCTCATGGCCCATCGTGCGCGGCAGCGAGACGCCGCGATCCTTCAGGGACAGCGGCTTGCGGCCGTGGCCGAGATCATAGCCGCCCTCCCAGATATGCAGGTCGCTGTGGCAGACGCCGGCGGCCTTGACCTTGATCAGCACCTGCGTGCCCGACGGCTGTGGCGTCGGCTGATCGACCTCCTTCAAGGGGGCGTTGAAATCGACGACCTGGAAACTCTTCATCGCTGTTCTCCCGTAGCTTGTTCTTGCGGCGGACCTTGCCACGCCTGCCCGTCCGGGACAAACGCGGTGTCGGCCTCCGGATATTTAGATCAGGGGATGATGGCAAGCCGCGAACTGGCCGGGCGCAACCACGCGCAGTTCCGGCACTTCGCTGGCGCAGCGCGCGTCGGCCCGCGGGCAACGGGTGCGGAAGCGGCAGCCGGAGGGCGGCGCGATCGGCGACGGCGGCTCGCCGACCGGCACGCTCTGGGTCGGGCGGACATCCGGATCCGGCACCGGGATCGCCTCGATCAGCAGCGCGGTATAGGGATGCGCCGGCCGTGCAAACAACTGCTCCGACGGGCCGACCTCGCAGAGCCGGCCGAGATACATCACCGCGACGCGATCTGAGACTGCCTTCACCACGGCGAGGTCGTGGGCGATGAACAGCAGGGTCAGGCCGTAGCGCGCCTTCATCTCCTCCAGCAGATTGAGGATCTGGGCGCGGATCGAGACATCGAGCGCGGACACCGGCTCGTCGCAGATCACGAATTCCGGATTGAGCACCAGCGAGCGGGCGATGCAGATGCGCTGGCATTGTCCGCCGGAGAATTCATGCGGCAGGCGTCCGCTCACCAGCGCCGGATCGAGGCCGACCGCCGACAGCACGTCACTGACGCGCCGCCGGCGTTCCTCGGGATCCTTGACGCCCGCGATCACCAGCGGCTCGGCGACGATGTCGCCGATCCGCCGCCGCGGATTGAGCGAGGCAATCGGGTCCTGGAAGATCAGCTGCACGCGCCGGCGCATCTTGCGCAGTGGCTCGCCCTTCAGTGTGGTGAGATCGTGCCCATCGAACAGCACCTTGCCGGAGACGGCCTGGCGCAATTGCAGCACCGCGCGGCCAAGGGTGGACTTGCCGCAGCCGGATTCGCCGACCAGCCCCAGCGTCTCGCCGCGCGCGATCTCGAGACTGACATCGGAGACGGCATGGATGGTCTTGCCTCCCACCGAATATTCGACGACGAGGTTTTCCACCTTCATCAGCGGATCGGGTGCTGCCTGCAGCATCATGCGCGGACCCCCGCGGTGATCGGATGGAAGCAGGCGTAGAGATGCTCCGGCGTTTCGGCCCGGCTGAGCTGCGGCTTCTCCGCGCCGCAGCGCTCCGCGGAATAGCGGCAGCGCGGCGAGAACGAGCAGCCCTTGAGCGGCCGGGTCGGATCGGGCGGCCGCCCCGAAATCGCCGGCAGCGGCGTATGCGGCGCGACGTCGAGCTTCGGCAGCGCGGCGAGCAGCGCCTCGGTGTAGGGCATCCGCATCTGCTTGAACAAGGCAGGCGTCGGCGCGCGTTCGACGACGCGTCCGGCATACATCACCGCGACCTCGTCGGTGCGGCCGGCGACCACGCCGAGGTCATGCGTGATGATGATCATCGCCATGTGACGGCGCTGCTGCTCGCGCGCCAGGAGATCGAGGATCTGCGCCTGGATCGTGACGTCGAGCGCGGTGGTCGGCTCGTCCGCGATCAGGAGCTGTGGCTCGCAGGACAGTGCCACCGCAATCGCGACGCGCTGGCGCATGCCACCGGAGAGCTGGTGCGGATATTGCGCGAGGCGCTGCTCGGGCGCGGGAATGCCGACCGCCGCCAACAGTTCGATGCTGCGCTGCCGGGCCTCGGCGAGATCGAGCTCGAGATGTTCCACAATGGTCTCGATCAGCTGGGTGCCGATGGTCAGCACCGGATTGAGCGAGGTCATCGGGTCCTGGAACACGACCGCGAGCGAGCGGCCGCGCAGCTTGCGCAATTTCTCGGCCGGCAGTTTCGTCAGATCCTGCCCGTCGAACATCACGCGGCCGGACAGTTTCGCCTTCTTGGGCAGCAGCTGCAGGATCGCGCGCGACAGCATGGTCTTGCCGCACCCGGACTCGCCGACGATGCCGAGCGTCCTGCCGGCGCCGACGGCGAGATCGACATGATCCACCGCCCGCAGATTGCCGCGCGGCGTCGGCAGGTCGACCACCGCATTCTCGACCGAGAGCAGCGTCCGGCTCATAGCGCCCCCTGCCTGGGATCGGTCAGCGCGCGCATCGTATCGCCGATCAGGTTGAACGAGAGCACGGTCAGGAACATCGCGATCGCCGGAATGAAGGCGAGCCGCGGCGCC
This sequence comes from Bradyrhizobium sp. 33ap4, assembly GCF_032654765.1. Lineage (NCBI taxonomy): Bacteria > Pseudomonadati > Pseudomonadota > Alphaproteobacteria > Hyphomicrobiales > Nitrobacteraceae > Bradyrhizobium > Bradyrhizobium sp. 33ap4. The sequence continues at coordinate 26,694 of NZ_JAUMTJ010000040.1, read as the reverse complement.
ACCTCGAGGCTCTCACGCCCCTCCCCGATCATGCTGCCCCAGCTCGAGATCGGCGGCGGCACGCCGAGGCCGAGAAAGGACAGCGAGCCCTCGACCACGATGGTGACGGCGACGCCGAGCAGGAAGAAGGCGAGCAGCGGCAGCATCACATTGGGCAGCAGCTCGCGCAGCAGGATGCGCGCATGCGTGGCGCCGAGCGCCTGCGCCGCGATGACGAATTCGCGTCGCGCCAGCGACAAGGTCGCCGCCCGCGCCACCCGCATGAAGGCTGGAATGCCGAGCACGCCGAGGATGCAGGTCAGATTGAAGATCGACTGGCCGAGATAGGCGGTGACCGCAAGCGCCAGGATCAGCGGCGGGAACGCCAGCAGCACGTCCATGCTGCCGACCACGAAGGATTCGAAACGGCCGCGGAAATAGCCCGCGAGCATGCCGAGCGCGCCGCCGATGGTGACACCGATCATCGGTGCGCAGAGGCCGACGATCAGCGAGATGCGCGCGCCATAGATCAACCGCGACAGCTCGTCACGGCCGAGACCGTCGGTGCCGAGCCAATGCTCGGCGGAGATCGGCGCCCGCCGCTCCAGCATGTCCATGTCGGTCGGGCTCGGCAGCGGCAGCAGGTCGGCAAAGATCGCGACCGCGAACACCAGCACCATCCAGCCGATCGCGATCCAGAACAGCATGCCGAGCCCGCGGCGGCGCCGGGCGGGCGTCGCATCGGCCTCTTCCTCGAGGCTGAGCTCAAGCGTGGCCATGGCGGATCCTCGGATCGAGAAGGGCGTAGAGCATGTCGACGATGAAATTCATGATCACGAAGCCCGCGGCAACCAGCAGCACCACGCCCTGCAGGATGATCAGATCGCGGGTATAGATCGCGCCGACCAGGAGGCGGCCGATCCCCGGCAAGGCGAAGATCGACTCGACGATGACGGCGCCACCGATCAGGCGACCGATATTGATGCCGGTGATGGTGACGAGCGTCAGCGACGACGGCTTCAGTGCGTGCACGAACAGGATGCGCGACGGCTTGAGGCCCTTCGCCTTGGCGAGCGCGATGTAGTCCTCCTGCAGCGCCGCGATCATGTCGGAGCGCAGCACGCGCATGATGCCCGGCCATTCCGCAAGCCCGAGCGTCAGCGCCGGCAGCACCATGAAGCGCAGATTGGCGACCGGGTCCTCGGTGAACGGCACGTAGCCGGTCGCCGGCAGCAGACGCAGCTCGACCGCAAACAGATAGATCAGCAGGATCGCGGACAGGAAGGTCGGCACCGACAGCATGCCGAAGGCCGAGCCGGTCATGAAGCGGTCGAACGCGCTGCCGGCCTTGGCCGCGCAGGCGATCGCCAGCGGCACGCCGATCGCGAGCCCGATCAGCTCGGCCAGGATCATCAGCTCGAACGAGACCGGGACGCGGTCGCTGACAGCCTGCAGCACCGTCTGCCCGGTGCGGAAGGATCGTCCGAAATCACCCTGCAGGATGTGCCACAGCCAGCCGAGGTAGCGCAGCCAGATCGGCTGATCGAGCCCCATGTCGTGACGCAGGGCCGCGACGTTCTCCGGCGTCGCTTGGTCGCCGAGGATCACATAGGCCAGATCGCCGGGCAACAGCGAGGCGATCACGAAAGTCAGGACCGAGACCGCGATCAGCACCGGTACCAGGTACAGGAGCCTGCGCGCGACGAAGAACAGCATGAAAGGCTATTCCTTCCAGGCGTCGGAGACGTCGAGCACCCCGTTGAACATCTTCGGCACGCCCTTCACCTTCGCGCTCGAGATTGCGTAGTAGGTGTTCTGGAAAGTCCAGAACCAGATTGCTTCCTTGTTGATCAGGCGGCTGATCGCGCAATAGTCCTCGGTGCGCTGGGCGACGTCGGCCGTGGTCCGCGCATGCTCCAGCAACCGGTCCAGCTCTGGATTGGAGTAGTTCGCGAGCGCCACCGGGCTGCCGGTGTGGAAATTGGCGTACATCTGCGGATCGGGATCGGCGAGATCGACGATGCGCCACGGCGTGAGCTGGAACTGGCGCATGAAGGCGCGCGGCGGAATGGTTGCCTGATCGACCTGCTCGATCTCCATGTTGGCGCCGATGCGCTTCCAGAATTGCTGCAGCACCTGGCCGCCGGTGCGGCCGCGCGGCGTCGCCGTGACCAGCATCTTGAATTCGACCGGCTTGCCGTAATCCTTGATCAACGCCTTGGCCTTTTCGACATCGTAGGGCAGCGCGCCGTCATCCTTGCACTTCACCCAGGACCCGTCGCCGTAGGGATTGCTGGCCGGTCGCGCCAGACCATTGGTAATCGCCTGCGACATCTTCGTGCGGTCGAGCGCCATCACCAGCGCCTGACGCACGCGCACGTCGTCGAACGGCGGGACCTTGGTGTTGAAGGCAGCGACTGCAGCCCCCGAGCCTTCATAGGTATGCACGGTCAGGCTCGTGTCCTTGCGCGCCCTGATGATGTTGTCGGCATCGGCTTCGTCGTCCCAGATGATGTCGGCCTCGCCCGATTGCAGCGAGGCAAAGCGCGACTGTGCATCCGGCAAGGGCTTCAGGACGATGCGGTCGAGATACGGCTTGCCCTTGTTCCAGTAGTCCGGGTTCTTCTCGAGCACCATGCGGTCGCCGGCGGTCCAGGACTTCAGGATGTAGGGACCGGTGCCGACCGGGCTGCGGTTGTAGTCGTCGCCCTTGGTCTTCCATGCGGTCGGCGACTGCATGACGTTGTTGGAGCTTTGAATGGTCTGCGTCGCCGGGAAGTTCACGGCCGGGTCGCTGAAATTATAGACCACCGTCAGGTCGTCGACCGGGTTCACGCTGATGATGTTCGTGATGTAGAAGGCGCAACGGCATTTGTTGGCGGGATCCTTCTGGCGGTCGAAATTCTCCTTCACCGCCTGCGCGTTGAATGGCGTGCCGTCATGGAATTTGACGCCTGGCCGCAGCTTGATGGTCCAGGTCTTGAAGTCTTCCGAATGCTCCCATGACAGCGCGAGCTTCGGCTTCACCTCGCCCTTGTCGTCGAGTGTGGTCAGCGTGTCGAAGATTGCGGCCGCCGCGGTATTGGCTGAGGTGTCGTAGACGCCGACCTTGAGCGGGTCGAAGCCGGGAATGTCGAGTTCCTGGCCAACGTTGAGCGTGCCGCCCAGCTTCTGCGCATTGGCCGATGCAGCGAATGCCGCGGCACTGAATCCCGCCACAAGAAATATGCGCGCAACGGCGTGCGCGCGCCCGACCAGCTTCATCAATGCTCCCTCCCAGGTGGGCGACGTCCGGTGTTCCGGATCGTCGTCTGTTGGGCGGCAGATTGTCCGGAATCGCCGCGCGCGACAAGACCGTAATGCGGATGAAAAGCCGCAGGCTTAATGACGCGCCGTCTTTGCCGGTTGCGCTGCGAAGCCTGCGATCTGATCCTCGGAGAGCCCGATCTCCTTCAGATAGGACAGCGTGTGCTCGCCGAGCGTCGACATCCGCTTGCGCGCACCGACCGCAGCGCCAGACATGCGGAACGGCAGATTGAGCACCTTGAAGCTGCCGCCGCCGTCCGCAACCTCGGCCAGCGCGCCGCGATGGGCGATTTGCGGATCGGCGAGTGCCTCGCGCACGGTGCGATAGGCCGATGACGGCACGCCATACTCGTTGAGCGCGGCAAGGCAGGCCTGCGTGCTGACCGAGCGCGACCACGCCTCCACGCCCTCCATCAGGCCCGCCCAGTTCTCCCGCCGATCGGCATATTTGGCGAAGCGCGGATCGGAAACCCAATCGGGACGACCGATCACCTGCATCAGGTTCTGGAACGTCTTCTCGCTGGCGATCGCCACCATCACGTAGCCGTCGGTGGTCTCGATCGGGCCGAACATCGGGCGCTGGGTTTGCTTCACCTCGAATTGCGACCATTGCAACTCGTTCAGGGTCAGGCTCAGCATCGATTCCAGCATCGAGACGTCGATGTGCTGGCCCTTGCCGCTGGCGGCGCGCTGGTAGAGCGCCGCCGAGATCGCACCGAAGGCGTAGACGCCGGTCAGCACATCGGCGTGGTAGATGCCGCAATAGTCCGGCCGGCTGCGGCCCGGTTGGTAGGCGAGATGCGCCATCTCGTAGCCCGAGGCGGCATGGATCACCGGCGCATAGGCCGGCAATTCCGCCGACGGGCCGGTCTGGCCGTAGCCGGAGATCGAGCAAAAGATCAGCTTCGGATTGATGTCGCGGATAGAGGCATAGTCGAGCTTCAGCCGCCGCATCACGCCGGGACGGAAATTCTCCACCAGCACGTCGGCGGTGGCGATCAGCCGGCGCACGGCTTCGACGCCGGCCGGCGACTTCAGGTCGAGCACCAGGCTGTTCTTGCCTATATTGAGCTGGCCGAACGCCGTCGAGCAATTGTTGCGCACCGGCGGCCGCGTCCGCATCGTCTCGCCCTCGGCGGGCTCGATCTTGATCACCTCCGCGCCCATGTCGGCGAGCATCCGCGTGCAATGAGGTCCGGCGATCGTGGTCGAAAAATCGAGCACGCGAAGGCCGTCGAAGCTCCGTGTCAAATTCCCCTCATCGTCAGCGGCTATGGTCGTCGGCAAGGCTTCCTCCACCTTCGTCATTGGTTGTTCGGCGTCGCGTGACCCTAAAGTGAGCCGCCCTGGCAGGAAAGCGTCTCGTCCAGACCGGGAGCGCGGGCCGTCTTGCATTTTACTCAAAGGCAGATTGGACCCGATCTTGCATAGCCATGTCACGGGCTGGAACGAGGGCGCTTGTTGAAGGTCTTATTCGTCACGACGGAGATGGACGATTTCGTCCGCGTGGGCGGGCTCGCCGCCGTTTCCGCCGCCCTTCCACGGGCGCTCCGCCCGTGGAGCGACGTCAGGATCATGCTTCCCGGCTACCGGGATGTGGTCGAACAGTTCACGCATATTGAAATCGTTGGGCAATGCCGAGCGCTCGCCGAGATGCCGGCCTGCACGCTCGGGCTTGCGTCGACCAGGGACGGACTTCCGGTCTATGTGCTGCTGTGCCCGCAACTCTACGAGAGGCCGGGCAATCCCTATGGCGATGAGTCCGGCCGCGACTGGCCCGACAACGACATCCGCTTCGGCCGCTTTGCCTCCGCCGCTGCCGAACTTGCAGCCGGGATGCTGGACAAGAATTGGGCAGCGGACCTCGTACACGCCAACGATTGGCAGGCGGCGCTCACACCGGCCTACCTCGCCTGGCGCAACGCGCGGATTCCGTCGATCCTCACCATCCACAATCTCGCCTATCAGGGCCTGTTTCCGAAGGACTCGCTGCGGCGGATCGGCGCACCGGAAAGCTCATTCCACATCGACGGGCTGGAGTTCTACGACAAGCTCTCCTTCCTCAAGGGCGGCCTCGTCTACGCCTCGCATCTGACTACGGTCAGCGCGACCTACGCCAGGGAGATCACAACCGCGGAGCTCGGCTGCGGTCTGGAAGGCCTGCTCCGCGTGCGCTCCGACGCCGACCAGCTGACCGGCATCCTGAACGGCATCGACGAGAGTTGGGATCCGCGCCATTGCGCGCAGCTCGCACAGCCGTTCGGCTCCGGCGACTGGAAGGGCAAGCAGGCCAACGCCGACTATGTCCGCCGCCAGTTCGGCCTCGCGGTCTCGCGCGGGCCGATCTTTGGCCTCGTCGCCCGCCTCGTGCATCAGAAAGGCGTCGACCTCGTGCTGTCGGCCGCCGACGAGATCGTCAGGGACGGCGGACAGATCGTCGTCACCGGCAGCGGCGAGCCGGCCATCGAGGATGCGCTGGTGGCCGCGCATCGCCGCCGGCCCGATGCGATCGGCGTGATCATCGGCTTCAACGATGGGCAGGCGCGCCGAATCTTCGCCGGCAGCGATTTCACCCTGATGCCGTCGCGCTTCGAGCCCTGCGGCCTCAGCCAGATGTATGCGCAGCGCTTCGGCTCGCTGCCGATCGGCCACCAGACCGGCGGGCTTGCGGAAACCATCGCCGACGGCGAGACCGGCTTCCTGTTCGCGCAGCCGTCGGCGGAATCCTTCCTCGGCGGCGTCAGGCGCGCCTTCGACGCCTACCGCGCCAAGGACCGGCTCAACGCCATGCGCTCCAGCGCGATGGCCAAGTCCTACAGCTGGGACCTGTCGGCCGCCTGCTACGGAGCGCTGTACAAAAGGCTGATCATGCCGCGCGTGATGGCGTAGGCGGCTCGCCTCGCGGGCTTGTGAAGCCGGGCGGCTGTGGGATCCCACCGGCCCGGTAACAATCGGGTCATTGCACCGAACCTTTCAGGCAATCACGTCGCCACACGGCTGGACGACGACGCATGCGTGAAATTGCGAATGATGACTTTTGGCCAAACGCGATTGCGATGGAGGAACATCATGGACGTCAACGAAGAGCGCCTCAATTCATTCATGGGAAAGATGATCGGCGATGTCGGCGCGGCGATGAATGCCTCGTTGATGCTGCTGGGCGACAAGCTCGGGCTGTACAGGGCCCTCGCGCAGGGCGGGCCGATGAATGCCGCGGCCTTGGCCAAGTCAACGGGAACGGCCGAGCGCTACATCCAGGAGTGGCTGTCGGCGCAGGCGGCCTCCGGCTACATCGAGTACGACAAAGCATCCGGAAAATTCTCGATGCTGCCCGAGCAGGCGCTCGCGCTGGCCGACGAGGACAGCCCGGTCTTCCTCGGCGCCGTCGGAAGCCTGGTCGGCGCGACCTTTCTCGATGAGCCAAAAATTACCGACGCCTTCAAGACCGGCAAAGGCGTCGGCTGGAACAGGCGCAGCGAGTGCCTGTTCTGCGGCACCGCCCGCTTCTTCCGCACCAGCTACAAGCACTATCTGGTGCAGGAATGGCTGCCGGCGCTCGAGGGCGTCGTCGACAAGCTGAAGAAAGGCGCCGTCGTCGCCGACGTCGGCTGCGGGCACGGCGTCTCGACGCGATTGATGGCGGAGGCGTTTCCAAAATCAACCTTCTACGGCTTCGATTATCACGAGGGCTCGATCGAGGCGGCGCGGAAGTCCGCGCGGGAGGCGGGATTGTCGGACCGCGTTCATTTCGAAACGCACTCGGCCAAGACATTCCCGGCCAAGGGCTATGACCTGGTGTGCTTCTTCGACTGCCTGCACGACATGGGCGATCCGGTCGGCGCCCTCAAGCATACCCGCTCCACCCTCGCCGACGACGGCACCTGCATGCTGATCGAGCCGTTCGCCAACGACCGGCTGGAGGACAACCTCAATCCGATCGGGCGCGTCTACTACGCCGCCTCGACGATGATCTGCACGCCGGCGTCGCTGGACCAGGAGGTCGGGCTCGCGCTCGGCGCGCAGGCCGGAGAGGCAAGACTGCGCGAAGTGGCGCGTCAGGGCGGCTTCTCGCGGTTCCGCCGCGCCGCGGAAACGCCGTTCAACCTGATCCTGGAAGCTCGCCCGTAAGGACGGGCCACCGCGCAATGCGATTGGGCGGCGACATCACGCCGCCGCCCAACGCTGCAATGCTGATCTCACGCCCCGGCCGCTCGTTGCGGCCTGCGTCCTCGACGCCCCGCTACCAGTCCTGTTGCGATTGCCAGAAGTACTGGCCGCCGCGCCGGCGCGGATTGGCCGCTTGCGGATTACCGTAAATCTGGGGATTACCGTACTGGGGATTGCTGTATTGGGGACTGCCATACGGAGTACCGTATTGGGTGCCCGATTGGGGATTCCAGCTGCGCTGATAGAAGAAGCCGAAACCGTCGTCGTCTCTGCTCGCAACCATGTCGTCGGTCATCATGGGCCGGGTCGGCTTGCGCGTGATGAAACCGCCCTGAGGCTGGTTGCTCAGAACGGCGACGAATTCGGTGCGATAGTTGGTCTCGGCGCTCAATGGCTCGTCCGAGATGATGATCGAAGAGCGCGCAACGGCGGTCGGCGCGATGCGATCCAGCACATCCTGCGGGATGGTGATGCGGTCGAGCGCGTTCCTGGCGCTGTCGCCGTCGTCGATCGACACCTCGGTCCAGCGCAGGCCGCCCGCGTCGTTGCGTGCCATCGCCGTGTAGATGTGCGTGCCGATCGGTTTGTCCGGATCGCGGATGGTTACGGGAACCTCGATGCTCGAGTCGAACACTTCGCCGCCATCAGCCCACGGCTTGTGGGTGTTGCGCCGAACGTAAAGCTTCTGCGTCGCGCGGCTGATGTAGACGGACACCGGCTCCAGCGCGAGCTTCGCCTCGGTCGCCGCCTTCTGGGTATCGGCTTTCCTGGTCTCGGCCGCCTTGGTGGCGTCCTTGGCGGCGGCTGCGGCGTCGAGCTTCGGCTTGGCGTCGCCCTGGGCGGCCTCGAACTGCGTGGTCGCTTCCGCGGCCTTGGCCACCGCCTTCTGCTTCAGATCCTCGGCGCGCGCCTTGGCCTGGTCGGTCTTGGCCGCGGCGAGCGTCTTGTCGGCCAACGCAACCGCAGCATCGGCACGGGTCTTGATCTGTTGCAATTTGCGCAGCGACGCCGGTGTGAACAGTGCGGCCTCCTTGGTCGCGGCTATCGAAGCCTTCTTCGCCTCGTCGGCTGCCTTGGCGGCATCCGCGGCCTCGCGGCCGAGCTTCTCGGCGCGCGCCGGAGCTGCCGCAATGGCTTGCGCGTTCGGCACGAACAGCGCCGGATGGGTGAAATCGACCGGGGCCGGGTCGTTCGGCGCGATGATCACCCGCATCCCGATCCGGGTCTTGTCGAACAGCTTCTCGGCAAAATCGTAGGGCATCCGGACGCAGCCGTGCGAGGCCGCATATCCCGGCAGCGGCCCGCCATGCAGCGCGATGCCGTTCCAGGTGATGCGCTGCATGTTGGGCATCCAGGCATCGTCATAGAGGGTCGAGTGGTGGTCCTTGTCCTTCTCGATCAGCGCAAAGACGCCGGCCGGCGTCTCGCGTCCCTTGACGCCGCTCGAGACCGGCGCCCGGTAGATCCAGCCCTCGGCGTCGTAGAGCGTCACCTTCTGGGCCTTGATCGACACGATCGCCATGATCGGCTCGCCAGCGGTGCGCGGCGCGGTCGCCTCGACGGCTGCCGCGGGACGCTGCTCTTTCGCCGCGACGCCACCGGTCAGTGACGCAAGTGTGACCATCGCTGCGAAAGTCACAAAGGCGGGTTGGCCCCAACGCCGCATCGCTCCGGTGGTTTGCGCCGTCGTCGTTCGATGTACCATGCCGCTCCTCGGTCGAAATGCCTGCCCGCGCTCCGTCAACCCCGTACCAGACCGCGATTTTGGATTGATTAATCGCCGCCACGGTCCAACGCGCGAACTCGCTCCTGGGGACCATCGGACTCGTTCCAGCAGCAAATCACTTATGTATTCACTCATATATGACGGCACATGCAGGAGAAAGGGTGCCGCGCAGCAAAACCGACCGGTAGCCGTATCCCAGTCTGGTCGGTGGCGGCCAATGGTGCCGCGGTTGCGCCCTGCCATCATGCCGTCCGCCGCGTCTCCGGCATCACCAGCCAGATCACGAACAGCCCGAATGCGGCGATCCCGGCGAGGCCCATGAAGGCCGTGCTGCTGCCGAGCTTGTCGCTGACATAGCCGGCCAGCACCGTGCTGAGCGACGCGCCAATGCCGACCGCGGTGCCGACAATGCCCTGCGCCAGATTGAAATGGCCGCTGCCGAAGGCGATGTCGGCCACGATCAGCGGCACCATCACGCTGAAGATCGCCGCGGTGATGCCGTCGAAAATCTGCACGATGACCAGCAGGTAGGGATCGCGCACGGTTGCAAACAAAAGGCCGCGGACCGCCAGCGCGACGAATGCGATCAGGAGCAGCGGCCGCCGGCCCCGGATCTGGGCTATGCGGCCGACCGAGGGCGAGGACAAAGCGACGATCGCCTGCGGCACAATGATGCAGGCCGCGATCAGGACCGGCGCCCATTGGCTCGACCGTGTCGTCACCACGCCCGCCATCAAGGGCAGCATCGCGGCATTGGCGAGCTGGAACAGCATCATCGCGCCGGCAAAGATCAGGAGCGGCCGCTGCCGCACCAGCGCGAACACGCTGGTGGCGCGCTTGTCGGGGACTTCCCGTTTCACCTCGCCATGGGCCTGCGCGATGTCGATCTCGCGCTCGCGGATCCGGGCCAGCGACAACAGCGTCGGGATCGCCAGGATGAAGGTGACGAGGAACACCGAGCGGCTCGACAGCAGATAACCGCAGGCGCCCATCAGTGCCGCGGCCGAGCCGCTGCCGAGCGAGGCAAAGCGCGCGTTGCGGCCGAGCCGCTCGCCGATCGCAAGCGGCCCGACCAGACCGAGGCTGATCGCGGCGATCGCTGGACCGAGCACGCAGCTTGCTAGCGCGTGCAGCGTCGCGGCGAGCGTCACCACGGGAAAGATCGGCCAGAGCGCATAGGCCAGCGCGCTGGCGCCGATCGCGGCCACCGCGCAGCCCGCAACGACCCGCTCCGAGCGCGCCGCATCGACGATCGCTCCGCCGGGCATCTGGCCCAATAGGCCGATGATGCCGCCGATCGAGAGCACGAAGCCGATCTCGACCTGGGTCCATTTCTGCGTCGTCAGATAGACCGCGACGAACGGGCCGAAGCCGGTCTGCACGTCGGCCAGAAAGAAGATGAACCAGTCGAGCCCGCGCTGGCTTTCCCGCGACGGCCCGCGCGGTTCCTCCGGGGTGGGCTGATCGGGGACAATTGACACAACGCTGGTGCTGCCGGCTGATCGCTCGCCACGATCGTCGCCAACCGTCTCTAAAGAAGAGTTCGGACGCGCGACCAGCTCTACCCCCCTAATGTTCGTAATCCCATGGATGCAGGCTTCCCGCCGCGCCCAGCACGATCAGCGGCGTATCTTCCTTGTACTCGGGCGCAGCGCTCACCTGCTGCTTGTTGAGGTCCAGCGTGATGCTGTCGCTCTTGCTGGAAACACCGGCGAAACGCAGCGCGTTCCAATCGACCACGATCTTGCGGCTGCCGACGCCGAGGAAGCCGCCGAAATCGATCACTGCGGCGCGGACCTTGCCGTCGCGGTCGACAATGACGTCGACGATACGGCCCATGTTCTCATTGGCGGAACTGCGAACGTCGCGCCCGAGAATGCCGTGCGCATCGCGCGCGCCGATCACGGTCACCGACGGCGGCGGCGACGGTTCCTTGGACGATTCCTTGGACGATTCCTTTGAGGGCTCCTTCGCCTGCTCCTTCGGCATCGCAGAGGCTGCTGGCGGCGCCTGGGCTGCCGGCGGCGATGGTGCAGGCGCCGGCGCTTCGTCGTCGGCGGCCCGGACACCCGCGCATGCCAGCAGCGCCGCTGCGACCAGCATCATCATCATCCTCGGACGCATGTTACTCTCCCCGCGATTTCCCGGCGCGCGCATGCCGCGCGACGACGCTCAATGCGTCAGCACGATAGACACCTGGATCTGGCCGCGCGTTCGCAACACTTCGAGCGACACCTCGTCGTCATGGCGGCGCAGCCTCAGATCGACACTGGAAGCGCCGAGCCTGAGGTCGCGCAGCACCACGTCGTTGAGGAACTCCGGCAGCCGCGGATCGCGCAAGCGAATCTCGCCGCGCGCGGTGTCGAACTCGAGGCCGAGCGCCGCCTCCAGCAGCGTGAACGGCGTCGCGCTCGCCCAGGCCTGCGGTGCACAGGCCACGGGATAGAGCACCGGGCCGCGCCGGCGCTCGCGGCGGAAGCCGCAGAACAATTCCGGCAGCCGCCGCAGTTCCATATAGCTCGCGGCGTCGAACAGGCCCTTGAACAGATGCGCGACCGAATGCTTGAGGCCGTAGCGGGCAAATCCGAGCGCGATCAGCGCATTGTCATGCGGCCAGATCGAGCCGTCGTGATAGGACATCGGGTTGTAGCGCACTTCGCCCGCGGCGACGGTGCGGATGCCCCAGCCCGAAAAGAACTTCTGGCTCATCAGGTCGGCGGCGACCCGTCGCGCGCGGTCTTCCCGCACCATGCCGGAAAACAATGTCTGGCCGGCATTCGACGTGCGCACCTTGCACGGCTGCTTGGCGCCGTCGAGCGCGACCGCATAGGTGCCGAGCTCCTCGCACCAAAATGCTTCCTCGAACCGCTCGCGCAGCCGCTCGACCTCGGCTTCCAGCTTCGCAGCCTTGTCGGCAAAGCCGAGCTTGCGCGCCGCGCGCGCGGCAAGCTGCTTGCCGGCAAATACGTAGCCCTGCACTTCCGCGAGCGCGATATTGCCCTCGGCAAGCGTTCCGTCGGCGTGGAAGATGGCGTCGAACGAATCCTTCCAGCCTTGATTGCGCAGCCCCTCCTCGGTGGCGCGCTGATATTCGACGAAGCCGTCACCGTCGGGATCGCCCGGGCCGTCGATCCATTGCAAGCCGGCCTCGACCGCGGGCCACAGCTCGCGCAGCGTCTCCAAATCGCCGGTGCGCTCCAGATAGAGCCCGGCGAGCAGCACGAACAGCGGAGTCGAATCGACGCTGCCATAATAATGCGCGAACGGCACCTCACGAAGCGCGGCCATCTCGCCGCCGCGCATCTCGTGCAGGATCTTGCCTGGCGCGGCATCGGCCAGCGGATCGACCGCCTTGGCCTGGAACAGCGCGAGCCGCTTCAGCACGCCCTTGGCGATCCGTGGATCGACCCACAGCATCTGCAACGCGGTGATCAGTCCGTCTCGGCCAAACGTCGTCGAATACCAGGGAATGCCGGCATAGGGGTAACGGCCCTGCGGCGTCTCCGTCATCAGCATGTTGAGGTCGGCCATCGCCTGGCACAGCACCTCGTTGAAGATGTTGTTCGAGGTTTCGATGCTGGCTGCGCCGGCCGACGAGGTCCGCATCTCGCGGCGGTGCGCCAGCAGCCCGCGGAAGAACGGCACCGGCTTCTGCATGATCGGCTTGTTGCAGGAGACCGCGACGAACAGCGACGTGACCTGCCCGGGCTCGAGATCGAAATGATAGGTCGCCGCGTTGACCGACAGCCGCGTCGGCCGCGGATCGAAATGCAGCGCGGTGATTCGCGTCTGCTCGTCGAGGCCGCAATATTCCAGCACCACGTCGGTCGGGCCGAGCAGCTTGCTCGAACCGATGCCCCGCCGCGCCCGGCGCTCGCCGCGCACCTCGAACAGATCGGCAAAGTCATTGTCGAACAGCAGCGTGAGATCGAAGCTCGCGGCATGATCGCCGTGATTCTGCAGGCCGATGCGCTGATAGGCCGTGCCGCGCCACAGAAAGATCGAGCGCACGATATGCAGCGTGTCCTTCGGCAGCGTGAGGCGGTCGTCGCGATAGACGTCGGAATTGGTAAGGTCGACCGTCAGCGCCGAATTGTCGTCGCGCATGTTGGAGCCGAGCAGGAGCGGCTGCACGTCCTCCAGCACCATTTCCAGCCGCGCCAGGTAGCGGGTGTCGGCGTTGAACAGGCCGTCCGGCCCGCCGGCCGAGGCGCCGATGTCGCCATGGCTGTCGAGCACGATGAAGGTGTCGTCATGCTTGAGCGAGCGCCGCGGCCGCGCCGCGGGCCCGGTCATCGGAATGTAGAACGGCGATTCGGCGACGTGCTCCGTGATGCGAGCGGTGATGATCTGCGTAACGACGTCAGCTGCCATCTGAACCTCTGGCGACTTTGCTTGGCCCGTATCCTGGTTCGAACGAACGCACCGGAACGCACAAACGCACTTGACGACGCGGGGTCAGGCCGCGCTGGTGGAAAGGCGGCCCATTTCACGCGCGACCAGGTCGCGGTAGGGGCCCCTTCCCTTCACGAGGATATCGGGCGGACCGTCCTCGACGATCCGGCCGCCCTGCAGCACAAGCACGCGGTCGAAGCTGCGCAGCGTCGCGAGGCGGTGCGCGATCGCGACCACGGTACGCCCGCGCATCAGCCGCGACAACGCCTCGCGGATCGCCTCCTCGGAATCGGCATCGAGCGCCGCGGTGGCCTCGTCGAGCAGCAGGATCGGCGCATCCTTCAGGAAGGCGCGCGCGATCGCGATGCGCTGGCGCTGGCCGCCGGAGACCTTGACGCCGCGATCGCCGACGATGGTGTTCATGCCCTCGGGCAAAGTTTCGATGAAGTCGCAGCGCGCCGCGATCGCCGCCCGCAGCACCTCGTCGTCGGTGGCGTCCGGCCGGCCGTAGCGGATGTTCTCCAGGATCGAACGGTGGAACAGCGAGATATCCTGCGGCACCACCGAGATTGCGGCGCGCAGGCTTTGCTGCGTGACGCGCGAGATGTCCTGGCCGTCGACGGTGATGTTGCCCTGCTCGACGTCGTAGAAGCGCTGCAGAAGGGTAAACAGTGTTGACTTGCCTCCGCCGGAGTGGCCGACCAGGCCGACCCGCTGGCCGGGCTGGATGCGCAGGCTGAAGCGCTCGAACACCTGCAGGCCGCCGGGATAGCGGAACGAGACATTGTTGAAGGCGATTGCCGCGCCGCTCTTCACCAGCGCCTCGGCCTCCGGATGGTCCTTCAGCTCGTGCGGCTGCAGCAGCGTCGCCAGCGCCTCAGTCAGCCGCGCGACATGCTGGGTGACGTCGACCAGCGCGACCGCGAGATCGCGGGTGGCGCTGAGGATCGAGATGCCGAGCGTGCAGACCAGCACGACATCGCCGGTGGTCGCCGCGCCCTGCTGCCAGAGACTGAGCGCCCAGGCCAGCATCGCGATGGTCAGGATGACGGTCACGCCGGCGTGAATGAGACGAAGCTTCTCAAGGTAGCGCAGGGAACGGCCGCGCGCGACGAGTTCCCGATTGACGGTCGCATCGAAGCGTTCGTGCTCATAGCCGAGGCCGCAGAACGCGCGTACCAGCGGCAGGTTGTTGATGACGTCGACCATTTCGCCGTCCACGGCGGCCGCCCTGTTGGCGAAATCGTCATGCAGCGGCCGGCCGGCGGCGGCGATGCGGAACATGGCCACCACCATGGTTCCGGCGATCAGGATCAGCACTGCTGACATTGTCACGCTGACTGTTCCAACCAGGGCGATCGCCGCGAAGGTCGCGATGCAGGGCGGCAACACGTTCCATACGAACATATTCTCGACGGTGAACACCGCGTTCGAGGTCGCCGTGATCCGGCTGGTCAGCATGCCCGGCAGCCGGTCCGTGAAATAGCTCGGCGCGTGGCCGGTGAGATGGCGGAACATGTCGCGGCGAAGATCGCCGGTGACGCTGACAAAGGTGTAGCTCGCGGTCCAGCTCGCGATCCGCCACAGGAAGTTGTCGGCTGCAATCAGTGACATGAGCAGAGCGAATGCCAGCCATACGCCGTTCGCGGCCGACGGCCCTGCCGACAGCGCATCGACCAGATTCTTCACGCCGTATTGCGTGCCTACCGAGCAGGCAACCGCCGCAACAACGGCTGACAAAATCACAACATGCGACGGCAGACGCCGGCGCAGATAGCGCAACACAAAGGGAAACGGACGATGCGCGTATCCTGACAGATGGTCCATGACGTCCTGCAAAGCTGTTGAAGGTGAACGAGAAAATTCTAGTCGAAGCTCTCGCGCACGATGACGTGAAGGGCGGCGGTGGGATTCCTTGATGCAGCCATCACTGCGCAACAATTTTGCAACGCTGGCATAGGCAAAACCGTGTTGGAGCGTGATGGCATCAGCAAGACCACAGTGTGATGGAAGAAAGAAGCGGCAGATCTCCCACATCTAAGGAACCTCGCACGTGCGAAAACGTTCCCGTCTTTGGCATGTCGGTGCCATCTGAGGGCTGAGGGTAGTTCATTCCACATTACAAACAGGAGACGGAGAGATGCGCATCGCGCAGGTTGCCCCGCTGACGGAGGCTGTTCCCCCCAAGCTCTACGGCGGCACCGAACGGGTCGTGCACTGGCTGACCGAAGAACTTGTAACACTTGGACATGACGTGACGTTGTTCGCCAGTGGCGATTCTCAAACCTCCGCGAAGCTCGATGCGACCTGGCCGAAGGCACTGCGGCTCGACGGCTCGGTCCGCGATCCCAATGCGCTCCACATGGTGATGCTGGAACGCGTGCGGCAGAAGGCCGACGACGAGGAGTTCGACTTCCTGCACTGCCATCTCGACTATTATCCGTGGTCGCTGTTCGCGCGGCAGCCGACGCCGTTCGTCACCACCTTGCACGGACGGCTCGACCTGCCGGAGCATCAGCCGGTCTTCAACACCTTCTCGAAGATTCCGGTGATCTCGATCTCCAACGCGCAGCGGCGGCCGGTGCCGCAGGCGCATTGGGTGCGCACCATCCATCACGGCCTACCGGAGAATCTGCTGACGCCGCAACCGGCGAAGCCGTCCTATCTCGCGGTACTCGGGCGCATCGCGCCGGAGAAAGGCGTCGATCGCGCGATCAAGATCGCAACCCGCTGCGGCATTCCGCTGAGGATCGCGGCCAAGGTCGATCGTGCCGACCAGGAATATTACGATGAGTTGATCAAGCCGCTGATCACCAGCAACCCGTTGGTCGAGTTCATCGGCGAAATCAGCGACCGCGAGAAGCCGGATTTTCTCAGCGGCGCGATCGGGCTCCTGGTTCCGATCGACTGGCCGGAGCCGTTCGGCCTCGTGATGATCGAAGCGATGGCCTGCGGCACGCCCGTCATCGCCTATAACCGCGGCTCGGTGCCGGAGATCATCGAGGATGGCCTGACCGGCTTCATCGTCGAGGACGAGATCAGTGCAATCTCCTCCGTCGGCCGCCTAGGAACGCTCAATCGCGACGCGATCCGCAAGCAGTTCGAGACCCGCTTCACCGCGCGGCGCATGGCGCTCGACTATCTCGCCGCCTTCCGCGGCCTGATGGAAGCCGAGCCGCGCTTCAAGCTGGTGGCCAGCGCAGAGTAGCAGTTGCAGCGGCCGATCGAATGATCCGGCGGGCCGGCCGGCACCATCCGTGCCGGTCCGTCGGGTCGTTCGATTGTCAATAATACCGTCGTGCGCGGCGGCAACTCTCACGCAGCAAAACACTCCGCATGCGCGCGTCGCACGATTGCTGCGACGCACCAGCGATGACAGGTTTCCCCATCAGTTCGGCTGATATCGCCTTTGCGAATGCCGAATTACGTGCTCTTATGCGCCGCGCTTGAGCAAAAAATAATAAGCGAGCGGACGGAGCAACCGTGCCGTGATCGCGCAGGGGGAACGCCATGACAGGGGACCGCAAGCCGTCGGCCATTAATAATGCCGCACCGACCAGAGCCTCACAAAACAAGCTGAACCGCCGCAAATTCCTCGCCAAGACCGGCGGCGTGCTGGCGGCAGGCGCGTTCGGCGCCGTTCCGCTGCGCGGCTGGGCGGCCGATCCGATCAACATCGGCGCGCTCTATCCGACCACCGGCAGCATGGCGCAGATCGGCGTCGGCTGCGTGGCTGCGGCCAAGCTCGCGGTCGACATGGTCAACGAGGCCGGCGGCATCAAGTCGCTCGGCGGCGCCAAGCTCAACCTCATCGTCTCGGACGTGCAGAGCGACACCACGGTGACGCGCACCGAGACCGACCGCCTGATCACGGGCAACAAGCTGTCGGCGATCCACGGCTGCTATGCCAGCGCGCTGACCTTGATCGCGAGCGAAGTCTGCGAACGGGCGAAGGTCCCGATCATCACCGGATCGAGCTCCGATCAGCTCAACAAGGGACGCACCTACACCTTCACGCCGTTCGCGCGCGCTTCGCAGTTTGCCAAGGCGCAGCTGCAGATGGCCAAGCTGGTCAGCGAGCAGGCCAAGGTCGCCGTCATTTTCGAGAACACCGCGTTCGGCACCTCGACCTCGAACGGGCTGAAGGAGCTGGCGCCGGGCGAAGGCGTCGAGATCGTGATGTTCGAGCCCTACTCGGCCGGCTTCACCGATGCGAGCCCGCTGATCAACAAGGTCAAGGCCTCCGGCGCCAACACGCTGTTCTCACTGTCCTATCTCAACGACCTCATCCTGATCGTGCGCACCGTGAAGCAGGTCGGGCTCAACATCGCGATCAACGGCGGCTCCGGCGGCTTCGTGATGCCGGACTTCTACAAGAATGTCGGCAATGCCGCCGAGGGCCTGCAGGGCGTTGCGCACTGGAACCACGACGTCAGCGACGACGCGCAGAAGGTGAATGCCGAATTCAAGAAGCGCACCGGCGAGTTCGCGTTCGAATATGCCGGCGGCCTGGTCGCGCAGACCTTCATGCTGGCCGACGCGCTGGAGCGCGCCGCCTCCGCCGATCCCAAGAAGGTGCGCGAGGCGCTCTCGACGCTCGATGTTTCCTCGGGCTTTGCTGCGATGGCGCCGGGCGGCAAGGTGAAGTTCGGGCCGGACGGCAAGAACGTCTACGGCCGCCCGGTCGGCGTGCAGTGGCAAAACACCGATCTCGTCAGCGTCTTCCCGAAGGAAGACGCCCGCGCCCCGCTGATGAAGACCTGAACCGCGGTCGCATCGCATGTGGGAGACACTGGCCCAGGCCGTGATCAACGGCCTGCTCATCGGCGGCATCTACGCGCTTGTCAGCATCGGCGTCACGCTGATCTTCGGCGTGGTCAAGATCGTCAACTTCGCCCAGGGCGAGTTCGTGATGATCGGGATGTATATCTCGTTCTTCCTCGCCACCCAGTTCGGCATCGATCCACTGGTCTCGCTCGTGGTCTCGATGCCGGTGCTGTTCCTCGCCGGCGTCCTGATCCAGCATTTCCTGATCCGCAGGGTGCTGGGGCCGAACGACATGCCGCAGATCTTCCTGACCTTCGCGCTGTCGCTGTTGCTGCTCAATCTCTCGCTGATGTTGTTCAGCGCCAATTACCGCACAGTCCACACGTCCTATTCGGATGCGGCGTGGCATATCGGCGGGCTGTACATCCCGGTGGCGAAACTGATCGCCTTCGCGGTCGCGATGGCGCTGAGCGGGCTGCTGTGGGTATTCCTGCACACCACCGATCTCGGCCGCGCGATGCGCGCCGCATCGCAGAACCGCGACGTCGCGATGCTGATGGGGATCAATCCGAACCGCGTGTTCGCGGTCGCGTTCGGCACCGCGCTGGCGCTCGCGGGCGCCGCCGGCTCGCTGCTGATGCCGTTCTATTCAGCCTATCCATTCGTCGGCCAGGTGTTCGTGCTGATGGCGTTCGTCGCGGTCGTGATGGGCACGCTCGGCAATGTGATGGGCGCGCTGATCGCAAGCCTGATGATGGGCGTCGCGGAATCGCTCGGCATCCAGTTCGTCGGCGCCGATTCCGGCTTGATCGTGGTGTTCGCGCTGCTGCTGCTGACGCTCGCGTTCAGGCCGAGCGGGCTCGGCGCCAGGAGGGGCCGGTGATGCAGACGTCCAGCAACTTCAAATGGCTGTGGCTCGCGATCGGGGCGGTCGTCATGCTCGCCTTGCCCCAGTTCGTCACCTCATCGTTCGCGATCGACATCTTCATCCGCATCCTGCTGTTCTCCTTCATCGGCGTCGCCTGGAACCTGATGGGCGGCTACGCCAAGCAGCTGTCGCTCGGCCACGCCGCCTATTTCGGGCTCGGCGCCTACACCTCCACCATCATGCAGGTGAACTACGGCATCTCGCCCTGGATCGGGATGATCGCGGGCGGCGTGGTCGCGATGCTCGCAAGCCTGCCGATCGGCTGGCTCTGCTTCCGCCTGCGCGGTCCCTATTTCACCATCGCCACCATCGCGACCGCCCAGGTGCTGATGCTGATCTTCCTCAAGTTCCGCGACTTCGCCTGGGGCGCCGAAGGCACCACGATCCCGAACCTCGGCAGTGCGCCGTTGATGATGCAGTTCGAGGAAAAGTCGTCGTACTATTACGTCGTGCTCGGCCTGCTCGTGGTCGGGCTGTGGATCACCCACAGAATCGAGAAATCCTGGATCGGCTACTATCTCGTCGCGATCGGCGAGGATGAGGACGCCGCCGAGGCGGTCGGTGTCAACGCGCCGAAGGTCAAGCGCGACATCTACATGATCAGCGCGTTCCTGACCGCGCTCGCCGGCACCTTCTACACGCAATACATCTACTTCATCGATCCCGCGACCGCGTTCAGCTTCAACGTCTCGATCGAGGCGGCGCTGGTGTCGATCGTCGGCGGCATCGGCACGCTGTGGGGACCGGTGATCGGCACCGTGCTGCTGGAGACCACGTCGGCGCTGCTGCAAAGCTGGCTCGGCAGCTCGGTCGGCGGCATCCAGCTCACGGTCTACAGCCTGATCCTGATGGCTGTCATCCTGTGGCGGCCGACCGGACTGATCGGGTTCGCGACCGACATCTATCACCGCACCGCCCGGCGCAAGCCGGCGCGCGCCTGAGGTCGTCGCGATGGCAGAAGCACTCGTCATCAAGGGTCTCAGCAAGCGCTTTGGCGGCCTGCGCGCCGTGCAGGACGTCAGCTTCACGGTGCAGGAGAACGAGACGGTCGCGCTCATCGGGCCGAACGGCGCCGGCAAGACCACGAGCTTTCATTTGATCACGGGATTTCATCGGCCGGATTCCGGCTCGGTGCTCGCCTTCGGTCACGAGATCGTGGGGCTCAAGCCGCATGATGTCTGCTCGCTGGGCCTTGCCCGCACCTTCCAGGTGGCAAAGCCGTTCGGCGCGATGACCGTGCTCGCCAATGTGATGACCGGCGCGTTCCTGCGCGACCGGCATATCGCGGCCGCGCGCAACAAGGCGCTCGAGGCGATCGAGTTCGTCGGCCTCTCCGTCAAAGAGCAGACCCCGGCCAAGGACCTCACCACCATCGACCAGCGCCGGCTGGAAATGGCCCGCGCGCTGGCAACGCAGCCAAAGATCCTGCTGCTCGACGAGGTGATGGCCGGACTCAACCCGGCCGAGATCGACCAGGCGGTGGCGCTGGTGAAGAAGCTCTCCGCCAGCGGCCTCACCATCGTGATCGTCGAGCATGTGATGCGCGCGATCATGGCGGTGGCTCGCCACATCGTGGTGCTCGACCACGGCCAGAAGATCGCCGAGGGCGCGCCGAAGGAGATCGTGGAGAATCCGGAAGTGATCCGCGCCTATCTCGGCTCCTATGTGCATCCGCCGGCGCAGGGAGACGCCCATGCTTGAGCTCTCGCGCGTCAGCGCCAGCTACGGCTCGGTCCCTGCCATCACCGATGTCAGCATCTCCATTGGCGAGGGCGAAGCCGTCGGCCTGTTAGGTGCCAACGGTGCCGGCAAGAGCACGACGCTGCGCGCCGTCTCCGGCCTCGTCAAGCTGTTCGGCGGCAAGGTCACGTTCGACGGCGTCGACCTCGCCACGCTGCCGCCCTACCGGATCCCCGAGCTCGGCATCGCGCATGTGCCGGAAGGCCGCCAGGTGTTCCCGGAAATGACGGTGCAGGAGAATCTCGAGATCGGCGCCTACACGCCGAAGGCCAAGGCGGATCGCGCGCGCACGATGGAGCTCGTTTACAGTATCTTCCCGCGGCTCGCCGACCGCAGGAGACAGTTCGCCGGCACCATGAGCGGCGGCGAGCAGCAGATGCTCGCGGTCGGCCGCGGCCTGATGCTGAAGCCGCGCCTGTTGATGCTGGACGAGCCCTCGCTGGGCCTCGCGCCTGTGATGACCGACGTCACCTTCGAGAAGATCGGCGAGATCCACAAGATGGGCACCGCGATCCTGCTGGTCGAGCAGAATGTCAGCCGCGCGCTGTCGCTGGTGCAGCGGGCCTACGTGCTGGAAAGCGGCAATGTGATCATGCAAGGCAGCAGCGCCGAGCTCGCGGGCAACAAGCAGGTGCAGGCGGCGTATCTCGGGATTTGAGATACTTGCCAACTCAGTGCGTAAGTTAAGTGCCACGTCATTCCGGGATGGTCCGAAGGACCAGACCCGGAATCTCGAGATTCCGGGTTCGATGCTTCGCATCGCCCCGGAATGACTTCGTCACGTCACCGCCGTCCGCTTCGGCTCGACGATCTCGAACATCCGCGGGAATTCGTCCATCAGCGCCATCAATTCATCGAGCCGCTGCAGCTCGCCGGATGTCTTGATCCTGCCGGCATCGACGGCGTCCGGGAAAGTGGTCAGCTTGGCGATGACCTCGTCCAGCACGCTGCGCGCCAGCGTGAAGCTCGCCTGCGCATCGGCCGCCTGCGCACCCCTAACGTAGGTCAGGGCTGAATTCTCGAGATTGAGCACGAAGGTCTCGCCGGTATCGGTAAAGCTCCAGTTCAGCACGATGCGCTTGCCTTCGGCCTTGGGGCCGTTGAGGCGGATGCCGAGCACGTCCCAAAGCTGCTCGGTGCGCAGCGCAGCCAGCGTCTCGCGCGGCATCGGCGAGCGCGGCGGCGTCTTCGGCATGCCCTGCCGCAGCTCCTGCGCACCGAACAGATAGGCGTTGCGCCAGGTCGAGCTTTCCGCGGCATAGCCGAGCTGCTCGAACGTGTCGGCGAGGAGCGAGCGCGCGGCCTGATTATCAGGCTCGGCGAACACGAGATGGCTGACGGCCTGCGCCACGAAACGGAATTCGCCCTTGGCAAAATCCGCCGCGGCGCGTTTCAGGATCGCGTCGGCGCCGCCCATATACTCCACATATTTCTTGCCGGCCTCGACCGGCGGCAGCGGATCGAGGTTGACCGGATTGGCATCGTACCAGCCGAGATATTTCTGGTAGATCGCCTTCACATTGTGCCTGATGTGGCCGTAATAGCCGCGGCCGTGCCAGGCGCCCTCCAGGCTCTGCGGCAGGCGGATCGTCTCGGCGATCTCGGCTGCATTGAGCCCATGGTTCATCAGACGGATGGTCTGGTCGTGAGCGTATTTGTAGAGGTCGCGCTGCTCGCGGATCATGCTGTCGATCCGCGCCTGCCCCCACACCGGCCAGTGGTGCTGGCCGCACATCGCTTCCGCCTTGCCGCCCCACATCTGCAACGCCTCGCCGAGATATTTCGACCAGGCCAGCGCATCGCGCACATCCGCGCCGCGGAACGGCAGCAGATTGTGGAAATTGTGCGTGCAGTTCTCCGCAAGATTCAGGAGCTTGTAGCGCGGGATAAAGAAATGCATCTCCGCCGGCGCCTCGCTGTTCGGCGCCATCTGGAATTCGAACTCGACGCCGTCGATCACGCGCTTGTCGCCGGTCGCGATGATCAAATCGGTCGGCCGCAGCAGCGCCACGCCGCCCGCCGCCATAGTCTTGCCGAGGCCGCAGTCGACATGGCCGCGCACGCCCTTGGCGAGGAACGGCCCGAACTGGTATTGCGCACGGCGCAGCATCGCCGGCCCCGCGATGATGTTCTCGGAGACCGCATGCTCCATGAAGAGGTTCGGCGCGATGATCGGCACGCCCGCCGCCAACATAGCGTCGTCGAGCACACCGCGGGCGCCGCCCCAATGGTCGGTGTGGGTGTGGGTGAAGATGACGGCGGCGACCGGCCGCTTGCCGCGGTGCCGGAAGTACAATTCCATCGCGGCGCGCGCGCCCTCGATCGAGGTCAGCGTGTCGACCACGATGACGCCCGTGTCACCCTCGATCAGGGTCATGTTGGCGATGTCGAGGCCACGCACCTGGTAGACACCCGGCACCACCTCGAACAGGCCGTGATGCATGTTGAGCCGCGACTGCCGCCACAGGCTCGGATCGACGGTCGCGGGCGCTTTCTCCTCGGACAGGAATCCGTAGGGCTCGAGACTCCAGACCACCCTGCCCTGGGCCGAGGTGACGCGTGCGTTCTCGATGGTGCCGAGAAAGCCGCGCGCGGCGTCGTCGAAGTCCCTAGTGTCGGCGAACGGCAGCGCCTTCAGCGTCGCCGCGCGCTGCGCGATGACCGGCGCGGATGCCGCCTTCGGACTTTCGTGCGACGTTTCGCTTGCGGTTGTCTGGGCCATACTCAAGCACTCCCTCGATTGGCGGAAATCGGTTCCGATCGCGCTTCCCTCAGCGGAATTGCACGCCCTCGAACTGGCCGCTACGGCGCCAGCCGTCGATATATTTGAAGTAGGCCAGCGCGCCCGAGGGATGGCCGACACTGAGCTTGGCCGCGGGACCGGGCTCACGGCCCTCATTGTTGTAGTAACCGGGCGTGCAATCCGGCCCGCCGATCATCCGGCCGACGCCAGTCAGCAGCAGTTCGACCCAGCGATCCTCGGCTTCCTTGCTGACCTCGATTTCCATGAAGCCGTTGTCCTGCGCGTGGCCGACCATCAGCGCGATGGTGCGCGCCGCTTCGGTCAGATTGTGTGGCACGTTGGAGATCAGATTGGCGCCCTGGGTCGGCTGCACGAAGAACACGTTGGGGAAGCCGTGCACGTGGATGCCGTGCTTGGT
The DNA here is from genome assembly GCF_032654765.1 of Bradyrhizobium sp. 33ap4. Lineage (NCBI taxonomy): Bacteria > Pseudomonadati > Pseudomonadota > Alphaproteobacteria > Hyphomicrobiales > Nitrobacteraceae > Bradyrhizobium > Bradyrhizobium sp. 33ap4. The sequence goes on along the minus strand of NZ_JAUMTJ010000040.1, from coordinate 2,525 downwards.
ACGCATGCCCTCGGCCCAGTGCTCCGATAGCTTGATGCCGTCGCGGCCGGTCAGATCGAAGCCCGCGCGCCGCTTGTACTCGGTACCGACCTCAAAGCCGGACGCATAGATGATGCAGTCGAGCTGATACTCCTTGCCCGCAACGACGATTCCGTTCTCGATGATCTCCTTGACGCCCTTGCCGTCGGTATCGACCAGATGGGTGCCCGGCGTATTGAACGCCTGCAGATAGGCGTCGTGGAAGCATGGCCGCTTGCAGAGCTGGCCGTACCAGGCCTTGAGATTCCTGGCAGTGTCGGCATCGCGGACGATGGTGTCGACCCGGTTGCGGATTTCCTCCATCTTCTCGAAGTCAGAATCCTCGAACGCGGCCCGCATGTTCTCCACGCTTCGCTGCTCGCGCGGCAGCAGCATGATCTTGGCGCGGATCCGCTTCGACAGGTCGGTCCAGCCGTCCTGCACCAGATCCTCCTCGGCCGATCCGCCGGCCTGGTTGGCGGTGAAATTCTCCAGCCAGCGCTGTTGCCAGCCCGGCGTCGCGATCTCGGCAAACCAGTCGGGATCGATCGGCTCGTTGCCGCGCACATCGACCGACGATGGCGTACGCTGGAATACGTAGAGCTCCTTGCAGGCGCGCGCGAGGTGCGGAATGCATTGCACCGAGGTCGCGCCGGTGCCGATGATGCCGACGCGCTTGTCGGCCAGCTTCTCCATCAGCGCGCCCTTGGGGTCACCGCCGGTGTAGTCGTAATCCCAGCGGCTGGTGTGGAACGAGTGGCCCTTGAAGCGCTCGATGCCGGGTATGCCGGGCAGTTTCGGCACGTGCAGCGGGCCTGTGCCGATGCCGACATATTGCGCGGTAAACGCGTCGCCCCGCGTGGTGCGGATGATCCAGCGCGATTGCGCGGCGTCCCAATCGAGGCTCGTGACCTCGGTGTGGAACAGCGCGTTGTCGTAGAGACTGAATTGCCGGCCGATCCGCTGGCAATGCGCGAGGATCTCGGGCGCATGCGCGTATTTCTCGGACGGCATGTGGCCGGTCTCTTCCAGCAGCGGCATGTAGACCATCGACGCCGTATCGCATTGCGCGCCGGGATATCGGTTCCAGTACCAGGTGCCGCCGAAATCGCCGCCCTTCTCGACAATGCGGACGTCCTTGATCCCGGCCTCGGTCAGCCGCGCCGCGGTGGCGAGCCCGGCGAAGCCGCCGCCGATAAAGGCGAAGGTGACGTGATCGGTCTTCGGCGCGCGCTCAACGACCGGCGTGTAGGGATCGTCGAGATAATGCGCGAGCTGGCCCTTGATCTGGAGATACTGGTCATTGCCGTCGGGACGCAGCCGCTTGTTGCGCTCCTCCTGATACTTCAGGCGCAGCCTCTCCTTGTCGATCGCGGCGGGCTTTGCGTCTCGGGCTTGCTCGGTCATCGTCATCGGGAGTCGCCTCGCTCCAGCGGTTCCTTGTCCTTATTCCCGGCAGATAAACCGATATCGACACGATTTGCAAATTTATTCCGATATATTGACAAATCAGGCCATCTGCGACCAATATTCCGTATGATAGCATCTTCCCCTGCCGAGACTCAGGCGGACCCGTCCTTTGCGACCACCCTGGCGCATGGGCTCGATGTACTGGCGGCGTTTCGCCGTCATCCCGGCTCGCTGTCGAACGCCGAACTCGCGTTGCATACCGGCCTGTCGCGGCCGACGGTGTCGCGGCTGACCTACACGCTCGAGCAGCTCGGCTATCTCAGGCGCGACACCAAGGGCCGCTTCGTGCTCGGGCTGGGCGCGCTCGCCGCCGCCTATCCTGTGTTGTCCGCGCTGAAGGTGCGCCAGCTGGCACGTCCGCTGATGCGCGACTTCGCGACCTATGCCGGCGGCACGGTGTCGATCGCGATGCCGTTCGGGATCGACTTCATCTATGTCGAGACGTTGCGCACGATGGATACCGCGCCGCACGTGCCCGACGTCGGCTTTGTCAGCACGCTGGCGCCGACCGCGGTCGGGCACGCACTGCTGTCGCTGTTCACCGAGGACGAACTCGGCGCCTATGTCGCGCGCGTCAAGGCCGAGCGCCCCGACGAATTCGATTACGTGCAGAAGCGCACCTTGCCCGACATCGAATTGTGCCGCGAGCGCGGCTTTGCCGTCTCGCTCGGCGAATGGCGGCGCGAGATCTTCGGCGTCGCCGCCCCGCTCTATCGGACGCCGACCGGCGAATGCCTGTCGGTCAATTGCGGCGTCCCCTCCTTCCGCTTCAGCGCCGAGCAGATCGAGCGCGAATGCGGTCCGCGCATCCTCGGACTCGCCCGCAGCATCCGCGCGCTGGTGGAGGAAGGTTAGGCGGCGCGCTGGTGGCACGGGCTGCCTGCCATCGCGCCACGCGACGGCCGCCGCTTCACCTCGCCCCCGCGTGCGCAGGGGTGTCCGGGGAAATTCAGGCATAGTGGAGCTCCATCTGGTCAGGTGAGATGGTTGATTTCCGACGGCTGGGGTTGATGGGCGGAGGTTTGTCGATGGCAGCG
>NZ_JAUMTJ010000039.1:0-90432 GCF_032654765.1 Bradyrhizobium sp. 33ap4 | reverse complement strand
CCCAAGGCCGCCTCCCAAAAAGAAGCCTTGAATCTGATTTGCTCTCAAAAGGGAATCCTTAGAGTCCACACCACCTACAGCGCGAAGGATACCGACGGCAATTACCGCCCCGCCCGGGAGCGCGGTGTCCTGTTTGTCGACGGCCGGCTCGACCGCATCCTCGACAACCCCGCCGAGCCCTGCGCCGGCGCGTCCTACGCGGCATTTCCGGAACTGGAAAAGATGCCGCGCTAAGGCATGATCCGGAAAAGTGTGAAGCGGTTTTTCCGAAAGGATCATGCCCGAACAAGAAGCAGGAGCGCGATCTGATCTCGCTTCTGCGCGGCGGCTTGTCGCAAGCCTGATCGAAACGTTAGCGAACTCCGATCACTTTTCGGGGAGCGTTGAACTTCACTTTAGCCGTCTGCGACTTACATCCAGCCGAGATGCGGCTGCTTAACCGGTGAAAAAAATCTTCTGTGCCAGGGAACAAACGGGCGTTGTTGCGACCCTGTCACAGCTCGGAAACATCACGGGTGCGGCATTGCCCCAAAGCAACCTAATTGAGGTCACGTTGTTTGGCTTTACAGCGCAGCGTTGGTAACGGGGATCAGAAATGAAGAAGTTTTTGCTCGGCACAGTCGCGCTGGCCGCCCTTGCGGGCCCTGCGTTTGCGGCTGACATGCCGGCCCGCACCTATACCAAGGCACCGCCGCCCTATACCGCCCCCGCCGTCGTCTACAACTGGACCGGTTTCTATATCGGCGGCCATGTCGGCGGCGCGTTCACCGACGGCAACAACCTGATGGGCAGCGACGCGCGCTTCATGGGTGGCGTGCAGGGCGGCTTCGACTATCAGTTCGCCCCGAACTGGGTGATGGGCGCCGAGGCGCAGTATTCCTGGCTGCCCAGCTCCTCGAACAATGGCGTGCTGCTCCCGGGCGGAACGCTGGTGACCGGCAACACCGACCAGATCGGTTCGGTGACCGGCCGCCTCGGCTACACCTGGGGTCCGGCGCTGCTCTACGCCAAGGGCGGTTATGCCTGGCGCGACAACAACAACATCACCGCGTCGGTCGGCGGCGTGCCGGCGTCCTTCACCACCGATGGCGGCCACAAGGACGGCTACACGGTCGGCGCGGGCCTCGAATACATGTTCGCCCCGAACTGGTCGGCGAAGGCCGAGTACCAGTACTACAATTTCGGCAAGACCAACTTCACCAGCGGCCCGGCCGACCTCGTCGGGACGAGCTTCCGGAACGACGAACATACCGTCAAGCTCGGGGTCAACTACCGCTTCGGCTGGGGTGGCCCGGTCGGCTCCCGCTACTGATCGCGGCTTCATCGCATCAATGAAAGGCCGGCCTTCGGGTCGGCCTTTTTTGTTGGCCAGCCGCTCGCCCCGGAATGACGACGGATGCGGTGAACCCGTAGCCCGGATGGAGCGCAGTGTAATCCGGGGCAGCCGACCCGACGAAGGAAGTCTCGGATTTCGCTCCGCGCCATCCGGGCTACGACCCCACATTCACCTGATGTTCAGGCCTGATCGTGCAATGCAAAAAATAATTCCTGCATTGCACGGAACTTTCATCGTGCTGCGCTATTATGCGATCGCCGGGCTGGTGGACAAACGAACATGCGTAGTTTTGCGTTAGGGCTGATCCTCTCTGCGGTCTCCGTGCCGTGCCTTGCCCAGACTATCCTCAAATCCGAACCCCTGGCGCTCGCGCCCTATGAGGTCGTGTTCGTGCAGGATGCGTCCTGCTCGGCTGGCAAGGTGCTCAAGGTGACCGGCGCGATCCGGGGTCTGCATCGGCGGAAGATTTGCGTTTCGGTCGCCGCCGAACAGGCCTCGCTGGCGACGGCCACGCCGTAGGCGCGGGCGACCGCACCGATTGCATCCTCGGCCCGCCGCTGCGCGCCGGCCAGCCTGCCGTCTGATCAGTTCAACCGCGGCTCCAGGCGTGCTTCGCGATCGGCATCGGCCTTGTTCTTGGCCGGATCCTCGTTCGGCTCGAGCTGACAGGGCCGGATTTCGTAGTCGTTATCCAGCACCGGGCGCGGCGCGGACTCCTCCTCTCCGGAGATGGCATCCACCACCAGGCCGGATTTCCTGGCCAGTGTCCAGACATCCGCCTCGGTCGGGTAGGCCTTGCTCAGCTTGGCGTCCTGATAAAACAGCGCGTACGGCATTCGTCGTTCCCCAAACAACCGACAACGCCAGCCCCCGTTTTGGGTTTCAGGCAATATCGCCGTTCCGGTCACGGAACCGTGAGCGAGCATCCGCGGCAAGCATCTGAAAATATGAGTCATTTCGGTTCTTTCGCGGAAGGGCCTTGAGTCCTTAACGGGTGGTAAACCCCCGAAAAAAGAATCCCCGGGACTCTCCGGGTAGAATCGCCGGATGCTCCGGCCCATGAGAGCAATCCACCAGCCCCCTTACGAACGCGTGCAGCTCGCGCTTGCGGTTGCGCTGCTCGCGGCCTGCGCCGCCAATGTGGCGCTGGTCTGGTCCTGGCTTTAGATATCTTGGCTTTAGATCACCCGGCTCTCGCCAAAATCTGTATGTGGCGGCCACGCGAAAACGCCGGAGCCGCGCGGCGCCGCTGGCGATTGACGGCACCGGCATTCCTCCCATCATTGCCGGCAGAACAAGCGCCCGCCGCGCCCTGCGCGGACGGGCCGCGATCGGGGGGAGCTGATATGATCGACACGCTGAAGGAACGGGTCAACGGCGACGCCGGCCTGGTGCGGCGCGGCCGCTACCTCACCACGACATTCCTGCTCGAGATCGGCGCGGCCGCCTGGCTGATCGCGATCCATGAGGGCCGGATCGTCGCGGTGACGAAGGGCCCGTTCGTGATGCCCTCGTCGTCGTTTGCGCTGCGCACCTCGCAGGCGGAGTGGGACCGGTTCTGCGAAAAGCGGCCGCCGCCGGGCTCGAACGACCTGATGGCGCTGATCAAGCGCCGCGTGCTGAAGGCTGAGGGCGAGCTGCAGATCTTCATGGCGAACCTGCGCTACTTCAAGGAGGCGCTCGGCAAGCTGCGCCGCGAGGGAGTGGCCGCATGAGCGCCAGGTTCGAACCGATCGTCGGCCGTTACATGCATCTGGAGCTGTTCGGCCGGGCCCACCGCGTCTATGTCGAGGAGGCGGGCGAGGGCACGCCGCTGCTCTGCCTGCACACCGCGGGCGCGGACGGGCGGCAATATCGCGGCCTGATGAACGATGCGCGCGTCACGCGCAACCATCGCGTCATCGCCTTCGACATGCCCTGGCACGGCAAGTCGTCGCCGCCGCAGGGCTGGCACGACGAGGAGTACCAGCTCACCTCCGCGCAATATACGACCATGATCCTGGCGGTGATGGACGCGCTCGACCTCGACAGGCCGATCGTGATCGGCTGCTCGATCGGCGGCCGGATCGCGCTGCATCTCGCGCTCGAGCATCCCGAACGTTTCCGCGCCATCATCGGCCTGCAGGCCGGCGCGCATGTCGATCCCTATTACGACCTGAACTTCCTGCACCGGCCGGACGTGCATGGCGGCGAGGTCGCCGCCGCCATCGTCTCGGGCCTCGTCGGCCCCGACGCGCCCGACAAGGAGCGGTGGGAGACGCTGTGGCATTACATGCAGAGCGGGCCCGGCGTGTTCAAGGGCGACCTCTATTTCTACAAGATCGACGGCGACATCCGGGCCCGCGTCGCCGAGATCGACACCAGACGTTGCCCGCTGTTTCTGTTGTCGGGCGAGTACGACTATTCCTGCACGCCGGAAGAGACGCTGGCGGTGGCGAACAGCATTGCGGGAGCTGAGGCCACCATCATGAAGGGCCTCGGCCATTTCCCGATGAGCGAGAATCCGGGCGAGTTTCTCACGCACCTGCTGCCGGTGCTGGAGAAGATCGGCGGCCGCTAGCGCACGCCCAGGGTTGCTTTGGTCCTCGACCTCGGGCGGCGCGGTATGACAGACTGCGCGTCCGCCCGATTGGGCGTGAACCGGTTGCGCAGGAGGTCCCCATGCTTCCGAAGGCTGAAGCGGCCTATTTCGCGATTGCCGACATCTCCGGCTATACCAACTTCCTCGCGGCGGTCGAGCTCGACCATGCGCAGGATATCATCGCCGATTTCATGGATACGGTGGTGAAAGCGCTGCGCCCGCCGTTCCGCCTCGCCAAGTTCGAAGGCGACGCCGCGTTCGTCTACACCACCGCCGAGACGATCGACGGCTCGCTGCTGCAGGACGCGATCGAGGGCGCCTATTTCAAATTCCGCCGGCGCCTGCGCAGCGTGCGCCAGGCCTCGACTTGCGAGTGTCAGGCCTGCGTCGCGATGGGCGATCTCGATTTCAAGTTCGTTATCCATCATGGCGAGATGGTGAAGCAGAAGATGGGCGGCAGGGAGGAGCTCGCCGGGCGCGACGTCATTCTGGTCCACCGGCTGCTCAAGAACACGGTTGCTGAGAAGATCGGCGGGCGCGCCTACGCGCTCTACAGCGACGCGGCCATCCGCGCGATGGGTGTCGATCCGGTCGCGCAGGGTCTCATCGCCCATCGCGAAACCATCGACGTCATCGGCGACGTGACGCTGTGGGCGCGCGATCTGGAAGCGGCGTGGCGGCAGGAAGACGCGCAAACCCGGATGCAGGTGACGCGCGACGATGCCTACGTCATGCTGGAATTCGACATCGCCGCGCCGCGGCAGACGGTTTGGGAGTTTTTCACCGTGCCCGGGCAATGGCAGAAATGGTGGGACGCCGACACCATCGTCGAGGATTCCGGCAAGGGACGACGCGGTCCCGGCACCAGGAACCACTGCATGCACGGCAACCATACCGTCGTTGAGGAGATGCTCGATTGGCGCCCGCCCGATTATTTCACGGTGGGCATCACGCTTCCGATTCCCGGCGCGCCGCGGATCGTAATGACTCGCGCCGTTCTGGACGGTCCAAACGGAATGACGCATCTGGAGCTGCGGGTCGCCAAACCTAAGCCAAAGGATCGAGAGTTCGTCGACGGCGCCGCGGTGAAATACGCCGAACGCATGACCAAGGCGATCGCCGGATTGCGATCCATGCTGGAAGGGGAGCAGCCCGCCCTCGATGCAGTGGAGGAGCCGGCATTGACGCGATCGAGCGGACGCTTCCTGACCGAGCCGGTGAAGTCGGGCGCGCGCGGCTGATGCCCAACGCACAGTCCGGGGTCTAATGGGGCTGCGTTACTTGCCCGAGCGCGGCAGCTCGTCGATCGCAGCGCGGACCTTGGCCATGGTCGTGGTGCAATATTCCTCGCGCTCCTTCAGGAAGCGCTGCTGCTGTGCGCGGAAATTGGCAACCCGCTCCCGCACCTCGGATCCGAAGTCGCCGCTGATGTCGAGCCTGGCAAAGTGCGGCAGCTGCGCCGGTTGAGGCGGGACTTCGACGACCGTCACCGCCAAAGGCGACGGAGCGGGGGGCAGGCCCTCGATCACGGTCGGCGCCGGAAGCGGAGGCGGCACGACCGCAGCCCGCACCTCAGCCTTGACGCTGAGCGTGGCGACCGCCTCGGCCAAGGCCTGTTCAGCGGCGATCGGCAACGCGGCGGCGGGGGCAGGTGTAGCGGCAGGCGGCGTGGCGGCCGGCTGGGCGGCAGGCGCCGCCGCCGTCCGTGGGGCAGGCGCCGGCAGCTCGGCGTCGGGCAGCTTGCCCTTCACCGACTGTACGAAAGCCATTGTCTGCGCGATCAGGAGATCGCGTTCTTTCATCCACTTCATGGCGCACCCTGAGCGCGCGGATTCCAGCAAAGCAACCGCGCGGAATCAAGCGCTCGCCATCATGATGGTTGACGAAGACGCCTGTTTGGTAGGCGCGGTGACATAATTGTGACACGCCGCGCGGGCGTGGACGGTCAGCGTTGACGGGGATTGGTGTTCGGGACGAACGGGGTACCGACGATCCGGACCGGAGGCTGACCGTCCGCCGATGCTTGATTCGCGGCCGGCCGCGGTGCGGGGTTCGCCGGCGCGGGCGCCGGATCGAACAGGGCGACGAGGCCGGCAGCGGCCACGCTGAGCAGCGTGAACGTGCCCAGAAGCAGCAAATTGCGGTCGGATTCGCGGACCCTCATGCGAGGAAAATCGCGTGAAAGGGCATAACGTTCCGAACAAATCCTCAGGGCGTTGTCGAGCGGATTTGGCCTCACCTTGAGGACGAGCATCAGGAGAGGACGAACCGGTAAGCCGTCCGGAACGGGGCGGGGGCCAGCCTAATGGGCCGCTACCGCAGCGGGTACCCGCTCGATGCTGCGGGCCTCGATCAGGTCGGCGTAGCGGCCATATTCCTCGGCCATTTCGAGCAGCTTCTCGCGCACCGCGGCGTCGGTCACCTGCCGGGCCAGCCGTCGCGCCTGATCGGATTGGAAGCGGTAATGTGCTGTGTCGGACATGGTGGCGGCTCCTCACATATCTGTAAGGGCCACCCGGCAAAGGTTCATCAAAGCGTCATTGCAGCGTCGGTGGACGATCCGCCGGGGGAGCCGACGTGACCGGCGCCGTCTTGTCCTCGCGGACCTCGACTTCGAACCAGCCCATCTCCTTCAGCTCGCGAGCCTTCTTCTCGGCCGCGTCTTCGCTGTCGCGCTTCAGCACGATTCGGCTGGTGCCATCTCGGGCAAGGATCAAATAGGTCATTGGCAGAGTCCCACCCCGCATTCTGCATACCCCGTTTGGGGCCGCAAGGACAGAAGCAAGGCGAGGGATGGGTGATCCTACGGGAAGGATCCCACGATTCCTGCCAGGGGAGTGTCGCAGCGGCTTTCCGAACCGGCCCTGCGGCGCAGCGCCGGTTCGGAAAGGGCGAACTGCCTCAGCGCTTCACCACCACGTCGATGTGGCGATTCCTGTCGTCCCACCGGCCGCTCTGCAGGCAGCTCTCGCGGTAGCTGTCGCAGATGGCGAGGTCGCCGCCATGGGTGCGATTCCAGGTCTTGCAGGTCGACGCGATGTAGGTGCAGGTGCATTTGCCCGACGCGCATTGGCGCTCGACAGCGGTTTCGGCGGTGGCCGCCGAAATGGTGGCGGCGAAAGTTGCGAGCAAGATCAGCAATCTCATGGTGATTCCTCAAATGGTGAAGTCTGGTCGGCGATAATTTCAGGCCGATCAGGATTGGCGGTGTGCCTTAGCGTTGGGTGCAGACGAAGCGGGTGCCGATCTTCGTCGTGCCGGTGGCCCGGCTGCCCTTCTTCGCGACAGGATAGTTGTTGCCGTTCGGGAAGCCGGTGAGATGGATGTAGGCGCTATCGCCGCCATCATACGACCCGGAGATCAGACCCGGGGCGGAGCAGGTCCAGCCTGCGGCGCTTGCCGGGATGCAGCCGATGGCAAGGAAGGCAAGGGCGAGTCCGATTTTCATCTCACCCTCGAGCATCATCGATAGCCCGCGCTGAAGTTATGGTCGCGAATGCCGATCGCCTTGGCCTGTGCTGCGGACACCCGATCCCGACACTGGATGTATCTCAGGACCTGCGCGTCGGTGCCTGCGGAGTGCGCGCGCCACATATCGAGATTGAAGCCGTTCTTGGCCATGCAGGCCTGGGAGTGAGGGCTGTCATTGCGCTCCCTGGCGCTCGCCGGAGCGACGGCCAGTGTGGACAAGACAATCGCGGTGCAGAAAACAATCTTCATTTTGAAATTCCCAAAGATGAAAGTGCCGGAACAATAGCCAGCGGGAACAAAATCACAAGTAGTCGTTGCGAGATGACTCAACGTTCTCGCTAGCGCTTCCTGCAAAACATTGCGAAGCGCAGGGTCGTTGCATTGGCTAGCGGTGAGCGCGATCGACGACGTGGCACTCCCGGCGACCGGAATACTACGGCTCGCTCTGTACATTGTGGGCAATCAGGCGATGCGCTTTGATTGAATCGCGACGACGTGTCGAATCGCACCGGGAACGACGCGGCATAGGCCGCGCATATCTGATGGAGGACGCGATGCCCAGGCACTTCAGTTTGAAGGCAGCATCGGCCGCAGGACGGTCGGCGTTCACGGGGTCATCAAGGGATTTGCAGCAGCGGACTGCTTCGGCGTCGGCATCGAAGAAGCATGCTCTGGACAGCGCTGCAGCGTCGAAGCACGCTTCCCCATGCTCGGAACTGCCGTATTCGCCTGCGAGCTGGCGGGGCTGCTGCGGTCGACGGTCGATCTCGGCAGACTGAAGCTGTGTCGCGGCGGCCAGATGGCGGAAATCCAAGCCAATTGGTGCCGGCTGAGGGGATTGAACCCCCGACCTTCAGTTTACAAAACTGCTGCTCTACCGCTGAGCTAAGCCGGCGAATTGGGAATGATTTGCGCGCTCGCATAGCAGACTTGGCGCGCCAGAGCCAGAACCAAGGTTGAACCGAGCAGGCGAGAAGCGATCGCGCCCCCGTATCGGCCCGACAGCAAAAGGCGGCCCGCGGGCCGCCTTTTGCGCCGTCGGCCTAATCAGCTGAGCTACTGGCAGGGATGCTGGCGGCCGTCGCTGCCGCGGAACCAGGTGCCGGGGGTGCAGACAAAGCCGTTCTGCCGCGCATATTCGGCGCCGCCGATCGGGGCGCGGGCATAGTCGGGGCCGCCGAACGGGGCGGTGGCGACCGCAGCCGCCGTGCCGACCGCGCCGCCGACGACGCCACCGGCCACGCGGGCCGCGGCGTCGACAGGCGCGAACGGGCCGGGGTCATAGCGGTTGTAGCTGCCCTGCCAGCCTTGGTCCCGCCGATCGATGCGCTGGTGATAGGCGGTGCGGGTGGTGGCCGGTGCCATAGCCTGGCATCGGGCGTCCGGCCAGGCGTTCGAGCAGCGCGCGGGGGTGCCGATCGTCTGTTGCGCCATCGCCGGGCTCGCCAGCGCCGAGGCGAGCAGGGCTGCTGCGCCGAGGATTTTGAATTGTGTCATGCGAAATCTCCTCTCGTCGTCGAGAGCTAATTTCGCGGTGCCGTGCCTGTTCCAGCGCGGCCTTGCCCTGTGTTTAAAGCAGTGTGAAGTTCTGCAGGTTCGTGCGCATGATGCGTTCCGGAGCATGCTGCCTTTGACGAGAATTGCGTGTACAGCGGTGAACGGACTGATGTCGGTGCCGACGCGGGGGATTGATGTTCGGAATTTTGAGTCTTGGCTTTCTGCTCGGCATGCAGCATGCGCTGGAGCCGGATCATATCGCGGCGGTATCGAGCATCGCGGCCCGCCGCAGCCATGTCGGTGACATCGTCAAGCACGGGCTGACCTGGGGACTTGGCCACACGCTCACTTTGTTCATCTTTGCCGGCGCCGCGATCCTGCTCGGGCGCGCGATCCCGGAAACGGTCGCACAGCCGATCGAGACCGCGGTCGGTATCATGCTGGTCGGCCTCGGCGCGCATGTGTGGTGGCGGCTGTGGCGCGACCGCGTGCACTTCCACACCCATTCGCACGGCGACGGCACCACGCACTTCCACGCCCACAGCCATGCCGGTGAAGCCGCATCCACCGTGGCGCTTGCGTCCACCGTGGCGCGTGCGTCCACCGTGCCGCACGTCCGCGCCGCGCACAGCCATGCGCACGGCTTCCGCTGGCGCACGCTCCTGGTCGGCCTGATGCACGGCATGGCCGGCTCGGCGGCGCTCCTGGTGCTGACGGTGTCGCAGGCCCCAAGTCCGGTGATCGGGCTCGGCTATGTCGCGCTGTTCGGCATCGGCTCCATGATCGGCATGGGCGTGCTGTCCAGCGTGATCGCGGTGCCGCTCGCAGCCTCGGCGCGCTGGCTGACCTGGGCCAATCGCGGCCTGCAAATGGCGGTCGGCGCGGTCACGATCGCGATCGGCGTCCACGCGATCGTCGAGAACGCCTTCACCTGACGGGTCGGCGGCTTCCCGAAGCAAGATGACGTTGCGTCGATTTGAGCGACAGAGTCTGCGTCACCTCGCCCCGCGTGCGGGGAGAGGTCGGAACGCATCGTCAGATGCGTTCCGGGTGAGGGGGACTCTCCGTAAACGTAGCTATCACCGTATCCGCGGAGCCCCTCACCCCAACCCTCTCCCCGTAAGAACGGGGAGAGGCGGCACTTCGGCGCCCGTTAACGATTTCTGATTCCGCACGGCCGCATTGACCGGATGCCGATGCTTACGCGTTAGGCTTACCGGCAGTTTGGCCGGCGTCCTTAACCCTTCCGCCAAGCCGTTGGATTAGGTTGTGGTGGAACAATTCGGGACGCTGGGTGAACATGCGCGCAAGTCTTGCGCTGGCGATATTGGCTGCGATGAGCTCGACGGCGCTGGCCGGCGGCGGCTTCGACATTGTCGTGCCGGTGCGGCCCGGCGTGCCGATCATCATTAACGGCGTCGACGCCTCCTACGCCGTGGTCGAAAGCGCGATGGGGCTCGCTCGCAACGAGTCGATGGTGCCGACCGTCTATGGCGGCCGCCCGATCGATCCCCAGCCAAATGTCGGCCACTATTATCCGAGCCTCGGCCGCATGCCGGGTTACGGCCGCCTCGAGATCGAGCCGCCGGCCAACCGCCGCCTGCCCAAGCCGGCCGAGAGCTACCATCAATCGTGGGGGGCGGAATCGGCTCCGCTGCCGGCACAGTCCAACGTGCCGGTCGATCCGCCGCCGGTGATCTACGCGCCGGAGTTCAACGGGCCGCGGCCGCTGCCGCGCCCATTCCCGCGGCCACCGCGACCCCGAGGATTCTGACATCGACTGCCCGAAATCAAGAGCCCCGCGAAACGGGGGTTCTGAATAGCCATCAAGAGCTACGCGACGAACAGAGAGACCTACAGGAGAGAGTAATGCGTCAAATGATCAAAGGACTGATTGCGGCGGTGGCCGTCATGCTGAGCGCGCCCGCAATGGCGTGCGGTTTCAACCCTTGCGGCTATTCCGCGCCCGTCGTGAATTACGGCTGCGGTGGTTGCGGCGGTGGCTACTATGGCGGCTACGGCTACGGGACCGTCGAACGTCTGCCCGACCCGGATGCCGCTTATCCCAGCGCGGCGCAGCAGTACTATTACGTCAACCAGGGACCGACCTACACCGGTCCGGGCAACTGGGCGCCGCGCCCGTACTACCGCGAAGGTTACGGCCGCCCGTATTACGGCTATCGCCGCTATGGCTACCGTCACTACGGCTACCGCCATCACTACGGCTATCGTTCGCACTACGGCTATCGCTACGGCCGCTACGGCCATCCGGTGCTGCGCCGCTACTACTGATCCGATCGTCAGTTCGAGACATCAGCGCCCGTTCGCGTCACGCGAGCGGGCGTTTGTCGTTCACATCAGCCCGAGCCGGCTGGCGCCGATATAGAGCGCGAGCACACACGCGTTCGAGACGTTGAGGCTCTTGATCTCGCCGGGCATGTCGAGGCGGGCGACGACGCGGCAGGTCTCGCGCGTCAATTGCCGCAAGCCCTTGCCTTCGGCGCCGAGCACCAGCGCGAGCGGCGCTTGCAGCGCGGCCTTGCCGAGATCCTCGGTGCCCTCGCTGTCGAGGCCGACGGTCTGGAAGCCGCGCTCGTTCAACTCGTTCAGCGCGCGCGCCAGGTTCTGCACGGTGACAACAGGCACCAGCTCGAGCGCGCCGGAGGCGGACTTCGCCAGCACGCCGGTCGCCTCCGGGCTGTGACGGGCGGTGGTGACGATCGCCTTCACCGCGAACGCCGCGGCCGAGCGCAGGATGGCGCCGACATTGTGCGGATCGGTGATCTGGTCGAGCACCAGCACGATGCCCTCCAGCGCCAGCGTGTCGATGCCGGGCGAGGGCAGGGGATCGGCCTCCGCCAGGAGGCCCTGATGCACCGCATCGGGGGTGAGGCGCCGGTCGATCTCGCTGGGCCGGACGATCTCGGGGGTGACGCGGGTCGCGATGTCTTCGTCGGCGAGGCGCTTGGCCGCGTTCTCGGTGAGGTAAAGCTTGCGGATATGGCGGTCGGGGTTGGCAAGCGCCGCCGACACGGTGTGCCAGCCGTACAGAATCACCGGCCCGTCGGAACCGGATTCGCGTTCCCGCCGGGCCGGCGGGCGGCCGAATTTCGGCCCTTTTTGGAAGGGTTTACCGCCCTTGCCTCGGAAATTGGGTTTGCGGTCGCGATCGCTCATGTGAGGCTTGTGTCACGGCTCCTGAATATTGGCAATTTTACACAGCGTTTTCGAGCGAAGTGGGGGTCCGGTTCGCGTGAAGAAAGCGCGACAAAACAAGAATCTAGCCGCAAGACTCGCTACTTTGGAACAGAGATCGCCCGAGCCTGCAAAAGTATCCCAATTAGATGGCTGGCTTGGTTGACTTTGGGGACCGCCTTCCCCCATAAACGCGCCCGACCGCGCACCCGCTTCGGGTCGGCCGGTTATCAGCGTCATTTCGATGACCGGTCCGCCGCCACTCGCGCGGCCGGTCTGATGCTGTTGGACGGGGGAGTGTCCCGAGTGGCAAAGGGAGCTGACTGTAAATCAGCCGCCTCATGGCTTCGCAGGTTCGAGTCCTGCCTCCCCCACCAGCCTTCGCTCGCTTCGCGAGCTACGGCTCGGCAGGCCGGGAAAACTCCATCGTAGCGAAGTGAGTGAAGGCTGCCACGCCATAGCCCGAAGGGCGACGGCGGGCTGTATCGGCGAGGCATGAGGCGCTTCGCGACCCACGGCTCGGCAAGCCCGGAAAACTCCATCGTAGCGACGTGAGCGAAGCTAGGCCACAGCCCGCTCATCCATTCGACACCCGCTTCTTCACCCTATCCGCGCAAACAGCTCCAGCCGCCGCCGGCGTTCCGTTGCTCGGCCCGCGAGTGCAATGGTAGATTGCGCCATTTCATGATTGAGCCGTTTCAGAGGATATGAAGAAAATTTTGCACTGGGACGCTTCTGCAGGAGATGACCCGGCGCTGATGGTTGCCTGCGCTGTCTTGCTCGGGGTCTCGATCCTGGTTTCGATACCGGCATTTGTCGGTGGTGGCGGCCAGGCCGGAATCGATTTTTCATGTTTCTGGGGCGCGGGCGCGATGGCGCTCGAAGGCCATGCGGCGGCGGCCTACGATTGGGAGCAGCTGCATCAGCAACTTGTTCTCCGGCTGCAATCCCTCAATCACGCTCCGTATCCTTACGATCAGGTACCGGTTCCGTTCTTTTATCCGCCGGTGTTTTTCCTGGTTGTGGCGCCGCTGGCGCTGCTGCCGTTTCCGATCGCGTTCTGGGTCTGGAGCGCAGCGAAGCTGTCTTGCTGGCTGCTCGTCGTTCATGCCATCCGGCCGCGCTCCGCCGCGCTGCTGCTGGCACTCGCTGCTCCGCCAGTATTCTACGACTTCATTTCCGGCCAAAGCGCACTGCTCGCCGCATCGCTGCTCGGCGGCATCCTGCTGACATTGGACAGGCGTCCGCTTCTCAGTGGAATCCTGATCGCGCTGCTCATCTTCAAACCTCAGTATGGCGTGCTGCTTCCCTTCGTGCTGATCGCCACCGGACGTTGGCGCGTCGTCATCACCGCCGCTCTGGTGATTCCGGTCCTCCTGCTGCTCGCCGGGCTGATCTTCGGTTGGGATACCTTCGATGGATTCCGCGCCGCCGCCACCTTCGCCACGACGCAATTCCACCTCAGTGGCGCGCTGCCATGGTACAAACTGCAGAGTGTGTACGGGCTCTTGAGAGACGCCGGCCTTGGCTACGGTTTGGCGATGGCGGTCCACGTCGCCATCGCATCGGTCGTTGCGATCGGGGTGCTGATCATTTGGCGCAGCCATGTCAGCTTCGCCGTAAAGGCCGCGAGCCTCCTGGCGGCAACGCCGCTGATTTCTCCTTACTTCGCGATCTACGATATGCCGATCCTGGTGGTCGCGTTGCTCTTTCTCATGAACGCCAGCGCGGGCCGCCTCGCGTCGCGTTCGGGTCGAAGCGCCTTCCGGATCGCTGTCAGCGTCGTCTTCGTATTGGGATACGCTTTCCCGTTCGTGCGCACGCCTCTCGGCCCCATGATGTGCGCAACCGTGATCGCGCTGATCTGGACGAGATACCGGCAAGAGGCCGGCGAGACAGCTACAGGCGAGGGATTGCGAAAATCTGCAACCGTTGGAGGCTAGTGTCCTGATCGCGAACAGTCCGCGGCGAAGATCATCACGATCAGCCGTCCTGGTGCGCCGGCGGCGTTGCCGTGCCGGGCACAGCCTCCGCGCCAACCGGGCGCCTGGTGCCCGACGGATCGTCGCGCTTGAGCATCGAGGCCCATGCGAAAAATGGATAGGCCAAAAGCGCCAGGTATCTCGTGGGCATCGGATGATCGACGCCGAATGCCGTCGGCTTCTGCCCTTCCGGAAGATAGAGGCTGCCGAACAGCACATCGTAGAACGAGAACAGCCCGGCGTAGTTCTTGTCCCTGGCTTCCCGCTCGCTGCTGTGGTGCCAGTGATGAAACTCCGGCGATACCAGGACGTGGCGTAGCGGGCCGTAGCCCAGGCGCACGTTGGCGTGCGCGAGCCAGGACTGCCAGTAGTAGATCGCAAGATAGGTCCCGATCGCCTCCGCGGAGAAACCGAGCGCGAACAGCGGAAACAGCGAACCAACCTTCATGAAGGTCACGTCAAGCGGGTGCTGGTGGATCGCGGCGAGCCAGTCCAGCTCTTCGACGGCGTGATGAACGGCATGGATGCGCCACATGGCGGGCACGACATGCAGGATGCGGTGGGTCCAGTAGACGCCGAGATCCCCGATCACGATCGCGATGGGCGCCTGAGCCCAATACGGGAGATCGCTGACCGCCTGCTTGACGGCCGAGGGCAGGATCGATTGATTGACCAGCGTCGCCAGTGCGATGATCGCGGTCACGCCGACGAACACCAGCCAGCCGTTGAGAAACAGGAAGGCCATATCGGTCGAAAGACCACGCCTGAAGATCTTCTGCTGCCTCGCTGCAAAGAGTTGCTCGAACGGCACGAAGATCAAGGGCGCCAGCAAAAGCTGATATTGTTCCAATAACTCGCGCATTCAAATGGCCACATGAAATGGCGACAACCTACCACCCCGGTCCCCGATGCCGTCAATCGGAAACCAAACCCGGGTTGTGGGAGCGTTAATCAGCATCCCGTGCCGCTACGGGGATCACCGGTGTCCGGGAGCCGGGTTCGTCCGCATGCCCCAATCCCACCGCGTCACTCCATCCTTGCGAACATCTCCACCAGCGTCTCGCGCAGCCAGCGTTGCGCGGGGACGGTGTCGTTGCGCTGGTGCCAGAACAGGCTGACGATGCGCGGCGGCGCCGGCAGTGGCACCGGCATGGCGTGCAGATGGGGCGCGTGGCGGGACTGGGCGCTGAGATCGCGCGGCAGCACGGCGATCAGGTCGGACTGGCGCACGATCTCGTAGGCGGCATTGTAGTGGTTGACGGTCGCGACCAGATTGCGCGACAGCCCGCGCGAGGCGAGAAACTGGTCGTAGGTCGGCAGCGTCTTGCCGGCGAGGCTGACATCGACATGCTTGGCGGCAAGGAAGCTCCGCGTGTTGAGCCGCTTCTGCCTGGCCAGCGGATGGTCCCGCCGCATCGTGCAGGCATATTCGACGGTCCACAGCGAGCGTGAGCGGATCACGGCCGGCGGCTGCTGCGCCTCGTTGACATAGACGCTCAGCACGCAATCGACGCGGTTGTCCTCGAGCCGGTCGCCGATCTCCAGGATGGTGTTGGGCACGGTGTGGATGCGCGCGGACGGCGCCACTTCACTGAAGCGGTTGAGCAGCCGCGGCATCACCAGCGAGGCCACGTAGTCGGACATCGACAGGATGAATTCGGCCTGGGTCTGTCGCGGATCGAAGGCGTCCTCATCGAGGGCGTGGCGGACATGTTCAAGGGCATCGCCGATCGGCTGCCACAGCGCCACGGCGCGCTGCGTCGGGCGGATCCCGCTCGAGCTGCGCACGAACAGGGGATCGCCCAGCGCGTCGCGCAGCCGCGCGAGCGCGTTGCTGACCGCGGGCTGCGTCATGGTCAGCGCGCTGGCGGCGCGCGTGACGCTGCCCTCGGTCATCAGCGCCTCGAAGACTTTCAGCAGGTTGAGATCGAGCGTGCGGAAGGACACGAGCAATATTCACAAGGGTGATGTGCCAGATAACGATTATAAATTATTCGGATAATATTGGTTTGTCTATCATTCCCCGGCTGCCCCTGTGGCGCGTGCCGCCGCGGGGCGAGGGGGGACTTTCATGTCGATGATCTCGGCGCGCATCGAGCGCCTGCCGTTCGCGCGGTTCCACGTGCACCTGCTGCTGATGGGCGGCCTCGGCTATCTCTTTGACGCGATGGATGCCGCCGTGCTGGCGTTCATCCTGCCGGTGCTCCGCACCGCCTGGGGACTGACCAATGTGGAGACCGGCGTGCTCGGCAGCAGCACCTTCGTCGGTTATCTGTTCGGCGCGCTGCTCGCGGGGACGCTGGGCGACCTGATCGGCCGCCGCGCGGTGATGATGTCGGCGCTCGCGCTCTACAGCGCGGCCTCGCTGGTCAGCGCGGCGGTGGATAGCTGGCCGGCGTTCTTTGCCGCCCGCGTCGTCGCCGGCATGGGCACCGGCGCGGAGAGCGCGATCATAGCGCCTTACCTCGCCGAGTTCGTGGCGCGGCGTTACCGCGGCGCCTTCACCGGCGCGCTGGCGGGCTTCTTCTCGTTCGGCTTCGTCGCCGCCGCCTTGCTCGGCTATTTCATCGTGCCCGCCTATGAGAACGGCTGGCGCATCGTGCTCGTCATCACGGCTATACCGGTCGTGATGCTGCTGTGGTGGCGGAGATCGCTGCCGGAATCGCCGCGCTGGCTGGAAAGCCGGGGCAGGGCGAAGGAGGCCGAAGCGGTGCTCGACCGGATCGAGGCCGGCTTCGCGCGCGAGGGCCGCGCGCTGCCGCCGGCGGTAGCCGAGCCAGCCGCGCCAGTCGCCTCGTCGGGAACGCTGGTGAGCAATTTTGCCGCGCTGCTCGCCGGCCGGCAGGCGCGCATCACCACCATGACCTGGATCATGTGGCTGTCGATCACCTTCAGCTACTATTCCTTCTTCGTCTGGATTCCCGGCCTGCTGGTGCAGAACGGCATGAGCATCACCAAGAGTTTTGGCTATTCGCTCGCGATGTATTGCGCGCAGGTGCCGGGCTATTTCACCGCCGCTTTTTTCAATGAGCGGATCGGACGGCAGGCGACGATTGCGACCTATATGCTGCTCGGCGGCGCCAGCGCGCTCGGGCTCGCCTTTGCCAAGAGCGATGCGGAGATCATGGCGGCCGGCCTGCTGCTGTCGTTCTTCATGAACGGCACCTATGCCGGCGTCTATGCCTACACGGCCGAAGTGTTTCCGACATCGATCCGGACCACGGGGGCGGGGCTCGCATCCGCGATCGGCCGGATCGGCGCGATCGCAGCGCCGATCCTGGTCGGCTACCTCTATCCGAATTTCGGCTTTGCCGGTGTGTTCGGCGTCACCACGTCCGTTCTCCTGATTGGCGCGCTGACCGTCGTGCTGATGGGCGTGCCGACGCGCGGCCGGTCGCTGGAAGACATCGCAAGCGAAGCCGCGTGATCATACGAGCTACGCGCTGACAGGAGACCTTTCATGTCCACCATCCTCTTCAAGAATGCCGCGCTGCTCGATCCCCTGCGCTCCGATCTGCTCGAAGGACACCACGTGCTGGTCGAGGACCGCTTGATCAAGGAAGTGTCCGATCGGCCGATCGAGGCTTCCGCCGATCGGGTCATCGACCTCAAGGGCAAGACGCTGATGCCCGGCCTGATCGACCTGCATGTGCATGCGGTCGCGGTCGAGCTCGATTTGTCGCAGCAGGCGCGGATGGCCAACGTGCTGGTGACGCTGCGCTCGACCATGCTGTTGCGCGGCATGCTGAAGCGCGGCTTCACCACCGTGCGCGATGCCGGCGGCGCCGGCTATGCGCTGAAGCAGGCGATCGACACCGGTCTCACTGATGGCCCGCGGCTGTTCGTCTCCGGCCGCGCGCTCAGCCAGACCGGCGGCCACGGCGACGGGCGCGCCCGCTCGGACTATCTGGCCGACCCGACCTGCTCCTGCTGCGTGCGGGTCGGCGCCATCGCGCGCGTCGTCGACGGCGTCGATGCGGTGCGCAAGGCGGTGCGCGAGGAGCTGCAGATGGGCGCCGACCAGATCAAGATCATGGCGTCCGGCGGCGTTGCGTCGCCGACCGATCCGATCGGCGCCTACGGCTATTCCGAGGACGAGATCCGCGCCATCGTCGCGGAGGCGAGAGCGCGGCACACCTATGTGCTGGCGCATGCCTACACGGCGGAGGCGATCGAGCGGGCAATACGCTGCGGCGTGCGCACCATCGAGCACGGCAATCTCATCGACCTTCCGACCGCGCGGTTGATGGCCGAGCAGGGCGCCTATGTGGTGCCGACCCTGGTCACCTACGAGGCGCTGGCCAATGAGGGCGCGAAGTACGGCCTGCCTGCGGCGAGCGTCGCCAAGATCGCCGACGTTCGCGACGCTGGGCTACGCTCGCTTGCGATCTATCGCGAGGCCGGGGTCAAGATGGGATTTGGCACCGATCTGCTCGGACCGTCGCAGCGGCTGCAGAGCGACGAGTTCCGGATCCGCGCCGAGCTGATCGGCCCGCAGGCAGTGATCGCCAGCGCGACCATCATCGGCGCCGAGGTGCTCGGCATGGAAGGCAAGCTCGGCCGCATCGCGCCGGAGGCGTTCGCCGACCTGCTGGTAGTCGAGGGCAACCCGCTGCGCGACGTGGGTTGCCTGCTCGGCCAAGGCGAGCACATCCCGCTGGTGATGAAGGCCGGCAAGGCCGAGGTCGACCGGCTGGACGGCTAGGGCGGGAAGGGGGGTAGGCTGAATCGATACGATTTCTGAATAATGGAATCGTACCGCTGATTTGCCCGACGAGTCAAGTTGCGGTGTCGCCGGACAGTTGCCGTGTCCGCCGGCACCTTTGCATGGGGTTGTTTTCGATATTTTGGCAGTGCGGCGTCCGTCCTCACCACACCACGCGCAGTGCAGGACAGGGCGGGCATTCAGAGCCCTGACCACCGGTACGCCCGATCACGTTACCGCTGGTGGCGTTGACGTTGCCGGGCAGAAGCACGACATATCGCGTGCCGATCCCACCTGCCGCTCCGGAGCAAGCCATGAACGCCCCCAACATCGAGTCCGTCACGCCGCAGTCTGGCGGCGACGTGGTGGCCTGGCTGACCAACGAGACCCGCGACGAGCGCTTCATCGACAATATCTTCGCCGAGCTTTGCATCCGGTTGCAGGGCAGGGGCATCCCGCTCAAGCGGGCGACGATGAATCTGCTGATCCAGCATCCGCAATGGCTCGGCGCCCGGATCATCTGGGGCGACGGCAAGCGCGAGGCCGAGATCACGCGGGTCGACTACGAGGTCAGGGAGCGCTCGGAATATATCGGCAGCCCGGTCTACGAAATCCACCAGGGCGCTGGCGAAGTGCGCGAGCGGCTCGAACGGGCGCCTGGCCGCACGCATGCGCTCTTTGACGAGATGCGCGCGCAAGGCCTGACCGACTATGTGGCGTGGCCGCTGCTGCATACGCTCGGCAAGCGGCATGTCGTGACCTTCGCGACCGACCGGTCCGGCGGTTTCGATGACGCTGACATCGCCGAGCTGCGCAAGGTGCTGCCGGTGCTGGCGCTGGTCAGCGAAATCCGGATGAAGAACCGCCTGGCGCGGACGCTGCTCGAGACCTATGTCGGCACCCATGCTGGCGAGATGATCCTGGCGGGTGCGACGCGGCGGGGCAGCGGCACCACGGTCCGCGCCGCGATCATGATCTGCGACCTCAGGGACTTCACCCGGATCTCGGACTCCTGGCCGCGCGACGATGTCATCGATCTCCTCAACGACTATTTCGACGCGATGTCGGAGCCGATTGCGCGGCACGGCGGGGAAATCCTGAAATTCATCGGCGACGGTCTGCTTGCGATTTTCCCGCTCAGCGATCCCGGGGCCTGCGCCAAACTGCTGCACGCGGTGTCCGAGGCGCGGCAGGCGATGGCGGCGCTGAGCGAAAAGAACAGCATGATGGGCCGGGCGCCGATGAATTACGGCATCGGCGTCCATGTCGGCGACGTCATGTACGGCAATATCGGATCGCGCAGTCGGCTCGACTTCACGGTGATCGGCCCCGCGGTGAACATGGCCTCGCGGCTCGAGGCTCTGACCAAGCAGTTGGGACGAAACGTGCTGCTGTCGCGCGCCTTCGCCGATCTGGTCTCGCACGATTTCGCGCTCGAGCATGTCGGCGAGCATTTGGTGCGCGGTTTCAGCGAGCCGATCGAGCTGTTTGCCTATCGGGGCTGAGGCTCGATTGGCCAGCGTGACGTGCGGCGCACGCACCGGCTAAGACGGCCCAATGTCCAAAGGCTCCTGCCGTTAAGGAGATCGGCCGGACAGGTTTACTCTCGGTGCGCGCAGTAATTGCTGCTCGGCATAGTTGGCCAGACGATCGTACTCTTCGGCGATCTTCAGAAGATTCGCACGTGAGTTTTGGTATCTGAACAACTCCGCCTTGGCACGTGTCTTGGCGGCTCGATCCCGCCAATAGCCGGCGTTGGTCATGACGTTCTCGACCATGGTGCTTCCCCCTTTCTCAGGGATTGCCCATAGACCAACGTCGCCGCGACAAGTCCGCTCCCCGAGGAACCCCGGAACTCCGTTCACGCATGAAGAGTCACTGAAACATTCCGTTTGTCCCAGACGAAATTTATTCAAGCTGGATTCACACCCGTTATTTTCCGAAACGCCGGATCGCGCGAATTCGGATGCTGGGCAGGCTTTTTCATTAAGGAAATTTTTCAAGGCCCAGAGGGTCCGCCCTGATTATCGACACCGGCGGTTCGCCGTGAGCATGGGAATAGGACGGCCCCGGCAACGCGAGATGCCGGGGCCGTTTTCCCTTGGTGCCGGGAATTCAGATCGAGGTGATCTTCTGCGCCGGCGCAGCGCGCTCGACGAAGCCCTTGGCGAGGGCGTGATAGACGCCTTCCTTGCAGATCAGGCGCGAACTCGCGTGCGCAATCAGGGCCGCGGTCATCAAGGGCACGACCATCGCGTGATTGTCGGTCATCTCGGTGACGATCACGAAGGCGGTGATCGGTGCCTGAACCACGCCGGCGAAATAGGAGACCATGCCGAGCAGCATGATGGCCGACAGCGGCGCGCCGTGAAACAGCGGCGCGATGTTGGAGCCGAGCCCGGCACCGACCGCGAGCGAGGGCGCGAAGATGCCGCCCGGCATGCCGCTGATCGAGGCGAACGTGGTCGCCAGGAATTTCCAGACGCTGAAGCTCGCCGGCAATTGTGTTCCGGCTTCGAGCGCGGATTTGACCTGCTGATATCCCGTGCCATAGATCGCGCCGTCGGACGCAATCCCGCAAATCGCAGCCGCTAATCCGCAGATTGCGGCAAAACCGACTGGATAACGCTTGATCGCGCTTCCGACCGGATTGGCAAACCCGCGTGCCATTGTGATCAGGATGCGACTGAACAGGCCGCCCGCAAGACCTCCGGCAACGCCGCAGAGCGGGACCGCGAGCCAGTCGGTGCCGTTGCGCAGCGCCGTCGCGCTGGTGCCGAAATACGTATAGTTGCCCATCAGCGCGAGCGAGGTCAGGCCGGCGGCGATCACCGCGCCGATGATCAGGCTGCTGGTTCTCGTCTCGAAGGCACGGCTCATTTCCTCGATGCCGAACACGATCCCGGCCAGCGGGGTGTTGAAAGCGGCCGCGACACCAGCGGCCGCGCCGGCAAGGATCAGGCCGGGCTGGCGCCGCGGCGAGAAGCGGCCGAGCGCGAACATGATCGAGGCGCCGATCTGCACCGTCGGTCCCTCGCGCCCGACCGACGCGCCACACAACAGGCCAAACAGCGTCAGCAGGATCTTGCCGGCGGCAACGCGCAGCGAAACCAGGCTTTCGCGCGCGGTCTGGTCGGTCAGATGGCGTGCGGCGATCGCCTGCGGGATTCCGCTGCCTTGCGCGTTCTGAAAGAAGCGGTTGGTCAGAAACACCGACAGCGCGAACCCGGCCGGCGTCAGCACCAGCGAGGCATAATGGAAACGGGATACCACCGCGCCGAACGCGATCTGTGCCAGATCGGCGAGCTGTGCCAGCGCGACGGCCGCCGCGCCGACCGCAATGCCGCCCAGCAAGAACAGGGCGCGGCGCTGCCAACGCGCGGAGACCAGTCTGAACAGCCGCCTCTGGCGGTTGGAGGGGAAGGTCATTCTGACGAGTTCTGGCTCATGTCGTGGTCCGATACGCAGCGGATCACGTCATTCCTAGCACGCGTCGGCGGTATGCGAAGCTGAAGAAATCAGCACGGTGTGCCGGCGCAGCCGCCAAACTCCACGGCCGAAATCCGCGATACCGCCTGAGGCCTCAATCTTCGGCGATCTCCGGGAGGCTCGCGCGTGAGTTTTGGTGTCTGAACGACTCCGCCTTGGCGCGTACTTTCCCGCCGTGACGCATGGTTGAGGGACGCGGAAAATCGGGCACAAACTGCACTTTGCGCTGCTTCCGCTGCGGCGTATTTTGATCGCCCCATTGAAGGGCGCATGTCATGTCCGAAGTGATTGTTCGAGCGGGCATCGTCGTATTGGGACTTTGCCCAATCGCAATGGTTGCCGTTGCTCTGTTCATTTGATGGAAGCTCACCTGGCCCGACCGCGCCAACCGGGCCGGTAGACGGCCCCAGCGCCTGCCCTCCCAGGCCCCCATAGGTTGCTGGGGCCACTCAACAAGGAGGCCGCCGGTTGGCGGCCTCGTTCTTTGCCTGGTACCGATTTGGGTGCGTCACCGGGATCGTTTGCCGCGCGAAGACATGGGGCACTGAATCGAAAAGGGCCGTCGCATCGGCGGCCCTTTTCTGCCGGTCATAATAGGTCTGTAAAAACTCAGTCGTGAAAAAAATGCTCTGCAAAGAACGGTAACGCCGGCAGGGTTGGTATTACGACCGTCCTATCTGTCCAGAAATCCGGATCAGTACGGTGTTCCTGCGGTGGAACTCTTGGTCTGCGGATGCGTATCCGACGATCATGATGGGGCACCAGAAAGGGTGCCGCACCCATCAGGACATTCGCCTTGGGGAATCAGGACATCCCATGTCGCCGCGCTTCGCCAAGCATCATGTTGAGCATCGAGATGTGCTCGGCCGTGAGCTGCCGCTGCATGAGGCTCACGGCCCATCCTTCCGGGATCGCGTCCAGGCGCGCCGTCGAGGAACGGACGCGGCGGAGCATGATTGTCACAGGTTCGGTGCTGTCCCTGCCGGCAGCGCCTGGACGATCAAGGTAAACTCGCGGCCCCAGCTTGTACCCCCTCGCTGGGGCCGTTTCTTTGGGGTGGAAGCGCGGCGCTTTCAAGCAGCGATGATCCCGCCGCTATCTCCGGCGGCGCTGCTTTCTCGGAAACAGCCGGTCGCGGATGTAGCGCGAGGTCGGTGTCAGGCGAAGGCCCCGCGGCTTCTGCCAGGCGGCGCGGTCGATCTCCTTCTTGTCGCCGATCGCCAGTCGGCCCTTGGCGTTCTTGGCGATGAAGATCGCGTCGCTCATCCTGCGGCCGGAACGCTTGTTCCTGGCCGTCACTTCCTTCCACAGGCTCAGCCTGCCGAGCTTGAGCTTCGGCAGCTCCTCCTTGATCTCGCGCTTGAGGCAATCCTTCCCGGTTTCTCGCGCGCGCCTGCGCCCGCCGGGAAACATCCACAGCCCGTCAGATCGGCGTCTAACCAGAAGAACCTTGCCGCGCTTCGCGGCTACCAGCTTGGAGGACTTGGGCATTAGAGTACTTGGGCATTTGCTGCGCAATGATCGAAATAGAATCGACCTATTTTAACTTGTCTATTTGTGTAGACAAGTTCGATGCCGCATTGTTCCACAGTCGTATGTCGGCCGTTTGTCTTTGACGGCTGCGATCCTCGCCGCGCGCGGTCGGCCGCGGCTTCTTGATCTCGCTTGATGTCCGGTACCTCACGTTGAATTCATGAAAGCTGTTACGGCCGGTGACTGCAACTCACCCGGTTGCGTCGTGATAACGATACCCATGACGGACGGCTTTCGCTGCTTGACTCAATGTTCTTGTTTTGTTCTAATTGCCCTCCACCGGGAATTGGAGGACGCCATGGACAACCGCATCAGCGAAATTCGCAGGCAGATCAGGGCGCTGCGCGTCAGCATGCTCGAGGCCGAAGCCATCATGCGCCAGCAGATCAACCGCGATGAGGACTGCGCCTTCGTCGCCGGGGATCTCCTGAAGATGCGGCTGGTCATGAGCCGCCTGGTCGAGGAGCGGGAGGTCCTGGGCGACCGCGATCCGATCATCGTGCATGCGAGCGTTGCACCGCGCCGTCGCGCCGCGACGCCGGCCTTCATTCGCCCGGCGAAGCGAGAGCTGGCCGCCGGCGAAGCGCGTGCATGACGGCGCGCCCGGGATGCGGCGGCTGTGCGCCGAACTGCAAGACGTGATGTGCCGGAGGAAAAGATGAGAGAGCCGCTTCGGTATTTCCACGACAGCGATGATCACGCGCCCTGGATCAAGGCGCTGGCCGAGGTCCGGCACATGGCGACGCGGGAAGGCTGGTGCTTTCACCACGTGCAGGCGATCATCGTGGCGATCGACCAGTATGCCGAGGCCGCGCTCGGCAACCGCGAGTTCTTCCTCAACCGGCCGCAGACCGTCGGTCCAGTGAGAAGAGGCGACGTGCCCTAACACGCGGACCGGCAGGCATACGCATTCGACGTCGCGGTAGCTCGACGTGCTGTCCGCGGCGGTGAAAAGCCTCGCTCGGGAAGTGCCGACTATTTCGTGTAGCCTTGACTGCTGCAGTACCACCAGGATTCGGCGGGCGATGCGCCATGCTCGATCACGTATTTCCGGCAGGCTTCGTAGCTGACCGCATACCGCTTCCCGCACGGTACTGCAGAGATGCCGAAATTGCTGGTCGAGCATGTGGATGCGGCGTGGCCCGTCGACATCGACAGGACGCCCGATAAAGGGCAGGACCGCTAGAAGTGACAGGGTCTTCATCATAGCCATCGCCTCCCAAGTTGGAGGATAGCGGGGCCGCCGTCCCCGCGGAGAACCTACTACATCGCACGCCGTTCACCACCGGATTTCGCGGGTCTCATGCGCGATCCGCATCGTCACGCACGCCGTGTTCGTCGTCTTGCCGGGCGCGTGACGCCTTCCGGGCGTAGGGGCCAAATGTCCCGGCCTGCCTGAGGCGGGCGGGATGGCCAATCCGCTGCCAGCGACATATCGTGACGGTCCGAGGCCGAATCTGAGGCGGGCCGTTCATCGCCGGGTCATGTCCATCCGGCCATCGTCAGCGCCGCGCCCGCGAGGGCGGCATATTTGCGGAGGAGGTTTCGGATGATCAGGGGCTGGCAGGTTGCGACGTCGGCGCTCGCCATCGTCGTGATGGTTGCAACGCTGGGGGCTGAGGCGAACGCGGCGCAGTGCGGCAACGGGCCCGGCGGGTTCGAAGCCTGGAAGCAGCAGTTCTCGGGCGAGGCGAGCGCCAAGGGCATCGGCGCCACCGCGATCGCCGCGCTGATGCAGACCCATTACGCCAGCGCGACGATTGCCGCGGATCGCGGCCAGCGCAGCTTCGGCCTGTCGCTCGAGCAGTTCATGGCCAAGCGGGGATCTGCGACCATCGTGGCGCGCGGCCGATCGCTGAAGCAGTCGCAAGCCGCGCTGTTCGCCTCGATCCAGCAGCGCTATGGCGTGCCGCCGGGACCGTTGATCGCGATCTGGGGCATGGAGAGCGGCTTTGGCAGCCAGCGCGGCAACCAGAACATGCTGTCCTCGATCGCAACGCTTGCCTATGACTGCCGCCGTCCGGAGTTCTTCACCGACCAGCTCTATGCGGCGCTGAAGCTCGTCGACCGCGGCACGTTGTCTGGAAGCACGCGCGGCTCGATGCATGGCGAGATCGGCCAGACCCAGTTCATGCCGAAGAACGTCCTCGCCTACGGCACCGGCAATCTCGACGTCGCGGCCAACGCGCTGAGCTCGACGGCGAACTTCCTGCGCGCCCATGGCTGGCGCGCCGGCGCCGGCTATCAGCCCGGGGAACCCAACTTCGCCGCGATCGAGGCGTGGAACGCGGCAGGCGTTTACCAGAAGGCGATCGCCATCATGGGGCGGCAGATCGACGGCCAATGAGCGTAGGCGCGAGTTCCTTCATCGCCTGTTAACGCAACGGTGCCCAGATCGTGCGCTGTGAAACGGAGCAGATGGAGACCGGCTCCATGCTCAAGAACGGCACCTACGCGGCGTGGTTTCGAACGTCGCTTGCGGACGGCACCGGCATCGTGCACGTCGCCGATGGCAGGCTGTGGGGCAGCGACGCGGTCATGCTCTACAGCGGCACCTATGAGGTCGACGGCGAGTGCTTCTCCGCCGTGCTCACCACGCAGCGGCACTCGAGAGACGGCACGACCGTGTTCGGCACCGACGACCTCGTGGTGCGGCTCGAGGGCACCTGCACCGGCGCGATCGCGACCTGCACGGGCAGGGTGGATGCCGTGCCCGATCTCGCCTTCGAGGTGACGCTGATTCCGAGCCAGGAGGTGGCACCCGAGCCGCCGCCGGATCTGCCGCTGCCGAAGTTCGACCCGAGCAAACTCCCGAAGCTGCCGAAGCGCTCCAGCCGCTAAGGCATGATCCGGAAACGTGCGAAGCGGTTTCCCTCGCGACAAGCGCCAAAGCCGTTTGCGCGGGGACACGCGCTACGCGTCTCGCGGGCCCGCGGTCTCCGGAAATGGCGCGCCGGGGATGTAGAGCTTCAGCGCGCGGATCTCGTAGACCGCCGACGGGTTGACGCTGCGCAGGTCGCGCGCCGCGGCGATCGCCTCCGCCTCATCGGTGCAATCGATCACGTAGAAGCCGAGCAATTGCTCCTTGGTTTCGGAGAACGGCCCGTCGATCACCATGCCGTGGCCGGGCCCACGCAGCGTGCTGGCATTGCGGGTATCGCCGAGCCGCGCAGCCGGACCGAGCTTGCCCTTCAGCCGTTGATGGACCTCGCGCAGACCCGTCATCACGGCAGCGTCCTCCTCGGCGTTCCACGATTTGACCTCGGCTTCGACGTGATAGGCCAGGATGGCATAAAGCATCTGATGTGCTCCTTATTTCTGATGCGACTGGCCCAAGGACGTCTCGCGGCGATCCGAGCCGACATTTCATCTGTAGCGGATCGGACGGTCTCTGTGTTGCGACAAGGTATCCCGCCGTCCGGCATGGCGGCGGCGAATCGCACAGGCCAAGACAGCAAAAAGGCGCGGCGGATGAGCTTCCGCCGCGCCCCCGATTTTGATGTCTCGCTGGTCCAGGGCTGAGAGCGCCCCGATGCCAGGCTGATTGCTCAGGGCCTAGCGGGCGATCCCAGCGAGGTGACAGCGCTTGAGACAAGACACTAGATCACCTCCTTTCTTTGTTGATGGGACTTCGAATATAGGTGCCGAATCCGCCGCTGTTAAGGCCGCCTCCGGCCCAGCCGCGCCAGGAAACCGGCCGGATTGCGGCGAAATGGTTTCGTTTGCCGGAGAACACAACGCACGCCGGGGCAGTTGAGGCCGCCGCCCGGCCGTGTTAGGTGAACCCGAGATGCGGGTGTAGCTCAATGGTAGAGCAGCAGCCTTCCAAGCTGAATACGAGGGTTCGATTCCCTTCACCCGCTCCAATAATTTCAGGTACTTATCGGAATATTTGATTTCCGTTCCGACAACAGCGCCGAATCCATTCCGATAACCGTTCACTTTCTGGCCGCCTGCTTGCGCCGCTTGATCTGTGCGTGCTTGGCCTCGTCGTCATGATGAAGGTCGTGCTCCATCGCTTTGGTCGATGACCATTGGCCGTTCTTCATCAGTCGCGTTCTTGTGGGGCCGGACGTGCTCGCCTCGGTGGTCCCGCCATGCCGGCCAAACGACGTGAAGGTCAGCTCAGGGCGCAAGCCCGCAGCCGGAAAGATATTCTTCGAAATGCGCTCCACTTGAGTCGGCATTCGCCCTTGCTGCTCAACGACACCAAGCGAAATCAACTGCCTCGCAAGGCCAATTTCCGCTATCTTGCGCGCTCAACCGGACGCGATCCCGGATGGATATGCTCGGCGCGATGGACCGGGCGAGATCCCGTCCGTGGATTAGGAGGGGTGGGGGAAGCCATGCCGAGCTTCGTTCAGTTCCTGCAGAATTCGGGTGTGTACGCTACGCAAAATTTCATGATCGTTCCTCGGGGAGGCTTCAACCTGGTCTGCCTCCGCGACAGCAAGGACGTTGGCCTGTCGTATGATCGCAATCGACTCCTGGTCGAGGATGTGCGGCTCGATGACGTCGAACGTGTCGCTCAGGAATACATCAAGACCCGCTTCAGGGAGCAAAAAGGCCAGGAGCGCGACGACCAGTTGCTGCGTCTGCGTACAGCGCTGTATGCCACTGCACGGCCGGACGGCCCTGCGCGCGGCCTCAAGGTCTCGCCCAAGGATAAAGGCATTCCCGAGCTTAAAGCCGTACGCGGCAGCACAAGCATCAAGTTGGATGTCGCCATTCTGCCGCGCAAGGATTTCACGATCGCGTTCAAATTCCTCAAGTACCTCGATCAATCCGGCAATCTGATCAACGCCACGAAATGGACGCCGGACGACGTGCCCTGGTTCCTCACCAAGCTGAACTGGACGTTCGGGGCTCAGGCAAATATCTTCTTCACCCCGGCAGAGGCGACTTGGATGACGGTCCGGAAAGCCCTGGGGCCAAAAATCTCGCGGGATGTTTTCCGCAAGGAGATCGTCCCGTTCAAGGTGCGCGGCGCCGATCTCACGTGTTTTCTCGTCGGCGACTATGACGCAATGGATAACGAGGCGGCTGGAGAGTATCTGCCCGACGAGCAGGCCTTCGTGGTTGTCGATCAGGGCAATCCACCCGTGTTCGACTATGGCGAGGCGTTCATTGGCGTCATGGCGCACGAGGTCGGTCACTTCCTGCACCACAAGCGGAACATTCCCGGGAGTGGGCACCATAATCGAAGCGGCATTTTGCTTTCCAGCGGCATGGAAAGCTTGTCCCTGGACAAGCAACTCGTCACCGACCTCAACGCGTGGTGAGAGCGCTTGTTCTCCACTCACGCTTTGGCAGCAATGTACCCGTAATAATTCATAAGGAAGTCCCCAATCGAGAGAGGCTTCTGAGCGCCACCCTTGCCCGGATGCGGGATCGCGTAATCTCCTTTGCCCCATGTGAAGATCGTTGTCGTCACGTTTCCGTTCGACACTTGTATCCTGTCACGCAAGACGACCCAGTGCCGCGTCAACACCGAGCCTTCATCCGACTGGTCGTCATATTCGATCATGTTGGCGCTTATGAACAGGCATACGCGGTATCCACTGGCGAGCAGGGCGTTGGCTTCGTTGACGCTGTCGATGCCTTTGCTGAATTTCAGATTGGTCTCCTCGCGTACGTCCTGGTATCCGGCCTTGCGGAACCATTGCTCCATTTCGCTCGGCAAGGTGATCCCCGCGACATCGCTTATTCTGCCGGTGTCGTCAAAATCGAGGAACCAATTTTCCGAGTCGCGAATGGAGGCGCAAGTCAGCCAATCGACGTGGTCCAGCGAGTAGGGCGGCGTGTAGTTTTTCACGTCCTTTCCCGGCTTGATCAGCAGGCGGCCGAGGTTCGCCTGCCCCTTCTGATACAGATCGATGGCGAACCGCGCATATTGCCCCGGCTTGTCGGATGCGTAGCTGAACATCAGCGCGGAGGGGCCGCACATGCTCGCTTGATCCTGATCTATGAGGCTCGGCTTCGCAATTCGCCTGAGAATGCCGATCCCGACGCGGTGCGGGTCGAGCTTCGGAAAGAATGTGGTCCTCGTGTTCTTGAGGAAATCGCAGACCATCTCCGCGGCGAGCTTCTTTTGATCCGAGTTGAGGTCGTACGGTCCAACCCCGAGCCACTTCTTCTTTTCGTCGCCGACGAAGAGCGTGATGAGCTTCTTCGAAGTCGGAGAAAGCGTTCTGGAGGTGTTTGCAATGGTGGTCAGGTCGTCCAGCTCGAATGCGGTGACCATGCCATCCGTGACGGTCGCCCTGATAATGTCGACGACTTCCCCATAGTCCAGCTTGGAATCGTCGAGCAGACCCTTGCGAAGTGCGGCATCGACGGATGGCGTCGCGATCCCGTCCCATTGACCCTTGGGAGGAGGAGGCTTGGCGGCTGCCTTGGTCGCGAGATCAACGAGCCGAGTGAATGTTGGCCCACCAGGCCGGATATAGCCGTCCGGCGTGCCCGGGAAGTTCTTCTGCTGGAAATACAGGATCGAGTTGTAGAGGCTGTCGCTGGCGTGACCCGTCACGACCATTTGCGGTTTGAGCGTGGTCTCGGCTCCTCCGTCGGAAATGGCGATCTTGTTGAGCAGCGAGATGACCAGTTCCTGGTCCTGCTTCCAGTTTTGGCAGCTGCGACCCGTGGCGGCAAACCGTCCTACTTTGTCTTTCAATTGCGGCATGAGCAATCACCAGCAATATGATCGTTTTCAGTGGCGGATTGTGGGCTCAACTATCGCATTGGTGGTCGGCTGAAGCGTCCACGCTAGCTTGTCGATGAACTCGTACTCAAATAGCGCCTGCGGATCGGTTCCGAAATAATATCCATACTGATGCAGAATCTTGGAGCCCTTGGCGACCATCTCGCGCTTCCATTTCAGGTCCTTGGCAGAGCTGAACTGAAATCCAATCACCACCGCATAGTTTTCGTACGCTTCGGCCACTTGCAGAATGGTCGCGCGCGTCAGGATGCCAGCAGGGTCTTCCAGACCTTGAACTCTGAACGCGGTGATGCGGTTCATCAGATTTGATGCAACTTCCTCCTCGGACCAACCCATGACGCCCGCTGCAACGCCCTTTGCAAACCCCTCCTTGATGAACTTGACTTGAATGTTCTTGAGTGCCTCTCGGGCCGCGACCTTGTCAGCCACCATAAGGACCAGATCGGGGATCATCGCAGCGATGTTCTCGGCCTTGAAAGCCTCCTTTAAACCCGCCTTGAAGCCGGCCTTGGCCGCGCTCCAAAATCCTTCGCCAGCGACGGAGCCTGCCGGCGGCGGCGGGACCTCTGGCGGGGTCGGTGTGTTCCGCGGGACCTTCAGTCTCACCTCCGGTGCCCGGAAGTCGAGCGCTTGAACGCCTCTCCTGCGCATCGCAATGAGCGTTCCTCCGCTGTCCCTGGTCAGCAACACCGGATTCTTGATGCCGCGAGCCACTCCGCCTGCCCTGACCTGGGCGACAACATCGGAATCGAACGCGGAAAGCCCGTGATTCAAACCCTCATTGCCCCACTTCCAAACTTGCGCGCGGGGCACCTGGGTCATCATTTTGTCTTCGACGATCCGCAAGTCAGTGAGCAATTTTTCGCCGGACTGAGCACGCGCTCCCTTTAGAAATTCAAACTTGACCCGCGGTGAGATCAGAACCTCGTGACCGTCCTTGGCCAGATTGAGAATTTCATTCTCGAAGCGTCGGCTGAGCGCTTTCTCGGCGGTGCTCGCCGCAGCTCTTTGCCCGTTCTGTATGTCTATAAGAATATTGGTATCGAGCCAGACGGGGGGCTTTAAGGGCGCCATTGCAACAACACCATTGGCATAAACTGTAGGACGCATTTTGCGTCGGCGAGCCTATCCCTCAGTCGCGTCTGCTGAAGCGCCGGTTCAAGCGGCTCTGCCGCACCCTCGATCGCAGACATGCGATCGTCAGCGCGCGCCTTTCGGCTTGGAGCCAAGCAGATCATGCGTTCCACTGACGCTTAACGTTCCCGAGCACTCGAATCCTCCGAAAATGCCGCAGGAGCCGGTGACGGTGACGCGCAAGTCCTTGCGTTGATACAGGTCGACCGAAACGCCAAATCGCGAAAAATCGTTGGCGCTGTTCGGCAGGATCAGGTCGATGTGATCGATCGCCCAGCGCGGCAGGTGAGGATTGCTCTTCCAGAACAGTTCATTGACGGCGTGGTGGCCGAAATTCGGTCCGACCGTGAGGGCGCCGTCTGCGCCCTCAAACACGAAGCCGGTCTCGTCGATGTGAACATTGACCCGGTCCGGCGCTACCGCGAAATGCAGCGACGTGATGTCCTGCGGCTGCGGGTCCTTGCCGAACTGCGCGCTATAGTCGTCGCTCCATTGCCCTCGGCCGCGCCCGAGCCCGAAGCCGTGCCGGCCCGGAAGGTCTCGCGTCGAGAGCGGCCGGTCGGATAGTTTTGGGCGCCAGATCTCCCGGAATCCCTTGCCGATTGTGGCTGCCATCGACAGATCGAGGGCCCAATGCGACGGCTTCTCCGGGCTTTTGCCTTCGGCGAAGGCGTCGAATCCGTCCGACGTCTTGGCAATGCGCAGCGTCTTGATCAGGTCTTCCCAGTCCTTGGGCAGGAACGTGACGCCGTCGAGCGTGCTCGTCGCGGCCGCGACGCCATACTTCTCCAATTGGCGTCGGATATAGGCCTTCTCGTCATAGAGGCGGACATTGGGATTCGGCCCCGCGAAATATTTCGACAGATCGATCTGCGGCCGGAGCATGGTCAGCCGCGCCGCGATCTTGCGGTAAGTGTCGGTCGTGGTCGGGTCGGTGGTCGTCACGGGGCTGCCCTCCGAGTGAAAGCCAGTCCCCGATTTGTCTGATCCGGCCGGGGCCGGGTTCAACTGAACCTCCTAACCGGAAACGCCGACCACCATTCGTGGAGCAGTGTCAACAGCAAGGACGATCCGATGTCACTTCGGAGCAGGGTGCTAGACGTACTCAATGGCCCGGCGGTCGCACGCATTCGCTTCCGGTTTCCGATCCGTGGCAGCCACGTGACGATTGCACCGCAAACGTTCCATCACGTCGCTCGC
Organism: Bradyrhizobium sp. 33ap4; assembly: GCF_032654765.1. Classification (NCBI taxonomy): domain Bacteria; kingdom Pseudomonadati; phylum Pseudomonadota; class Alphaproteobacteria; order Hyphomicrobiales; family Nitrobacteraceae; genus Bradyrhizobium; species Bradyrhizobium sp. 33ap4. The sequence goes on along the minus strand of NZ_JAUMTJ010000039.1, from coordinate 57,588 downwards.
GCGATCCGGTTGGGACAGGTCAGCGTCAGAGTTCCGACGGACCTCGCGGCAAATGTTGCGGCACAATATAACGACGTCGCGCGGACCCGGGCGGACGGTACGGTCGTCGCGGCGAATACGCTGGAGGTCGTGTCGGCGACGGGGCGAATGGACGAAGCCTATATCGTCCACGAGGCCTTGCATGCGGCTTACGATCTGCTGCGTACCGGCCTTGACGGCAATGCGGAGGAGGCGTCCGCCTATGTCTGTACCGCGCTCTACTGCCGCATGACGGGCCTGCCGCGACCCCGCTGGGCGAACGGCACGATCTACGCCAATGCCGCGGAAGTCGCCCGAACGTTGCTGTCGCAATACCAGAAGGGTGATCCCGGCATTCCCTGGGTCGGCGAGCATGAATGGCAGATGCTGCGCGCCGGTGTCGGCCTTAGCGCGGTCTATGCCAGCGGACCCGGCGGCATTCTCACCGGGTGGCTGCTCGGCCAACAATACACCCACGACGGCTGATGGGACGTGGGGCGTCCGCTCCACAAAATGACGGGCCGGCTCCTTGCCGCCCGTCCTCAGGCCACCAGCAAACCCAGTTTGCCGACCGTCGCCAGCGAACGGTCAACGCTTTGTCGGGTTGACAGCAGCAACGGCTCGGCGGGCTGCCCGGCATCATCCAATTGCTTGACCTGGATGGTCGGTCCGAAGATTTCAGTCATTTCGGCTGTGATTTGCTCGATCGTCCGGGAGCCGTCGAGCAGTTGCAGAAAGTGGCGCGTCCTGTCGTCCTCCAACTGCACGGTTTGGTGAAGCAGATTGGTGACCAGCGGGCCGCTCTGCGCCTGTCTGCGGGCGAGCAGACTCGCCTGCGGACAATCCGTGACTTCCTTCACGAGAAACGGCCGTGATTTCAGAAAGGAGACCTCGCCGCTGCAGGCCAGGATATAGAGCGCTTCCGTCAATATCCGTTGGTCATCGGCTGTTTGCCGGCCGTCCAGCAGCGTCCGGGCGCCATCGAGCAGTTCAGTGAACGAGAGTGCGCGCGGCCAGGCCCGGCCGAGACAAAGATGTGCGGCCTTCAGGAGCGGATTGGTCACGGTGATTCGGCTGCCGTCCTGATTTTCAAATTCCATCTCGGAATCGTCGGTCAGGCAGGCGTCGGGGCGACGTGGGCTGGTGGTGCTCAGCAGATAGAAGGCGGTGATGAAGTCGAGATCGACCTTGCGGTCAAGGGAGATGCCTTCGTGGCAGAGCAACGTACGCCGAAACCCGTTGCCGTCGATGAAGTCCTGATACTGATCGCGCGCCATGAACTCGCTTTCGGGAAAGCGCTGCAGCGTGGCGCGGACCTCTTCGGTGTAACCGGCAAGATAGCGTCGTGAGAAATCGGCGTCGCTCAGATATTGCAGCCCATGTCGGCCGGCGTCTTCGACGACTTCGTGCAGCAGGAACGCCGTCGCGCCAGAATCGAGATCGTCGTGAAAAAGCAACTCGTCCGGAGCCTTGAGCACGCGGTTGCACTGGTCACGCATGACTGTACCGTGCACCGAGCTGGACTTCGATCCTTCGCTGAGAAATTTCACGATCGCGCGAGCTTGTCCGACTTTCTCCTTCATCCCGGTGATGCGCCGGGTGTGGTAGCGCATCATGTCGCGGACCATGTCGCGAAGATGCGAGAACGGGTGCGCGTTGTAACTGACATAGCAGAGCCCCCGTGGCGCCAAATTCCGTTTGAAGATGGACATCATCTTCTCGCGCACGACCGGTGGCACCCATGAATACACGCCATGGGCGATGATGTAGTCGAACTGTCCGAAGGCAGCGTCGACATCCATGATGTCGCAATGCAGAAGCCTGATGTTGCCCAAGCCCAACGCGGCGATGTTCCGCTGTCCGCGTTCGATCGTAACGCCGCTCAGGTCGATACCGATGAACTCGCTGTCCGGATATTGAAAAGCCATCGGCAACAGATTGCCGCCAACGCCGCAGCCGAGCTCCAGGACCCTGCAGCGCTCGACCGGAGCCGGCTGCATGCCGTAGACCGTAGCGATCGTTGCCAGATGGTTCGGGTGAGTGAGCCCGTAGACATGCCCGGGATAATACACCTCATCGTATGCTGTGGTGCCGGTGGTCGGCTGGCGGTGCTCGGTCTGGATGTTCATCGCAGTCAGTTCCACGAATATGCAAACTTGTCGTTCACGATCGAGACGCGCGTCTGCTTGACCTCCTCCTTGGCGAGAGACTTGCTGAGGAATTCACGCGACAGTTCGGGCAGCAGCGTGTTGGTGATGATGTTGTCGATCATCCGCCCGCCGGAGTCCGGATCGTTGCAGCGGGATACGATGTGCTCGACGACTGCATCGTCGTAGCCGAAGGCAGCCTTGTGATTATCGCGGAGGCGCTGTCCGATCCGGTCGAGCTGCAATCTGACGATGCCGGCAAGCATCTCGTCCGAAAGCGGAAAGTAGGGGATCGAGACGATGCGCCCAAGCAAGGCGGCAGGGAACACCTTCAGCAATTCCGGCCGCAGCAGCCTGGCGAGTTCTTCCGGCTCGTTGCGATACTTCGGATCGCGCGCCAGGCTCATGATGAGATCGGTGCCGACGTTCGTGGTCAGAATGATCAATGTGTTCTTGAAATCGATTCGCCGACCGTTGCCGTCCTCCATGACTCCCTTGTCGAACACCTGGAAGAAGATCTCATGGACGTCGGGATGGGCCTTCTCCACCTCGTCGAGCAGGATAACGCTGTAGGGCTTGCGCCGGACCGCTTCGGTGAGCCGGCCGCCTTCACCATAGCCGACGTAACCCGGAGGTGCGCCCTTCAAGGTCGAGACCGTATGGGCCTCCTGGAACTCCGACATGTTGATCGTGATCATGTTCTGCTCGCCGCCATAAAGGGTTTCGGCAAGCGCGAGGGCGGTTTCTGTCTTGCCCACGCCGGACGGTCCGGCCAGCATGAAAACGCCAATCGGCTTGGACGGGTTGTCCAACTTGGCGCGGCTGGTCTCGATTCGTTTCGCAATCATCGTCAGCCCGTGGGACTGGCCGACCACGCGGCGATTGAGAATTTCGGGTAGCTTCAGGACGGTTTCGATCTCGTCGCGCATCATTCTGCCGGTCGGGATACCGGTCCAGTCGGACACGACAGAGGCCACCGACTGCTGGTCGACATGGGCGTAGATCATCCGCTTTTCCGGATTGATGCCTTCCAGTGTCTCGAACTTGCCGCGCAACTCGACGCGCTTCGTCGCTCGATCTTCGTCGCCGTTCTCGGAGAGGATTTCGCGAATGCTGCGGATGTCCTTGACGAGCTCCTGTTCCTTGGCCCAGTCGGCCTCCAGGCCGGACAGCTTGGCCTTCAGCGTCGCGATGTCGCCGTCGATTGTGGTGATGCGCTCGCTGTTCTCGTCCCCGAGATCGCCGTCGCTGACCAGCGCTGATCGTTCGGCCTCGCGGGCCGCGATCGCGACGCGAGCGTCCTCGATCAGGGCCGGCGTCGCGCTTTGACTGATGGCTACCCGTGCTGAAGCTGTGTCCAGCAGGCTGACCGCCTTGTCCGGCAGCTGTCGGGACGGAATGTAGCGATGCGACAGGTTGACCGCGGTCACGATCGCGGCGTCCGAAATGCGAACGCCGTGGTGCTTCTCCATCGGGCCCAGGAGACCGCGCAGCATGATGCAACAGGTCTCTACATCCGGCTCATCGACCTGGATCGGCTGAAAGCGCCGTGTGAGTGCGGGGTCCTTTTCGATGTACTGGCGATACTCTGCCCAGGTGGTGGCGGCGATGGTCCGCAGCGTGCCGCGGGCGAGGGGAGGCTTGAGGAGATTGGCCGCGTCGCCGGTGCCGGCGGCGCCACCGGCCCCGATCAGCGTGTGCGCTTCGTCGATGAACAGGATAATCGGGGTAGGCGAGTTCTGTACCTCGTCGATCACCGAGCGCAGGCGCTGCTCGAACTCGCCCTTCATCGAGGCACCGGCCTGCATCAGGCCGATATCCAGCGCGCAGAGCCTGACGTTGCGCAGCGGCGGCGGCACCTCGCCGGCGGCAATGCGCTGGGCAAATCCCTCGACCACGGCAGTCTTGCCGACGCCGGCCTCGCCGGTGAGGATCGGATTGTTTTGCCTCCGGCGCATCAGCACGTCGATCAATTGGCGGATTTCGTCGTCTCGACCGAGGATCGGGTCCATCTGGCCCGATCTGGCCTTGGCGGTCAGATCCTGGGAGAACCGGTCGAGCGGCGTCGTCCCCTTGGGATTCGCCCGGTCCGTACCGTCAGTACCGGCACCGGCCAATCCGGAGCCGTCCATCGGACGCATGGTCTCCTCCTCGGAGCCTGCCCAGATGGCGCGGTGCTCCGCAGCCAATGCGTCGACATTTATCTTGGCGAATTCCTGCGAGATGTTGTTGAGCGCACGACGGATCTCGTTCGATTTCAATCCGGCGACCAGGAGATGTCCGGTGCGGATCTGGGTCTCGCCGAAGAACAGCGTGGCGTAGTGCCAGCCACGGTCGAGAATATCGATGACCGAATTGGCGACGCCCGGCATGTCGGTTTCGTTCTTGCGGAAACCGTTGATGACGCCTGCGAGGTCCGACAGCAGCCGCGCGCGGTCGAGCTTGTAGTGATCCACCGACAGGCTGAGGTCGGTCCGCTCCTGTTGCAGGATGTGAAACAGCCAGTGCGCAAGCTCCACGTTACGGTTGCTGACGCTCTTGGCGTGGCGCAGGGCCTGTATGAAGGCATCGTAGCCGGCCCGGTTCAGTTTGCCAGTCACGGCCTCAAGGCTGATATCGGTCACGATGGCGCCTCCTGCTCAATCCCCGGGCGATGCCGGGTCGTCGCGGAAATCGGCTCGAATTCCCATGATGTTAGGACAATCGGAGCGATGCTTAGGTTCAAATCGGCTGCTGATCAGTCGCAGCGTTGCGCCGGGCTCTGAGACGCTCGGCAAGGTGAAAGCGTGCATCGCGCCGATACTCCTCGGTCGAGGCCCAGTTCGGCGAAACCCAGCTGGTCCATCCAAGGCGTCCGCTCTGCCCGAGCTTCATCGGGACAACCGCTCCCGCCGGAATGGCAAGTTCCACCTCCCACTCGAGTTCGTCGCCGATGTAGAAGTAGACGGCGTCAGCCAGGGGCTCGGACAGGTTCGGCGCTTCGGTGGGCAGGAACTGCTCGTATTGAGCAAAATCCTTCACGAACACGCGAACCCTGATCTTGTCTTCGACGCTGAACACACGCGAGCCCAGGAGCGCGTCGTGACCAAGCTTGGCGTGCGTCCCGCCGAGCCGGCTGCAATGGCTTGGGTCGAATGGGAGCCACGTGCCGACGAACTCGTCGATCTCGACCCTGACATCGAACAGCCCTTGCAGCAGCCGCGCCAGTCGTGATGCGGATTTCGCTCTCGGTGAAACCAGCCCGGCGAAGCTCAGCTTCGCCATGTCAGGCACGGTATCCCGATTGGCAAAAATATCGGAGCCGAGGCCGGCGAAGGAGCCGACATAAGCGATGAAGCGGTCGTCGGATGGCCGATCATGCTGGGCGATCGGCCGTGCGTCTGCCCAGGCTCGAAAGAACAACTGCAGAAAGCGTCCGTTCAGCAGGTCGAGAAAACGGGGGAAAGCGTCGTCCCGCATCAACTGCCAGCCGACGCTCTCATCGGTGGTAGCCAGCGGCAGCGCGCCCTGCGGTCCGAGCAGGCCGAGGAATTTGACCAGAATTTTGAGCCTGCCATCACGATCGTCGACCGAGCTCAGATTGGAGGCGGGAAATTCCAGATAGGGGGTTTGACCGAGGTCGACAAACTCCTCGCGACGCGCTGCATTGTCGCCGATCCGCGGTCGATCCGGATTGCATCGCTCGAGCTGGCGGAGCGTCTGAAAGAAATCGAACCGCCAGGGCTCGGCCTTCATCTGGTCGATCAGCGTCACAGCGGCCTCCGGGTGCCCATGCGGGCCGGCCAACGCATGATCTCGCCGCGCTCCGGGGTCGAGATGACGGTCTGGGTGAAGGTGTTGAAGCCTGAATAGTCGGCGAAGAAGCGTTCCAGCACAGCTCCGAGCAGGAACACGCCGCTGCCCTCGAATGCCTTCTCGTCAAGCGTGACCGTGATCTCCAGGCCGCGCGCCGCGCCGCTGCCGGTACGCTCACGCACCCGCCGCACCACGGGCCTGCTCTCGACGCTGCGCACGCCACGAATCTTTCGCTCCGTCGCGTCGTCGAACTGGTCGGCGAACAATGACAGCATCTCCCGCAGTGCTCCGGCGTTCTTGCCGCCGCTGCGTTCCACGAGGCCGAGATAGTTCAAACTCAGCATGTTGATCAGGCGCCAGCTGACGACGCCGCTATTGGCGATTTCGCTGCGGCTGCGCAACTGCGCCACCACCGGCTCGCGTGGTCGGGTGGGGCCGGCGATGCACATCAGCTCGAGCGAGGTGTCGTCCAGCAGGCGAAAGTCGGCTCCGCCCTGGCCGACCGGCAGATGTTCCGTGAGATGCCGGTTGGAGCACAGCGCGCGGACGCTCAGCTCGGCGGCGGATCCGTCGCCGCTCGGGTCGCCGGGCTCGAGCAGCGAGAGGAACATGTCGGTTCCGGTATAGTCCGAGGCCGCGCCATAGGTCTTCTCTTCGACGGTGCGCCGCCGCGGCAGCCGACGAACCGTGTAATAAAGTCCCTCGACCGATCCGGCCGTCCTGTCGACGGCGGCGGAGTACAGCGGACGCACGCGCCGCTTGTCCTTTTCCGCCGGAAAGTGCGCGTAAACCTCCAGCACCTGGTGCGGCTCGTATTCGAGGTAGCGGCTTCGGTCGGGCACCACGTGGTATTCGTAGGTATTCGACTTGATCGGGATGCGATCGCTGGTCTTCTCGAACAGGTTGATCGCCGGGGCGGTGTAGAGACTGAACGTATCCGCCCGGACCGAGGCGGCGAGACGCGAGTTGTGTTCATCGAACGCGAAGACGATATCGATGGATTTGCTGCGTAACCGCGGCATCACAGCGCGAAGCTGCGTCAGATTGACGCCAAGGAACTTGCGCGGAAACACGAAATATTCCCGCAACAACTCCGACCCGCGAAAGACCCGGTTGTCGTTCGGAAACAGGGATTCGTTCTCGCTGAAGCCGACTTGCTGCACACAGTCGTTCGGAGCCCGGATGACGACCGGATCGCCGAAATCGTCGAGATAGCGAAAATAGAGCCCGACGCAGTTCGAGGTCAGTTGTTCGTAAAGTGCGATGGCGTCCGACTCGGCGCCGGTCAGATAGATGGGCAGTTCGCTGGTGCGGCAACCAGCGAACCAGGTCTCCGGTTTGTTGCGAGTCTCCGCGTCCGCCGGCTCCTCGTCGAGCCGCGCGGCGGTACGGTGTGTCAAGGAGACCCTGAGCCCGGCGATGACCTCTCCGCCGACTGGAATCCCGAGGGCCTGCAACGCGCCCGCGGTCGCAAAATATTCGGCGCCGGTGACGTCAAAAGGCCAAAGCACGATATCGCGGCAAAGCCGGAACCGGCAGGCGAGGCTCCGTTCCCTTTCGCGATAGCTCGCGTCGAAATAGGCGCCTCGCGCGATCTTCTTGCCGTCGCGCAACGCCGGATCGGCGTAGGTCGGCTGAATCTTGACCAGCATGGCGGACGGAGTCGGCGCGAGATAATTCGGAACCAACTGCTCAAGCAGGTTCGCGGTGAATTCCGGAAACTCGTGCTTGAGCTTGAGCTGGACACGCGCGGCGAGAAATGCAGCGCCCTCTAGCAGGCCTGAGATCATCGGATCCGAGCGGTCGCGGACCAGACCGCCGAGGCGCTCGGCGATACCAGGATATTCCTCGGCAAAACCTTCCGCGTGCTCGTACAGCAGCGACAGTTCACGATTGTAGAAGTCGAGGAATTCGCGGTTCATGCTATAATCGGTTGATCTGTATATCGCCGCTGTCGAGGTCGACGTCTGCGACGAATTCCACGGGCACGTTGAGCGGTTCGCATTTCAGGTCGGAATGCACGACAAAGCGCAGTTTGAGCTGCTCGGCGCCCACGGAGGTGTCGCGCCGCACCCGGATGGACTTGCGATCGAGTCTCGGCTCGTAGGTCGTGAGCGACATGCGCAGGGCATCGCTAAGCTCCTCGTCGGTGACTTCGTCGATCGAACGGTTTGCGATATCGGGGAAACCATAGTTCAGGATCGAGGTGCGGACGCAGCCGCGACCGGTCAGGTCAAGCGTCGATTCGAGGGCAATGGTATTGAGGAGTGTTTCGACGTCCTGCGAAACCTCGCGCCTTAGCAGCGTCTCCGAGATCGGGAAACGACCAGCGCTGCGCCGTCCCGCTATCACTCGCTCGCCGAACTGATCGCGCAGTTCGAGTGCCTTGCGCGCATCGCGAGCATCATGAGCCGCACGAAAGGCCAGCATCAATGGCGGAGAGAGCCGGTCCTTCCTTGGCGTAACGGTCATTGACGGTCCCCGTACAGCCGGCGCCGATTGCCGCTATTGGCAACCGGCGCCGGGCAGGAAGCCTGCGATCAGGCCCATTCCTTGTTGGCCGCAACGTCCCATCCGAACACCGGAGACGCGCCGGCGCCGCCTTTTTCGGTCTGGGTCTTGTAGGTCATTTTGACCTTCTGGAAGTTCAGGCTGACGTTTTCGGTGAGGCGATCCTCGCCGTGCGATCCGCCCGTCGAGACGCTGGAAACCAGAACGTGCTTCATCTCGATCTTGAGATATTCGAGCGGGTGTTCACCGGCCTTGCGTACCGTGAGGATGGCGCTGTCGATGTGCTTTCCATTGGCGCAGACCTTGAAAAGCTCGGGTGTCGCCTTGTCCACGAAGTGCGTGAAGTGGAGGTCTTGAACCGCGACCTTGCCGGCGCCGCCGCCCGACCCGCTGTGGAACGTGCCGCTTTGGCTCTCGCCGAACGACCAGCTCAAAATGTCGATTTCGTCCTTGTGTTTGTCGTCGAGCGACTCGCCCTTGATCGGATCGAGTTTCAAAAAGATGTCGACAGCCATAGCATAGCCCTTTCAAAATTCTCTGATGAGTGACGGTTGCAATAGCGCGGCGTCAGGAGCTCGGGCCTGGCAGGCGCGAAACGAGACTGAGACCGACGTCCATCGCTTCCAGTTGAAAGTGTGGACGGAGAAAGAAGCGCGCGTTGTAATATCCCGGGTTCTCCTCGTTTGCTATGACCTCAACCTTCGCAGCGGCCAGCGGCTTGCGCGCTTTCTGAGCTTCTGACGACAAGGCCGGATTGGCATCAACGTATTCGTTGATCCAGGTCTGCAGCCAGACCGTCAGCTCATCCTTTTCCTTCATGGATCCGATCTTGTCGCGAACCATGCACTTCAGATAATGCGCAAAGCGGGATACTGCGAACATGTAGGGCAGGCGTGACGACAGGTTGTCGGACGCGGTTGCATCCACGCCCTTGTCGCCGAAATACTTCTTCGGCTTATAGAGCGACTGGGCGCCGATGAAGGCGGCCTTGTCGGTGTTCTTGCGATGGATCAGCGGGATCAGTCCCGCCTTTGCAAGCTCGTGCTCGCGACGATCGCTGATGGCGATCTCGGTCGGGCATTTCAGGTCGACGCCACCGTCGTCGGTCGGGAACGTATGCGTCGGCAGGTTGATGACCTCGCCGCCGGACTGGACGCCGCGGATGCGCGTGCACCAGCCGAACTCCTTGAAGGCGCGGTTGATGTTGACCGCCATCGCATAGGCGGCGTTGATCCAGCCGTATTTGTCACCGGTGTGCCCGTCCGTCTCCTCTTCGAAGGCGAACTCTTCCACCGGCTCCGATTTGGCGCCGTAGGGGAGGCGGCCCAGTGCGCGCGGCATGCACAGACCGAGATAGCGCGAGTCGTCCTGATCGCGCAGTCCCTTCCATGCGGCGTATTCCGGCGTGTCGAACACCTTGCCGATGTCGCGAGGGTTGGACAGTTCGGTCCACGAGTCCATTCCCATCAGCGTAGGCTCGGCGCCGCTGAAGAAGGGGGCGTGCGCGGCGCCGGCGATCTTGCTGAGATCGCGGAGCAACTGCACGTCGGTGGGGAGGTGGCTGAAATAGTAGTCGCCGATCAGGCAGCCAAACGGCTCGCCGCCCAACTGGCCAAATTCGTACTCGTAGATCTGCTTGAACAGCGGGCTCTGGTCCCAGCGCGCATCGGGATAGAGCCGCAGGTTCCGATACAGCTCGTTCTTGGAGACGTTCATCACCCGGATCTTGAGGTTGGCGTCGGTCTCGGAGTTGAAGACGAGGTAGTGGAGGCCGCGCCAGGCACTTTCGATCGCCTGGAATTCGGGCGCGTGCAGGATCTCGTTCATCTGCGCGGTCAGCTTCTGATCGATCCGCGCGATCATCTCCTCGATGGTGTCGAGCACGTCCGACTTGATGACGCTCGTATCCTTAAGCGCTTCCTGAACGAGCGTGGACACCGCGTTCTCGACTTCGGTCGCCGCACGTTCGGTGCGCGGCTTGAAGCTTTGCTTCAGCAGGGCGGCGAACTCGTCAGCCTCGACGGTCCCGACCTTGGCGGTGGTCTCTTTGTGGATTGCTTCTTTTGCCATGGTCCCCATTCCTTCCCTTAGCTGTTGCTGTCGGATTCGGTGGACTGGCTGGTCGCGCGCTCGCGCAGTGCGGCCATCAGTTGAGGATCGGCGAGGAGCCTCTTCAGCTGGTCCTCGGCACCCACCTTGCCATCCATGTAGCGCAGCAGGTTGGCGAGCTGTTCACGCGCTTCGAGCAGCTTGGCCGTCGCCGGCACCTGGCGGGCGACCGCCACCGGCGTGAAGTCGGATATCTTGTTGAAGCGCAGGTTGACGGAGATCTTTTCGTCGGACCCGTCGCTGAGACGGTTGGCGACGCGCGCCGTCACGCCGGGCTGGATCGCCGCCATGCGGTTGTCGAAATTGTCCATGTCGAACTCGAGGAACTTGCGCTCCTCGACCTTCGTCTTCTCGATGCCGGGGTTGTTGCCGGAAAGATCGGACAGGACGCCCATGACGAACGGCAGTTCGATCAGCCGCTCGGCGTCGTAGGGATCTTCGTAAGTGATGTGCACGCGCGGTGCGCGGTTTCGGCGAATGAATTTTTGACCGCTGTCGGTTGCCATTGGGTTGCCCTCTTCACAAAAAAATCTCTGCGGAAGCCGACTTGCGCGACGCAGGCAGGGAAGTGCCTCGGTGTTTCGTCGGCGGAGCTTCCTTCCGTTCAGTTAGTCCCGTCGAACGGAAGGCGGGTTCAATTCGATTTATCGATCGCCTTCAGAGCGCCCTCCGGCAGCACTTCGTTCAGCAGGCTGAGGAAGTCTCGCTGTGCGAGTTCACGTGCGCGATCGACCAGGAACGGGATCGGGCTGGACGGCTCCGCGGCCCGGAAGAACGACGCGACTTTGCTCAGCAAGTCCAACGCCTGGGCTCTGTTTTCGGCTGCAAAAACAGTACCTTGAGCCTCATTTTCGGCCGCGGATGGGAGCGAGGTGGCGAATTCCGCCATGCGCTCGATCGGCAGGTCGAAGACTTTGTCGCGACCGATATTGATGGCGGCGGTTTCCACGTGGGCCGGCATCAGCATCCGCATCACTTCGATAAACGATTTGCCAACCATGTCCTGCGCCTGCCGCACCAGCAACAGCGCCGGGCTCGACGGTTCCTTCCGAGCGAAGTAGTCGGCAGCCGCCGCCAGCGCCGCGGATGCCTGTCCGGGTGACGTGACTGCGCCGGCGATTTCGATCGGAGGCTGTGGGCCGTCTTGGGCGGTCTCCTCCGGGGATGAGGCAGCTGCGGCCGGATCGCGTGCGGTCACCAGAGCTGCGAGCCAGCTGGACAAGCCGTTCGCGACGCCCGCCAGCCTGTCGAGACTGATGGGTTGCCCCGAGTTCAACTTTTCGTGCCAAACCGATTTGATGCCGGCAATCTCGGCAGCGACCGCCGAACAGCGGGCGCTCACCGCCTTGAGGGTGTCGAGATCGGTCTCGGCGACGATGCGCTCGATGGTTCCGAGATCTGGCATGTCGACATCGGCATCGCCGGCGGGAATTTCGCCCTTGGCAATCTGATAGGCTCGGTAGTTGAGGCTGCCGTGCCGTCGATTTTCGATCAGGGGAAGGAATTGGAGCGGGTTGATCACCGTCGGAAACACGTCGATCGCCTCGATGGTGACCGCACGAAAGGCATAGTCCCCGTCCTCGCCCCTCGGGTGAACCGCTTCCCATTGTTCGCGGAGCAGCAGGCTGGTTGCCCGCAGGCAGCTGAGGAAGCCGTCGAGATCGCGGTTCAGGATGGAAAATTTGGCGAGCAGCATGGTCAGGCGCAGATCGCGGGTGCGAGCCAACAGGGGCTGCGCAGCGGCGAACTGGCCGGCAATATCGATGGCCTTCGGGTCGAAGCGTCCGCGCTCTCCATTCGCGTTGACGACCTCGAAATACGACATCGGCAGCAGCGATTCCGCAGCTGCGAAGAAGTTCAGGTACTGGACGTCGCCGGCCGCATCGAGGTCGGGCCCGCAGGGATCGTCGGGGCCGATGGGCTGGGTCAGGGATGCGACGTCGAGCATGCAAAGAGGATCCGTCTGCGAGGCCCTGGCCCCTCGACCAGGTCCATGACATCTGGCGGATCACGCGGGGGATCATGATCCGATTGACTGGTAGGTCAGATCAACGCCGGCCTCGGTTCATTCCCGCGATGGTGGCGGTTTCCCGTGAACCAGCAAGCGCTTGGAACCGACTACATGAGTGCCGCAGTGGCTTCCCCGGGCGGGTGCGTTGCCGCGTCAGGAGAGTGACACCGAGCGGACTTGCCGGCCATCCCACCGATGGACGGCTCGGATTTCGGTCGTTCGTGCTTGACCGCCTGATGCGCCGATTGCGCAGCTCGTGCGGTCAACGAGGGAGTTTAACGCCCACATGGGCCAGCTTACCCAGGATACCCGCCTCTGCGAGCTCAAGACCCCCCTTGGCAAGGACGTTCTGGTTTTTGCCCGGTTCGAGGCCGCCGAAGGTCTGAGTGAACTGTTCGAATACCGCATTGAATGTCTCAGCGAGGAAGCCGATCTCGACTTCGATCGGGCCATCGGCAAGCAGTGCACCCTCACCATCAAATTGCACGAGAAGGAACGCGAGTTCAGCGGCATTCTCACGGAAGCCCAATGGCTGGGGGTGAAGAACGACTATTTCAGTTACCGGATCGTGCTGAGGCCCTGGTTGTGGCTGCTGTCGCGGACCACCGATTGCCGGATCTTTCAGGACAAGAAGGCGCCCGACATCATCAAGGAGGTCTTCAACGAGCGCGGCTTCACGGATTATGAGTCCAAGCTTACCGAAGAGGGCTCATGTCCAAAGCTCGAATACTGCGTTCAATATCGCGAGACCGATCTGGATTTCGTGTGCCGGTTGATGGAGCAGCACGGGATCTACTACTTCTTCAAGCATGAAGGCGGCAAGCACACGCTGGTGCTGGCCGATTCCAAGTCCTCGCACAGTCCAATCAACGGTCTCGCGAAGATCCCCTACATCCCGCTTACCGGCTCCGATCGTCGCGGCGAGCAGCATATTTATGAATGGGCGTCCGAGCGCCGGTTCCGCACCGGGAAGATCGAGCTCAACGATTACAACTACCAGAAGCCCAACGCACAGATGATCAGCGACGCCAAGGGCTCCGAGCACTACACACGATCCGAGATGGAGTTCTACGACTATCCCGGCAAGTTCAAGGAAAAATCCGACGGCGAGCGATACGCGAAGATCCAGCTCCAGGCCGAGCAGGCGATGGATCGGCGCCGCCGGGGCAACGGCGACGCCGTCAATCTGTTTCCGGGCGGACTAACCAAGCTCGAGAAGCACTCGAAAGACTCGCAGAACGTCGAATATCTCGTGGTACGGGCAGCTCACTCGTTTTCCATCGAATCCTATCGCACTGGCGGCCACGGCGACGCCGGGCAGCACGTCTACTTCGGCAGCTACGAATTTCTGCCGAGCGATCGGCCGTTTCGATCTCCCATGACGACGCCGAAGCCGAGGATCAACGGCATTCAGACAGCCAAGGTGGTGACCAAGGACGACAATTCGAGCGAGGAAATCGACGTCGAGTCGCTGGGCGAAATCTATGTTCGCTTTTTCTGGGATCGAAAGAAGAAGCGGTCGTGCCGGTTGCGCGTGGCGCAAGTCTGGTCCGGCAAGCGCTGGGGCGGTCAGATCATCCCGCGCGTCGGGCAGGAGGTGGTGGTGGAATTCCTGGAGGGGGATCCCGACCGGCCCTTGGTGATAGGGACCGTATATAACGATGAGTACAAGCTGCCTTACGACCTGCCGTCCAAGAAGACGATTGCGGGTCTGAAGTCCGATTCGACCAAGGGGGGAGGCGGCTACAACGAATGGAACTTCGAGGACAAGAAGGGGTCCGAGAAGATCACCCTGCACGCCGAGAAGGACTACGACGTCACGGTCCGCGACACCGAGACCAGGACCATCGGTGAGGCGGCGTTCGGCGGCGATACCCGTAAGACCACGCTCAAGAACGGCAACGACAAGCTTGATATCGAATTGGGCGGTCAGCACGTCAAGCTGGCGATGGATCAGTCCGTCGATGCGGGCCTGAGCATCACCCTTTCGGCCAACGTCAATATCACCCTGCAGGTTGGTCCAAGCCAGATCATCCTGTCTCCAGCCGGCATCGTCATCAACGCGCCAACCATCACCATGACCGCGCAGGCCGCCATGGCGCTCGCCGCCGGCGGACCATTGGTTGCCCACGGCACGCCAACCATTGTCGGCTGACAGCCATGAATCAGGTTCGGTTCAGCACAGTCCGCGATCTCTTCGAAGCCTATCCGCTGGCGCGCTACGACGTCGGCAAAGCCGCTCCGGACAAACTCTCGTTGGATTTCCTGCAGGAGGCGGCCGATGCGGGCAACTGGCACCAGGCTGTATCCTTCTGCGCGTATCTGCTCCCCAGGCGTGTGGCCGTCGCCTGGGGCTGTCGCTCGTTGCGGCAGATGTTCGATCATTTCGACGGCAATGAAGGCAGGTCGCTCAATTTTGCCGAAACCTGGGTCCGGCAACCGGACGAGCAATCGCGTAACAAGGCTTTGGCGGTCGGCAATGCCAACGATCCCGAGCAGCCGGCGACCTGGCTGGCGCTGGCGGCGGGTTGGTCCGGCGGAAGCGTGGTTCCGGCGGAATTTGCGCCGGTCGAAGCCAAGCCGGATCAGACGGCGCGTGCGGTTCGCGCAGCCCTTTTGATCGGCCTCTGCCGGCTTACCCGTGAGTCCAGGGACCGGATAATGACGGCCTGCCTGGAGGATGGTATTCAATTGGCACGCGGCGAACCGCGCCCTCCACGCTGACGAGACGATGTGATGGTGCTTCGCTTTAACATCGAGAACGAGCCGAACCTTCCAGACGGCGGCCCTGTGTCATTTACCGTCACCGGAAGGCGTTCGGTCGACATTGGCCGGGACCGCCATCTCGATTGGACATTGCCCGACCCGGCACGGATGATTTCGGGGAAGCATTGCGAGGTCCATTATCGCGACGGCGGCTACTGGCTGCACGACGTCTCGACCAACGGCACCTTTCTCAATGGTGCCGACCAGCGTATGCGGGGAGAGCATCGGCTGCGCAACGGCGATCGGCTCGTCATCGGCCACTATGTCATTGGCGTTTCGCTGGACCTGGATGAGCCTGCCGAGGACACTCCGAGCCATGGTGCGCAGCAGCAAGCTCCGCTCGCTCAGCAGCACGCGGATTACCACGAACTGTGGGCTCCCGGTCGCGACGTGCCGCCGCCAATCGACCCGCAGCAGTTGCGAAAACCGCGCGAGGCCGCGCGGCCCGTCAATCCAGAATTCCTGGACTGGGCAGCGAGCGTTCCCGCGGCGGGTGTGGATCCTGTCCGGTATTCGCCGCAGATGCCTCAACGCGAGCCGCCGCTGCACGACGACATGAGCTGGGCAGCCGGTCCGGTCGCCACGCCAAAACCGCCGGTCGACGTGCTGCACGCGATGCCGACGCCGCGCCGACCGTCGGTATGGGCCGACGACGAAGCGGCTGCCCCGCCGCCGCCGCCTTCACCGACAGGGCATGTGGAAGCGCCGCGGCCGCAACTGGCCGAGCCGGCACCGGCCACGGCCGCGTCGATCGGCAATCCCGAGTTTGCGCGCCTGATCGCACGTGCTGCCGGGCTACCGGACGGTTTCTTTGCCGACAAGACCGAAGCTGAACTTGCGGAACAGCTCGGCGTCATCCTGCGCATGACGGTGGAAAACTTGATGGCCCTGCTGCAGGCGCGCACCCAGGCCAAGCAGCTGACGCGCAGCACCAGCCAAACCACCATCCAGGCCATCGAGAACAATCCGCTGAAATTCTCGCCGACCGCGGAAGACGCGATGCGTATCCTATTCGGGCCGCCGACCCGCAGTTACCTCGATGCGCCGCATGCCTTCGCCCAGGGCTTCAAGGACCTCAAATCCCATCAATTGAAGACCTATGCGGCAATGCAGCATGCCGTCCGGGGACTGATCGCCAGTATCGATCCGACGCTGATGGCGCGCGAGCTCGAGCTTCAGCGCGGCGCAAGATCCTTGTTTGGCTCGAACAAGAGCAAGCTCTGGGATGAATTTTTGACGCGCTGGAACGCGCATCTCGGTCGCGACGAGAGCGCGCCGATCGATACCTTCATGCTGCATTTCTCCGAATATTACGACCGCGCAGACAAGTCGGGGTCAAAGTGAACTGTCGGTGACGATGCAGTCGCCGATCATTGCCAAGTGGATGTAGGAATGTCTTGGTACAGCAAAGTTTTCTGGTCGGAGGGTCTGTTCCTGCGGCCGCATCATCTGCAGCAGAACGATCGCTATCTCGAGCATCTGCTGGAAAAGCGCGTTCGTTACACGACACCGTACCCCTGGGGCTTTGCCCAGCTCGAGATCGATAACGATCTTACCCAGCAGAGCAAATTCGCCGTGCGCAGTGCGACCGGCGTCATGCCGGATGGAACGCCGTTCGATATTCCTGCCGACAGTCCGATCCCGGAAGCCATCGAAGTGCCGGATTCGGCCGCAGGCCAGATCGTCTGGCTGATGATGCCGGTCGCGGCTCCCAATACGCGGGAGGTGGATGAGGATCGCACCGACAGCGCAAGTCGCTACGTTCGGACTGCCGAAACGTTTATCGATTCAACCTCGGCGCTGCGCATCGAAGAAGAAATTGACGTTGTCTATCCACGCCTGTCGTTCGAGCTGCGCAAGACGAGCAAGCCGGGATACATGGGTCTCGGCATCGCTCGCATCCTCGAAGTGCGCGACAAGAACATCCTGTTCGACGACAAGTTTGTGCCGCCGATGCTGGTCTGCGCCGCGCATCCGGTTGTCGATGGCTGGCTCAATCGAATCATCGGCTGGGTCGAGACCAAGCTCGACGAGCTTGCGCGCTACGCAGTCGATCCGTCGTCCGGCGGCGGTTTGCAGAGCGTCGACTATCTGGTGCTGCAGGTACTGAACCGGGCCATTCCGGTGCTGACTCATTTCAAACGATCCGGCAGTGTACATCCGGAACGGCTCTACGAGGAATTGCTGAGGTTTGCCGGTGAGCTTGCGACCTTCGCGACCACCGAACGACGCGCACGGGACTACCCGACATACGATCACGACAACCTCGAATACGTCTTCACGCCCCTGGTCCGCGACATCCAGGATTTCCTGAGCGCGCGGCTGGGCAGGCGGGCGATTCGTCTGGAGATCATCGAACGCGCCCAGAACGCATTTGTATCGCCGATCCGCGATCGCGCGTTGTTCCGAAATGCGACCTTGGTGCTGGAGGTCGCCGCGCGGCGGCCTCTCGTGGAGATTCAGAATGAATTCCCGCACCTGTTCAAGGTCGGGCCCAACACAAAAATGACCGAGATCGTGCACGCAAACCTGCCGGGTTTGACCCTGGTGCATCTGCCGACGCCGCCACCGCACATCCGAGCCATCACAGACCACGTCTATTTCTATCTCGATCGCAAGTCGCCGCTGTGGCCCGAGTTCAGCACCGCGGCCTCGATCGGGATGCATTTTTCCGGCGACTGGCCGGAGCTTGAGTTGTACCTTTGGGCCATCCTGGAAGAGCGGCCATGACCGACAGGGACAAGCCGGTTAATCCTTTCGGTCGGGGTGAGCGGACCATCATCCGTCCGAACCCTGGCGGGAAGATGCCGCCGGCTCCGGCCCCTCAACCTCCAGCAGGCGAGGGACCTGCCAGCCGTCCGGCGTACTCGCCATCGCCCATGGCTTCGCCGGGTGGCCCTTCGCCACCGCCCTCGTTTTCTCCCACACCGCAGGGCGCAAGCTACGCCGCCCCGCCGACCAGCCAGCCCTCGGAGGAATGGATTTCGACACCGGCGCAGGCTCAGGCGCCGCAACCGATGCTGCCGCCCGGACCGCCGTTGCGTGTCGACGATCTGGTTGCGCCAAACGCCAATCCGGTAATGCGCGCCGGCGGCCCTTTGCTGCAGTTGCTCGGCCGGCTGCGCGTCGCGCTGATGCGGGCGTCATTCGCGAGCCTGATGGAGCAGGTCGCCGACGCCATCAAGTTCTTCGAGAAGGATATCCGCTCGGCGGGCATTTCCGAGCACCAGGCCAATACGGCGAAGTATATCTTGTGCGCGACCGCCGACGATATTGTGCAGCACATTCCGACCGACGACCGGCACGTCTGGGCCCAATACTCGATGCTCAGCCGGTTCTTCGGCGAGCGCGTGGGCGGCGTACGCTTCTTCGAGATTCTCGACCATTTGAAGACTGATCCGCTCGTCAACTATCCGGTGCTCGAGCTTCAGCACGCCTGCCTTGCGCTCGGATTCCAGGGAATCCACCGGACGTCGCCGGGCGGACTTGCGAACCTCCAGGTGATCCAGCGCAACCTCTATGAAACGCTGCGCCGGGTTCGGCCCAAGCCGACCAACGATCTGTCGCCGCACTGGCGCGGACAGGCCTTGGCCGGTCGGCGGAAGCACTTGCGCATTCCGGTTTGGCTGGTGGCGGCGGTGGTCGCTGCGCTGTTAACCGGATCCTATTTCGTTCTGCGAACGTTGCTGGCTGGCCGTGCGGAGAATGCTGCGCAAGTCGCGCTGGCACTGCATCCCGGCGATCCGATCGAGCTCAAGCGCCGCGTCGTTGCGCCGCCGCCACCACCGCCTCCGCCGCCACCGCCGGACCGCATCACCCAGCTGCAGCGCATTCGCAACGCGCTTGCACAGGAGAAGACGGCGTGCGCCATGACCGCGGATCAGACGGCGAGCTTCATCGTGATCAGGGTGTGCGATCTCGCACTGTTTGCCTCGGGCCAGGCAACCATCCTGGATGGTTTCAAGCCGATCGCGGCCCGCGTCGCGGCGACGCTCGACAAGGAGCCGGGGCGAATCCGGGTGGTTGGCCATACCGACAGCTCGCCGATCCGCACCGTGCGTTTCCCCTCGAATTTCGAATTGTCGGTCGAGCGCGCCAAGGCGGTTGCCGCCGCGCTGAAGCCCGGCTTGGCCGATGGTTCGCGCGTCGATGTCGACGGCAAGGGGTCGGATTCACCAATTGCCAGCAATTCGACACCCGAGGGGCGTGCCAAAAACCGTCGGGTCGAAATCTTCATCGAACGTAGCGAATAGGCGGACGCCAGAAGCTCACGCGATAAGCGACAGGTACCGGTCAATATGCTCGCCAAGGACATTCTACGCATCGTTCTCTATGGAGTCGGGCTCAGCTCGCTTGGAGCAGTGATCTACCTTGCCGGTCCCTTCGTTGCTTTCGGCGACTGGCATCCGTTGGAAAATCACATCGTTCGCCAGATCGCGATCCTGCTGCTCGGCGCGGCGGCGGCAGGCATCACCGGCCTTCATTTCTTCAAGCGACGCAAGAATGCCAAAGAGATCGCCGACGGCGTCAGCGCTGCGGACCAGGCTGTCAGCGACGAGCCGGTGCTCAAGGAGCGCATGAAGGATGCGCTCGCAACGCTCAAGACCGCGAGCGGCAACAAGTCCGGATATCTCTACGATCTACCCTGGTACGTCATTATCGGCCCGCCCGGTGCGGGAAAGACCACCGCGCTGGTCAATTCGGGACTCAAGTTTCCGCTCGCGCGCGGGGCGACGCCGGCGGCGATCGCCGGCGTCGGCGGGACTCGCTACTGCGATTGGTGGTTTACCGAGGAAGCGGTGCTGATCGATACCGCCGGTCGCTACACGACCCAGGATTCGAACAGCAAAGCCGACAAGGAAAGCTGGCTGTCCTTCCTGGACATCCTGAAAAAAAATCGGTCGCGCCAGCCGATCAACGGCGTTCTCGTCGCGATCAGTCTGGAGGACGTGCTGACGCTGCCGAAGCAGGAACTCGCGCTTCATGCCGATGCCATCAGAATGCGGCTCCTCGAACTGCATCAAAGGCTGAAAGTGAGCTTCCCGGTCTACGCGCTGTTCACCAAGGCCGATCTCGTTGCCGGTTTCACCGAATATTTCGCCTATCTCGGCGAGGCCGGCCGGCGCCAGGTCTGGGGGGCCACGTTCCAGACCGCCGACAAGACCCAGAATCTGGTGGGGCAGGTCCCGGTCGAGTTCGATCGCCTGCTGGAGCGTCTGAGCGAGGAAACGCTCGATCGTCTGCAGGACGAGCCGACGCCGCAGCACCGGGTGCAGTTGTTCGGCTTCCCGGCGCAGATGGCGCGGCTCAAGCCGCAAATCCACGATTTCCTCAACCAGATTTTTGAGCCGACACGGTATCACGTGAATGCCAATCTGCGTGGGTTCTATTTCACGTCGGGCACCCAGCAGGGTACGCCGATCGATCAATTGATCGGATCGTTGGCGCGTACGTTCGGCGCGGAGGAAGTCGGTGCCGGATCGTACTCCGGAACCGGCAAGAGCTTTTTCCTTGCCGATTTGATTTCGAAGGTCATCATCGGCGAGGCCGACTGGGTCTCGACTGACCGCGCTGCGGTGCGTCGCGCCTTGATCCTCAAGACCGCGGCGCTGTCGCTGATAGGTTTGGTGGCGATCGGACTGGTCGGTGCGTGGCTGACCAGCTACAAGCGCAACTCCGACCTGATCGAGCAGAGCTTGCAGGCGGACAACGAGTATGCGGCCGCCGGGGCGCCGCTCATCAAGCAAACGCTGATCGCCGATCACGATCTCGACAAGGTGCTGCCGCTGCTCTATCGGCTGCGGAACGCCCCGGCCGGCTATGCCTCACGGAATGAGCCGGTAGCACTGTCGGCGCGCTACGGGCTCAGTCAGCACGCGCGCCTGTTGTCGCCCGCGAAGGCGGCCTATCACACCGCGCTTGAGCGCATGTTCCGGCCTCGCTTGCTGTACCGGTTGGAGGAGCAGCTCAATGCGCGCATCAACGAGCCTGCCTTCGTCTATGAGGCGCTGAAGGTCTACCTGATGCTCGGCGGCCTGCAATCCCCGGACCGCGAGCTCATCCGTTCCTGGATGCAGCGCGACTGGGCGGACAACCTCTATCCCGGCGCGACCAACGCGGAGGGACGGCGTCTGCTCGATGAAAATCTCGTCGCCATGTTCGACCTCGAAACCGAGCAGCCGCCGCTGGTCGAGCTTGACGGACGCCTGATCAAGCAGGCCCAGAATTCATTGGCGCGCCTCAGCGTGTCGCAACGCGCCTACGAGTTCCTGAAGTCGGAGGCTCGTGGATCGACCGCCGGCGACTGGATCGCCAGCCGCCGAGGTGGTCCGGACGTGGCAGTTGTCTTCGAAACCACGACTGGGCAGCCCCTGGACAATGTGCGGGTGCCCGAGTTCTTCACCTACAACGGCTTCAATCAGAAGTTCATCGCTCGACTGCCCGGATTGTCAGAGCGCATGAAGCGGGAGCGCTGGGTCTTGGGTGACGCCGGCCAGCAGTCGGCAATCGACCAGCAGTATGACAATCTGGCTGGCGATCTGCTCAGCATCTACTCCAATGAGTTCGTGACGACGTGGCGGACCGCGCTCGGCAGTCTGCGTCTGAAGAAATTGCTCGCGGACAAGCCGAAATACGAGGTGCTGAGGGCGCTTTCGGCGCCGACTTCGCCGATGCGGCAAATCCTGGAGTCGGTGCGCGATGAGACGATGCTGACCAAGGAACGCCCGAAGCCGGCGAGCGGCAGCACGCCGGCCGCGCCGCCCGCGGTGACCGCGCCGGCGCTGTTCAACAACGCCCAGGATGGTACGCCCGGTGCGGCGATCGAGTCGCAGTTCAAACCCTACCATGCAGTGCTTGAAGGGGAGAGCACCCGCCGGCCGATCGACTCGACGATCGCAAACCTGAACGACATCGCGCAGAATCTGACGCTGATGGTCGAGAATCCGCAGCTGACGGCGCAAGCAACGGCGGGGCTTCAGACCCAGGTTGCGGCGCTGCGCAACAATGCCTCGCGTATGCCGCCACCATTTTCCGATATGCTGCGGGCGGCGGCTGGGGAGTTCGAAGGCAGCATCGCCGCCTCCACGGCCGGTCAGATCCTGCAGTCGTTGCGCGATCAGGTCACGCCGGTCTGTCAGCAGACGGTGACCAACCGCTACCCGTTCGTACGGAGCAGCGGTCAGGAAGTCCCGCTCGCGGACTTTGCCAAACTGTTCAGCCCGAACGGTGTCATGGACAAGTTCTTTACTCAGTTCCTGGCGCCTTATGCGGATACGTCGCGATCCGAATGGGTCTGGCGGAAGGAGAGCCCCGTCGGCCGATCGTTCTCGCCTGATACGCTAAAGCAGTTCCAGAACGCCGCCTATATCCGCGATGCCTTTTTCCAGACCGGCGGCGGTGTGCCGGCGGTGTCCTTTGCGATCCGGCCGCCGGCTGCGGCGGGACCGGGCATTACAGTCAAGACCGAGATCGGCGGTACGACGATCACGAGCCCAACCACACCAGGACCAGCCACAACCCCCTCCATGTTTGGCGCGCCGCAACCCGCTCCTCCGCCGCCGCCACCGCAGAGCAATTCACCGACGACGGTGCTCTGGCCCGGCCCATCGCCGCGGACGGCAATTTCGGTCAGCAACGAGACCGGCTCGCCATCCGTACTCGAGCGCATCGGTCCCTGGTCATTGTTCCGAATGCTGGAGGCTGGTTCGCTGGTCGCCAAGGCGGAATCCGCCAGCGCAACGTTCATTGTTGCCGGACGCGAGCTCAACTATCAGATTTCGACCGGATCGCTGCGCAATCCGTTAAACCTGTCAGTGCTCCGCGAGTTTCGTTGCCCGACCGGAATATGACCATGCGATGCGGCTTATTCGGCAAGATCGGCGCGAAGCGTGATTTCATCGCGATCGCGACGCCGCGCAGCTTCCTGGAAGTCTGGGAGCCGTGGGTGCAGGCAGCCATCTCCGCGAGCCGCCATCAACTCGGCGCCGGCTGGCAGGAAGCATTCCTGACCGCGCCGATTTGGCGATTCTGGCTTGGCGCCGCGATCTGCGGCACCACCGTCGCAGGAGCGATCATGCCCTCGCTTGACGGTGTGGGGCGATACTATCCGTTGACGCTGCATGCGGTGCCGGATGGTGACGCCGCGCTGTCGCCGCCGCACATCGATCCGCAGGACGAGTGGTATGGGCAAGTGGAGACGTTCCTGCTCTCGACCCTGGACCGGGCTGCGACGTTCGAGCAGATCTCCGATGCACTGGATCGTCTCGCGCTTCCGCGTCTGCGGACGCCGGGGACTGATGGACCGCCGGTCGTGTCGCTGAGCGACGCGACGCTGGGAATGGTTTCGACGGTCGACGGGTTTGCCGGGTCGTTCGGCAGGCTCTGCGGCGCCAACCCTCAAGTCTATGCCGCGGCTAGCTTCTGGTGGACCGCCGGGGGCGAAGGGTTTTCGCCGGTCGCACTCTGTTGCCGCGGATTGCCGGATCCGTTTCGCTATTCCACGCTGCTGACCGGCGACGTTGGCCGCGAAGTGGCCGGGACGGGATGACACGCGATGGTACACGTCCCCTCCTTGTTCGATGTCGGTAGCGTCACTCACGCCGGACGGGTGCGGGCGCGGAACGAGGATGCGTGCCTGGTAAGGACCGACGTCGGCCTGTGGGCCGTCGCTGACGGCATGGGCGGTCACGAGGCGGGCGATCTTGCCAGCCGCATCGTGGTGGAGGCGCTTGATTCCATCGGCGCGCCGGACTCCGCGGCGGACCTGTTGGCGCAATGCGAGGCGCGTCTGTTCAGCGCCAACCAGCAGATCCTGGCACTCAGCCATGAAAGGCAGGGTGCCATTGTAGGGACCACAACGGCAGTCCTGCTCGTACGCGACGGCCATTATGCCTGCATCTGGGCGGGTGACAGCCGGGTGTACCTGATCAACCGCCACGGCATCACACAGGTGTCGCACGATCACAGCGAGTTGGAGGAGCTGATCGCCGATGGCGCGCTGTCGCGCGAAGAGGTCCAGAACTGGCCGAGCAATGCCATCACCCGTGCTGTCGGTGTCGTCGCCGACCCCGAGCTCGAGGTGGTGACCGGTCCGGCCGAACCGGAAGATATCTTCGTGATTTGCAGTGACGGCTTGACCCGGCACGTGCGGGACGACGAGATCGAGCAGCACGCGGCCACCCGCCTTGCCCAGGCCGCCTGCGACGACATGCTCGCGCTCGCACTTGATCGCGGCGGACTCGACAACGTCACGATCGTGATCGTGCGATTGCTCGCGCCACGATCCTCAGAGCCGACGAGGACGCCGCTTGATCAGGAGCCGCGACCATGACCGCGAACGATCCGTTTCGGTCATCCTACCGCGGTGTGCCGGCCGGCACCCGGCTCAACGGCATTTACGAGATCGAGGCGATGATCGGGGCAGGCGGCATGGGGGAGGTCTACCGATGCCGCGAGATCCAGACCGGATCGCCCGTCGCGGTCAAGATGCTGCTCCCCGACATGGTCGACAACGAGGCGGCGCTTGCGCTGTTCCGCCGGGAGGCGGCTGCGCTTCACAATCTTCCGCACGAAGCAATCGTTCGCTACTTCCTGTTCACGGTCGAGCCCGCACTGCAGCGCCCGTATCTGGCGATGGAGTTTGTGAACGGACGCTCGCTGTCGAACATGCTCGACGATGGGCCGCTGACCTTCGAAGCGCTGATCAAATTGATGCGGCGGGTCGCATCGGGCCTTCAGGCCGCTCACGAGCACGGCATTATCCATCGCGATGTCTCCCCCGACAACATCATCGTGCCGCTCGATGATGTAAGGCGGGCCAAGATCATCGACTTCGGGATCGCCCGGTCGACGCAGATGGGTGACAAAACCATCATCGGCTCCGGCTTCGCCGGCAAGGACAATTACGCGTCGCCGGAACAGGTCGGCTTGTACGGCAATGATGTCACCGCGAAATCCGACGTCTACAGCTTTGGTCTCGTGCTGTTCCATGCCCTGACCGGACAGAAGCTCGATATGGGCGGGAGCCAGTTTCAACTGGTCGAGAAGCGTCGGCGCGTGCCCGATCTCGGCGCGGTGGATATGCGCATCAGGCCGCTTCTCGAGAGGATGCTGCAGCCGGACCCGGCGTTGCGCCCAACCATGGCGGAAGTCGCCAACTGGACGCCGGCGGGTTCGGCGCAGCCGTCCGCCGCGCCGCTCTACGGCTTCGATCCATTGGGGAAGCCGGAAGCCGGGACGTCTGCGCAGCAGGAGCGGGTGCCATCAACCACGCGGAACTCCCGCCGCATCTGGCTCAGCGCTTGCGTCGCGGGGTTGCTGCTTCTGCTGGGGGGCGGCGGGTACACCTTCTATAAATTCGTCTGGAGGACATCGGGCTTGGCGGCTTTGCCGCCGCCTCCGAAACTCGCCGGGACATCCGCGCCGCCGAGCGAGCCTGCTCCGCCACCGCCGGCGCGTCAGGAGCCGGTGAAGTTGCCGTCTCAGCCGACGGTGACGCCGTCTCCGTCCCCCGACGGGCCGGGTCGAGCCGAGCGCATCCGCAAATATGTTGCCCAATATGCGGGCGGCGACTGCTTCTTCATCCTGCCTGTTGCCGTGAGCTCAAGCGCAGCCGTCATTGAAGGCTTCGGCGCCTCGACCGCCCCGTTCGATACCTTCGACAAGGCGTTTCGAAAGGAGCAGGGATTTGAGGCGTCGGTCGGCGTCAGGCAGGTGAATCAGGCACAATGTCCGGCCGTCAAATTCCTCAGTCAGGTCGGAAGCGATCAAGCGCGTGCGCCCCGCATCAACCTGTCGGCGACGGAGCTGAAGGCCGGCGAGACCCTTAATGGGACCGTCGAGAATTTTGCCAACCGGGTGGTTGAACTGCTCATGGTCTCGGATCGCGGCGAGGTGCGGAGCCTGTCCTACCTCCTGAAGCCGGGCGTCGACTCGCTTTCCTTTGCCCTGCCGATGGAGCGTACGACCGGTCCGCAACTCCTGTTGGCCGTCGCAGCCCCGCGGGTTCTGGATTCATTGCGCCAGCCGCGACCGATGGCTGCCGACACATTCTTCCTGCAGGCAACCAGCGAAGCTCAACGCGGCAACGTGACCATCACCGCGGCTGGACGCTATGTGATGCTCACCAATTGAGCTGCCGTTCAGAACTTGCCGATCATCAAGATCTTCAGGTCGGCATCCGGCTTGAAGTCGCTCGCCGTGAACTGCCGCGAATTGTCGGCAGATGCCGGCTTGAGTCGCCCTGGACAAAAACTGACCAGGCGATCGTCGCCGCCCGGATCGATCGTCAACGTGAAGGACCGGATTGGACCCGCCCAGTTCGCACCCGTCTTGAGCACGTAGGAAATGCGCCGCTCCTGCAGTTTTGCGGTATTGGCCTGGCTGTCGCCTGTGCGCTTGTCCAATTCGGCAAGGAACGCATCCGTAATGCAATAGTCTCTCCGGTATCGCTCGACCTCCGGGCCTAGCGCCGCGCTGCGACGTAGGCCCGCGCGCAGGACCGTGTCAGGGCTGGAGCCGACGCTCGGGCGATATTGATGTTCGACCGTGACGGTATGCGCTGCTGGGAACACTTGCTCGCGAACAGCCGACGTCCTGGTTATCCAGCCGGGCGTGTATTGCTGGCGACCGTTGTCGCTCATGCCGGCAGGCATCAGAAGGCCATCATCGATCAGCTTCGTGCGGGTTGTCGCCGGCAGGTCGGCCACCCGTATCTCCCGATCACCGAGCGGCAGCAAAGGCAGCTTGAACTGACGGAGGAGGGCGGTGACATCCTTGTTGCCGACCATGGCGCGCTGGTCGATGGCCAGCGGCACCGGGTTGCCGTCGATCCTCGTCTCGAACTCGACGAAGTTGACCGGATCGCTCGATGGAAGCGCAATGCTCTCGGCTTCGGACAGGTAGATGTCCGGCAGCGGAAAGGCGACAGTGAGCGCAACCGGCTTGCTCGTCTGGTTGACGAATTGGTAGCGAACGCTGACCCGGTCCAGCCCGATACGAAGCTCCTCGCTCGCCATGGCCACGTCCTTGGTGCGGACGAATTGCAGCCCGCCGATGGACAATTCGGCTGCCGAATCGTTCGCCCGCGCAGGCCAGCCGGTTGCGGCCAACAGGACGATCATCAAGGCTCGCGACCTCAACGACAGCCCGCTTAACGCTCCATTTGCCATGCCGGCCTCCATGCGGCGCCGCAGCGTCTGCCCGTGCGGGTCAATCGATCGCCTGATAAAGGTCGCCCCATTCCGGCTTCCAGACGCCATCGGGGTCGCAAACCACGATCGCGAGCTTCATGTCATTGGCGAGACGGATTGCGCCGCGAAAGGCATCCTGGGCGGGCATATGGGCGCTGACCTGGTCGCTGCTCCGGCGACCTCCGCTTGCGGCGGCCGGCAACACGATTGACCCGGAGGCGCCGGCATTGTCGCGTCTCAAAACCAGCGTAATCGCGTCGGGCTGGATTTCGCTGACTTGCTCAAATCTGTTTCTGGCCATGATTTTGCACTGCAGGCTGAAGGAGTTCGGACTATCACCGTCCAGTGAAAGAGTTGAACGGGATCGGGGTTGCTCGCCACCAATTGACACTGCACTCGCGCAGTCTTGGATTAGGCAGTCTTGGATTAGTCGGACTGACGCCGCATTCGGTTCGGTTACATTGAGGCGGATATGCTTCGTCGATCTAGCTGGATCTGGCTCTCTATCGTTGGCACTGCCATAGCGGCCACCGGGGCACGGGCCGACGATGCGGTCGTGCGAAGCTTTGCCGGCGGTTCGGCTGCATCCATGGTGGGGATCGTCGCGGCCAGCCAGGACGTCGAACTCGCGGGCCCGCAAGCGCTCAGCGCTGACGGACAGGGAAATCTGTTTGTGCTCGATCAAATCAATGGCCGCATTCTGCAGTTCGACCCCAAGCAACCGAACACTGCTCCCGACATCCTGAAGATGCCTGGCGACGTCCAGCCCACCGACCTCGTCGTCCATAACGACGACATCATGGTTTGGGACGGCGGTGTGCGAATGCTGAAGGCGGCACCAGGACAGTCCACACGCGGGCTGGGCGGCGACGAGATCCAACTGGAGGAAGTCTCATCCCGCGGAACCGACGACCAGGTCGCCATTTCGGCCTTCGCACAGATGGGCTCGCAGGCGCTGAGCAGCCCGACCGACTTGCTGGATCAGAATACGCGCGCGGCCATCGTGAGGACGACGCGACAGCCCGATCGGCAATATATCGCCTCGCGCAGCAAGGGATCGGTGATCGCCGATATCATTCCCGACAAGGGCAATGCCGGCGTTCGGGTCGAAATCCAGACCATGGTCTCCAACGAGACCATCGGTCAGCTCGGCCTGCGCGTCCGCAACCAGCTCGGCACCGTGGAGTTTCTCGAGATCGACAACAGCGACCGCTTCTACGTGCTGGCCGAGGACATTCCGCCGTCGGGCAAGAATGCCTCCACCTTCGTCGCACGCTATGCCGCGAACGGACGCCTTGAGGGTATCTACGAGCTGCCGCTGGAGAACACGCCCGTGACCCGGCGGTTCGTCACCGTCTCGGGCGACGGCGACGTCTATTTTCTGCGTACCAAGCCGGATGGCGTCGAGGTGGTTGGTGTCGGCTTCCGCCCCCTGGGGAAGGTATCCGTCATTGACGTCAGGCCGTCGCGCACGGCGGCCGCGCCGGCGGCGGCGCGGCCGGATATCAAGTTCAATGCGACCGCCGCCGTGCGGCCGTCCAATCGTCAGCAGGCGATCGAGACGGCCTTCGCCTTTGAGGGCATCCAGTGGAAGCTGACACCGGCGAACTACGGCAGCGATCCCGACAGCCAATGCTCCGGTTTCAGCCGTATTCGCCGGCCGTGGTATCTGCAGGGCAAGGTAAACCAGGAAGTGCGGGGTGTGCCCTATTGCTGGGGCTGCCACGGTTCGCTCGCGAATTTCCGGCAGCGGATCGACGGCGGGACCCTGGCGGGCAATGTCTGCACCCGTAACGAGCCACGGCCGGATGTGGCGGGTGTCGACTGTTCGGCGTTCGTCAGTGCCACGTGGGGACTATCCGTCCATTACACGACCGCTGCCATTCCCGCGATCGCCGCGCCGGTGACCAACCCCTGGGACCTCAAGCCTGGTGACGCCCTGAACAAACCGGGTTCCCACGTGATGTTGTTCCTGCGGTTCACCCCGGATCGCAAGGCCGAGGTCATGGAATCCTCGACGGGTGGCTGCAACGGTCGGGTCTGCCGCAACGTCTACCCGCTCGCGAGCCTGCTTGCGCGCGGTTACGTTCCGGTCCGCTTTCGGGCGTTCGCAGACGATCAGACGACCGTTTCCGCGAACGCCTATCAGGAGACCGAGGCGCCGACAGGCCGCAAGACGGCGAACAAACGGCGCTGAACCTGAGGTCTTGCCAAGGCTACAGATGAACATGGATCACCGCCTGCGCGCTGGTTTCCGGAGGTCCGGACGGCATTCCTGCCGCTCTGCCTTGCCGGTGCGGTTCCAGGGCGGACCTGCTTGATATCGAGGTGGATCGCGATGCGAACGCTCAGGGGCTTTGATCGAAGGACCGGTTGGCTGTGTGCCGCCATCCTGCTCGCCGCGTTGATCGGCCTGCCACTCCAGCGCGCGCATGCGGCGGGTGAACTGTCGATAAGCAATCCCGACGGTGCGGCGCTCCGGGCGCTCGTCATCGGGATCGACGACTACCAGCATGTACGCAAATTGAAGGGCGCGGTCGCCGACGCCAATGACATCGTGTCGAGCCTGAGGACCATGGGCGTCAGCGATGTGGTCGAGCTGACCAATGCACAGGCGGACAGGGCGAGCGTGCTGCGCGAAATCAGCTCACTGGTGGAGCGGACCAAGAGCAACGATCTCGTCTTCCTGTCGATCGCAGGCCACGGCACGCAGGAGCCGGAGCGGATCAAGGGCTCCGAACCGGACGGAATGGAGAACGTGTTCTTGCTGCCCGAATTCGCGACCACGCCGGCAGGATCTGTCGAGCGCATTCTGGGAAGCGAATTCAACCATTTCATCCGGCAGTTCGAATTGCGCGGCGCAAGGGTGATTTTCGTCGCGGATACCTGCCATGGCGGCGGAATGGTGCGCGATATCGATCCGCGGGCGGCTGAGATGAGTTTTCGGCAGGTGCCCCGCTACACGCTGCTGGTCGATGAATTGAAGCCGGTGTCGAGCAGCGACGACCCGAAGTCCGAACTCGATCTCGACCACACCGCGTTCATCGCCGCGGTCGATCGGCACACCAAGGCGCCGGAAGTGCGGATTCCGGGGATCGATGGCCTGCGCGGCGCCCTGAGTTATGCCGTTGCGCGCGCCGTGGAGGGCAACGCGGACATCAATCATGATGGCAAGGTGACCCTGAAAGAGCTTTTCAGCAATGTTCGGCAGGTGGTCTATCAACTGTCCGACCAGCGCCAGAATATCGTGACGGTATCGTCGCCGGCACAGACGCCGGAAACCGAGGTCGCGTTCGAACTGACCCGCGGCGTGGTGCTGATCCAGGGGACGGCGGCGAGAGCTGCCTCCGGCCAGGTCGCTACCGTCGCGTCCGCCGAGAAGCAGACCCCTCCGCCGCCGGCCGTTACGGCCAAGTCGCAAACCGGTCCAACCAGTGCCGCTGCGACCGCCCCGGCCGCGCCCAGTGCCGCACTGCCGCCCTTCCGCCTCACCACGCCGATCCGCTTGGCAGCGCTTGACGGCAAGATGGGCTATTTCACCAGCGTCAAGCCGCAGGACGCCAGCGTGCAGGCCGTTCAACCGACTGATAATCCCGACCTGATCTGGGACCCCGTATCCCATGATGTGATCGCCTGGGGCGACGTGGTCGCCTATGGCGTCGACGTTGGCGGTTTGACGACAGTGGTCAACCGAACCGCGGCAATTCGGGAGCTGAAGCGCATGGCGACGCAGTCGCCGCAGCTGATGCGTATTTGGCCGGATGACCGACAGCAGCGCAGCGGACAGACCGTCGAGGTCGAATTGTCCGACGTCGGTTCGCGGGCGGTGCTGCTATTCAACGTGTCCGGTGATGGAACCATCCAGATGCTGTATCCGGTGGGTTCCGATGCCGCGATGGCTCGGTCAGCAAATCTGCGGCTGCCTCTTCGGGTAGGCGAGCCGTTCGGCGCCGAGCAGATCGTCGCGGTAACCTCGCAGCAGCGGATGGTTGATCTGGAGACGGTCCTGATGCAGCTCAACCGGCGCCGTGCCTCGGGGCAGGTGATCAAGAGTCTGGAGCGCTACCTGCCGGCGGACGCGCGGATCGCGTCAATCGGCTTTTTCAGCGTTCCCTGACGAAGCTGTGACAGCCCGGTCATGTCGCCAGCGAAACTGGTTTCCCGCAAGCAATCCTGGTTCGCGATCGTGCTGCTGCTGGCAGGAGGCGGGGCCGCGTGGGCGACGCCGCCGCCATCGGCCGCTCCATCGGCAGGTGCGACGAATGCTCCGTTGCTCTGGCGCGTACAGGCCCCGCGCGGCCCGGCAAATGCCGCCGGCGTGGCGCTTGAAATCCTGCCGGGTCCAACCGTCAACATTGGCGGCAAGGTGTCATTCGGCGTAACCGCCAGGAAGCCGGGCTATCTGATGCTGGTGGATGTTGATGCGGAAGGGCGGATGTCCCAGATCTTCCCGACTGCCGAGCTATTGGCGCAGTCGGTCGGACCCGACATGAATCTTGTCAAGCCTGGCGTCCAATTCATCGTTCCGACCCCGGCGGCACAGCAACGTGGATTTGAATATGTCGTCGCGCCGCCGGCCGGGTCCGCCGTCATCGTTGCGATCCTGAGCGAGCGACGCGTGCAATTGCTCGATCTGCCGGACATTCAGCGCAAGCTTCAGGGGCCGGCCGACACGTTGAGCTATCTGTCGGATTGGACCAGTCAGCTGCGGATACCGGACAGCGGCGGCGGAAGACTATTGCCGAACAATTGGTCGTTCGACATCAAATCATACTCCATCAAGTAGGTCAGCGATCGCATTGCTCAGGCTGCCCGGGCGGTCGAGGAGACCGTCCCGCGCGATCATGTGGTGAATATCCTTGTGGCGGAGGCTGCTGTTCGGCTTCTTGCATGCAGGGCCCTGCGGTTTGGCTCCGTTGCCCCCGGGCATGACCGATTGCGGAGGAGACGGCGGCCCGATCTCGAGCGCGCCGCCGTGGCCGTCCTAGTTGCAGACCTCAACATTGCCGGTACCGCCGCCGGGACCTCCGCCGCCACGGTAATCGAGATGACATCCGCGACGGACCGGGCGGCATAGATAAGCATCACACACGATCTGGCCGCTGCCACCCGAGGGTCTCGCAGTCGCCTGTCGTCGGGGAGTGTCGGCTTGCGGCTCGGGCCTCTCACGGACCGGACGATCGGCGCGCGACGGCCGCTCATCCGTGTTGCGCTTCGCCACCGGCTTTTTCCCGCGCCGCTTCTCGCATTCGTTATCCTCGTTCAGGAACGAGCCCTCGGCGCAGGTGATCTTGCGGCACTGGTCGCCGTCGGCCTTGTAGCCATGTTCGCAGATCAGCGGGCAAACCCGGGCCGGCTTCAGCTTGATCGCATCGAGCGCATCGAGGCTTGCAAGCTTGACGTCAAATTTGGTTCCGGCGTGCCGGTTGAACAAGGTCAGGGAGCGACGCGAGGCCGCGTTCCACTCACCGTCGATGGAGCCTGTGAAACAACCAACCCGGCTCAATTCGCTCTGCACCGATTTGGCAAGATCCTCCTGCGGCGGCGCCGTGTTCAGGGCGGCAACCTTCGCGCCCTCGCTATTCTGCGATGGGGTAGCGGTTGCAATATTATCCGGCTTGGCGCTGTCGGGCGCGGGTCCGTTCGCGGAAAGCATGGCGACCGTTGAGGTTTGGGATGCGGTCCGCTTCCGTTCAGCCTCGGCAGCTTGGTCCTGCGCCGCCTGCTTTGTTCTTTCTGCCGCGATACGGGCATCCTCCGCGGCCTTGAATTCTGCGGCCGCCTTTTCCTGCTCCGCTCGCTGGGCACCTTCGGACGCAAGCCGAGCCTTCTGCTGCTCCGCTTCCTGCGCTTTCCGGGTGGCGGTAACGCGTGCGTCCTCCGCGTCGATCTGATTGAGCTGAAGCTTGGCCAGATTTGAGTAATAGCCGTCGGGGTGCTGGGCGAGGAACGCGCTCATAGCGGCCTTGTTACCCAGTTGCAGGGCCAATTCGTAGTCGCGACGAATCTCCGACGAGGCGTTAGCCGGCGGCGGCGCGGGCTCTTCTGCCTTTGGCACGAGGGCAACGTCCTCACCGCCCAGTGAGCCGTAAACATAAGGCTCCTGTCGGTTGCCGGTCGCTTGCAAGACATCATCGCGGACGAAGCCGAAAGCCCTGCGCAGGTCCAGTCCAGGCTTTGCGATATATTTCACCAGCGCTGTCGCGTAGGGACTGTTCGTGCTGTTGCCGTCGAGCGCGGTCAGTCCGGCCTTCGCCGCAAACGCGATCAGCGTATTGGATACGGCGGGTTCTACCCGGGCGAGCCCGCGGCTGATCGCGCGCGAAGCGACGGTTCGTTTCATCGTGTCGGCGAATGGATTGTTGCGGCAGGCGTCAACGATCACGACGCGGAGCTGTTTGGCGGGCTCGATGGCCAGCAGGACGCGATCGAGCGAGAAGGCCTCGTCATAGATATCAGTGTCGCGTTCAAGCCTGGCATCCGTCGGAATCAGGTAATTCGTCCCGTCGATCTCGATTCCGTGACCTGCATAGTAGACGATGGCGATGTCTGCATCGCGAGCTTGATCGGCGAAATCCCTCAGTGCCCGCCGCATGTCGCTCGAGGTCAGGTTCAGCCGAGACTCCACCAAATCGAACCCGGCGCCCTTCAAGGTCGCGGCGATAGCGGTGGCATCATTGGCAGGATTCGGAAGTAGTGGCGCATTTTGATAGTTCGAATTGCCGACCACCAAAGCCACTCGCTTCGTTGCCCAGGCTGGCTGAGACGCCAGGAGAACCGAAGCAGCAAGAACAACAAGAACTCGGAGGAGCGTGTAGCGCATGGCGAACGTCCAAAAATCGGCTCGAAACAACGGCAGCTTTATCGAAGGTGGCCGCGCGCAAACTCCACTGCGTCAAGCGTTACGGGCGCCGGCATACCTCCGTAGAGAACAAACTTGAGTCCAATCCATTCCTGATGTTGTCGTCCGGGGCAGCGAGATTGTTCAAGGATACACCGAAGCGTGTAGGGCCGGTGGTGCACGGCCGAACAAATGCCGATTGACCTGTAAGATATTGAAATATCTGTTTTTTATCGTTAGCGCCGGAATGGCTGGCAGTGCCGGCATCCGCCTGGGCTTCGCCAAGCGAAGTTCCATCTCTCGATAGTGATCTCGGAATTGAACTCGCATGCTCAAGCGATGCTCGTGCCGGATCGTCAGCGTGTGACGGCCGCGTTGTTAGTCTCGGTGGCGTCGACAAGGTTCAGCCCGGTCGTCTCGGCCGTTTGTCGCAGCCTCGGGCCTCTTCCATAGGAGCGCGAACTGCGTCTATCTGGAAGCAACGCCGATCCGTTCGAGCTGAGACGTGCGAGTCCCGAAAGAATCGAAATCTGCGTCCTCGGGATCCGGACGTCGACGTGTGGACGCCCACCGCAGGTGTCGTCGAAATCTCTGGAGACGCACATGTCTATTCCGCTGAAAATCTACATTACGCCATTTGCCGAGAAAGGTGTCGCCGAGCCGCAAAAATGGACTGGCGAGACCGCCAAAAAGGCACTGGATGTAGTCAATAAGATCTGGGCGAAGGCCAAGATCGCGTTCGTGATCAATGATTACGTGGAAGATAAGCCGCTCGATATGGCGAAGAGCGCGCGCAACAATGATCAGCGCGTGCTGGATGTTCTCAGTTTCCGGCATGCTCCCGACAATGCGGTCCACATCTATCTCGTCAATCCGATAGTCAATCTCTCGGCCGGTGGCGGCTCGTACCTTCATAGCGATCCCGAGCCGGCAAGCTTTGTCCAATGGTATGGCAATGACTTTGCCAACGGACGCGCGTGGGCCCATGAACTTGGGCATTTGATGAGTCTCGACCACGTCGACGTAGATTACGCCGATGAGAAGCAGGCCGCCCTGCGCAGCAACTTGATGACGAAGGGATTGAGCGTGGGAAGCGATTTGACCGGTCAGCAGATAAGCACGGCCAAAGGTTCAAAACTGGTGCAGCGATTTGGCGGCTGACCTCGGAACTTCCTGCTGCCGCCTTCCATGAAACCAATTGCAGTCGGCCCGATCGCTCGTTCGCCCGCCAACCGCCGGAGAGACGCCATGCCCAGGGTCGACCTTGCAAACGTGCCGGAACGCAACGGGACCGGCTATCCGGCGGAGTTCGCCGCGCCGTGCGCCGAGCGGGTGCGGCAGCGTCTCGGTGATGCCGGCGGGCTCGCCGACTTCGGCGTCAACCTGATGCGGCTGCCGCCCGGCAACTGGTCGAGCCAGCGCCACTGGCATTCGGATGAGGACGAGTTCGTCTATGTGCTCGCGGGCGAAGTGGTTCTGGTGGAGGACGGCGGTGAGACGGTGCTGCGGGCCGGCGATTGCGCGGCGTTTCCGAAGAACTCCGGCAACGGGCATCATCTGATCAACAGGTCGCAGATGACGGCGACCTATCTCGAGGTCGGCTCGCGCTCGCGCGCCGACGTCATCACCTGCTCCGACATCGACATGATGAGCCCGAGCTCCGACGGCCGCTTCCTGCACAAGGACGGCACGCCGTACGAATAGCCCCACCTGTCGCGCCGCGCACGAAATCGGGCGTTGCGGATTGGCCGGCGAAGGACCAATGTTCCGGCGAGGAGCTTTGGTCGCCTCCATGGCGGAATGGTATTTCATCTGGGTCGACGGTCCGCGCGGACCCGAGCCGCAGAAATGGTCGTCGGATGCGCTGTGGGGCCAGCTGGCGCGTCAGGACGTGATCGTGCGTTTTCCCCTGAGCGATCGCGAGGCCGAATTGTCGCTCGACCAGCTCGCAAGGCTGCACCCGGTGCCGCAGTGAGCTGCGCCGCAGTTTCCGTCGACGTTCGATCCGCCGGGTTGAACGTCAGACCGAAAGATCGAAGCCGGGCGTCGCGACCTCGGTCAGGAACGAGGCGACGAACATCTTGCCCAGCACGTGCTTGGCCGCCGGCGTGCCGGCCTTGAGCCGGCCGGCGCGTGTGGCCTCTGCGAGCTCGGCGAGCGTCGGTGTGGCAAGGCTCGTATCGGGTATGGTGCGCGGCGCCGTCGCGGATGCGCTGAGCAGCACGCCGGCATAGTAGAGCCGGGTGAGCGCGCGGACATGTGCGAACCGTGCGCGGAGCGGCTCGTCGAGCGGGCGGCCGAGCCAGGCACGATGCAAGATGCTTTCCAGCTCCGGCGTCCGCGCCAGGCTATCGCCGACAATCGCAAGATCGACCAGCGGATCGGTGCGATAGGCGGATTCCCAGTCGATCATCCAGAGCCTGTTGCCGTCGAACAGGATGTTGGCGGGGAGCGAGTCGTTGTGGCTCGACACCGAGTTGGCCTCATCCCAGGCATAGGCCGCGCGGATGCGCGCGAGGTGCGCGTTGCAGCGCTCAAGCACGCCGGGCGCGAACAGGCCGGTGCGGCCGACATGGGCCCAGAGCCGGGCCACGATGTCGGGGTAGCGCACGAAAGCGGGAAAGGTCGGCGTCGCCTGCAGGCGCGCCAGCAATTCGCCGAGCGCCTTCGCCAGCGCCGGCAGGCCGCCGGGATAGCGGCCGAGCGGCTGCCGCTGCACAAAATCCATCACCGCGACGCGCGAGGCCTCGTCGACATGATGGAGTCGCGGCGCGATGCCGGCCTCGGCGGCGATCCTGAGCGACACATACTGAAACGGATTGCGCAGCGGGTTCGGCATTCCTTCGAATTCGGAGCAAATCATTCTCGCCGCCTGCATCGATCCGGAACAATTGCGCCGACGTTGCGCCGCCCGAGACCGATGTGACCGCGTCGATCGCCGCGGTGCCGATCACCTGACGCAGTGCGGCATGTGCTGCGTCGCGCTGTGCCGGCGGAAGTTTATCGAGCACTCATGCGCAGGAAGTTAGCATGGCCGCTATGCGTGCCCAAAATCGCGTTGATGCAGCGTTCGCGATCTATTGCTGGCAGCGCACGACGAAGCATGAAACAATGCTGCAAAAATCATGTTGGGAGAGAACTTGATGTCGTTCGAGCGGGAGTTGCATTGCGCCGTTGCGTGCCGATCATGGATCGCGTTGCCATTATTCTGCCTGATCAGCACGTTCGGAGTGATGCATAACGCCGCCGCGAACGAGTCCTTGCAGATTGTGGACGCGCGCGTGCCGGCGGTCGACAAAGCGGGCGGGGACCTACCGTTGACGATGACGATCAAGAACGAGGCCGACAGCGCCGATGCGCTGCTTCGTGTCCGCTGCCCGGTTGCGAATTTTTCCGAGCGTCATACTGTGGATCGCGGCG
Source organism: Bradyrhizobium sp. 33ap4 (assembly GCF_032654765.1). Lineage (NCBI taxonomy): Bacteria > Pseudomonadati > Pseudomonadota > Alphaproteobacteria > Hyphomicrobiales > Nitrobacteraceae > Bradyrhizobium > Bradyrhizobium sp. 33ap4. The sequence goes on along the minus strand of NZ_JAUMTJ010000039.1, from coordinate 19,779 downwards.
AAGGCGCACCGGCGATGCGCTCGATATCCAATATACCAGTGCCGGCAAAGGCAATGCTCGAGCTGAAGCGTGACGGTTATCACGTCATGCTGCTGCAGATGCGTCAGGCGCTCACGCCGGGCGAGACCTTCAAATGCGCGATCGTTTTTCAGAAAGCAGGCACCATCGAGACGGAGGTACAGGTCCAGAAGTGACCTCACACAAGTGACCCAACAAGACGGCGGGTGGTGCACAGCCATGCGCCGGGACTCAAGGCTTCTCGCGTGATCGCCCGTGTGTGACGGGCGGTTCGATCAATGAAGAATGCTAGATCCGGAGGAAATGAACTCATGACAAGGTTGAATTGGGTAAAGTCGCATATCCTCGCCGCGGCAGTAGCATCCGCAGCGACCTTCGCGGGCTCTTTCGCGCTCGCCGACGATGTCGGCCAGGACCGTCTGCTCAATGCTGACAAGGAAGCAGGCAACTGGCTGCACCACCACAAGAACTATTCGGCGACGCGCTTCTCGTCGCTGGCCGATATCAACAAGGACAACGTCAAGAACCTCAAGGTCGCCTGGACCATGCATCTCGGCGGCGTCGAGGGCGGCGGAATCTGGTCGCATGGCGGCCTGGAGGGGACGCCGATCGTCGAGAACGGCTTCATGTACGTCACCGACGGCTGGGGTTCGGTCTACAAGATCGATGCGCATGGCGGCAAAGGCGTGCTGCTCTGGAAGATGGATCCGAAGACCGACCATGACTGGGCCGGCGCAGTCGCCTGCTGCGGCGTCGACAACCGCGGCGTCGCATTGTGGGGCAACCTCGTCGTCTCGCACACGCTCGACGGCCGCCTGATCGCGACCAACAAGGAGACCGGGCAGGTCGCCTGGCAGCGCCAGGTCGCCGATCCCGACAAGGGCGAGGTGATCACCGGCGCACCGCTGATCGTCAAGGACATGGCGATCACGGGCGTGGCCGGCGCCGAATACGGCATTCGCGGCTGGATCGCGGCGACCGACCTGAAGAGCCAGAAGGAAGTGTGGCGCACCCACACGATCCCGGGCAAGGACGAGGCGGGTCACGAGACCTGGAAGGACGACAAGGACGCCAAGGCGAGCGGCGGCGGATCGACTTGGGTCACCGGCAGCTTCGACCCCTCGACCAACACCATCGTCTGGGGCGTCGGCAATCCCGGACCGGACTGGGACAACGAGTATCGGCCCGGCGACAACCTCTACACCGACTCCTCGCTTGGTCTCGATGCCGACACCGGCAAGATCAAGTGGCACTACCAGCACACGCCGAACGATCCCTACGACTATGACAGCGTGGCGGAGAACGTGCTGGTCGACGTCCCCGGTCCGAACAACACGACGCAGAAGCTCGCGCTCGAGGCCGACCGCAACGGCTTTGCCTACGCGATCGACCGCAACAGCGGCAAGTTCATCTGGGGTCTGCCGTTCGTCAAGAAGGTGACCTGGACCAAGGGTCTCGACCCCGAATCCGGCAAGCCGGTGGAGTATGATCCGAAGCAGGGCGTGCAGCGCTACAACGCGGCGGTGACGCCAAGCCGCACCAACAAGGTGACGGACATCTGCCCCGGCAACATGGGCGGCAAGAACTGGCCGCCGACCGCGTATAATCCGAACCTGAAGCTCTGGTACATCCCGGTGATCGAGAGCTGCAACCGGATCACGGTCGAGGAGACGACGCCGGACAAGTTGAAGAAGCGCGAGTTCTTCACGGGCGGCGGACCGAGCCAGCCGGTCAAGATCACCGGCAGCGTCACCGCGATCGACGTCACCACCGGCAAGGTGGCAGGGAAGGCGGAGACCGAATTCCCGAACCTCGGCGGCATCCTGGCGACGCCCGACCTCGTGTTCTCCGGACAGCCGTCCGGCGAGGTGATCGCCTACGACGCGAAATCGCTGCAGCAGCTCTGGCAGTTCAACACCGGCGGCGGCGTCAATGCGCCTCCGATGACGTTCTCGGTGGACGGCAAGCAGTATGTCGCGATCCTGGTCGGCCTCGGCGGTGCCTGGGACAAGTGGTTCATCGATGCCACGCCCGAGCTGAAGCGGATGCAGCCGGGCTCGATGCTCTACGTGTTCGCCCTTTGACGTCGCAAGCGCGGGAGGCCTCTCACCGAGGCCTCCCGCGTCGATTTGGCCGAGAAAGACAAGAAAAAAGACAAGAAACAAGACAAATGAAAAAAATATCGCTGGTTGGCACGTGGCTCGGCTGCGCGCTGGTGATGGGATTTATCGGTACCGCGCAAGCGCAGTCGGCGAGCGATCCGACCGATGCGGGCAAGGCGGTGTTCAAGCGCGGCAATTGCGTCGGCTGCCACAAATGGCACGGCAATGGCGGCGGCGGCTATGGCGGCGACGCGCTGTCGCTGCGCAAGACCGAGCTGACCCGCGAGCAGATCATCGAGACCGTGACGTGCGGCCGGCCGGGCACCGGCATGCCGTTCTTCGTGCGCGGCTCCTACGACACCACGAAATGCTACGAGATGACCCGGCAGGACGTCGCGGACCGCATGCCGCCCGAAGCGAATGTGTTCCTGCGGCCGAACGAGATCGAGGCCGTCGCCGACTACGTGCTCGCCCGCGTCAAGGGCAAGGGCGAGCCGACCTACGATGAATGCATCGCGTTCTTCGGCGATGGCTCGCGGGTCTGCAACATCTACAAGGAGGCCGGCCACGCCGCCGCGCCGTCCGATCAGAGCGAGAAGGCAAAGCCATGAGCAAGCAAGGATCGGCAATCCGTGGCTTGGTCTTCGCTGTCACCGTCATGGCAGCGGTGCCGGCGATGGCGACCGCGGGAGACCTGCGCGACATCAGCGTCGGAATGGCGATCAGCAGCGTGCCGGACGCGGGCTACATCAACCTGACTTGCGTCGGCGAGAAGACCCACAGATTGGCTGACTGGGCGCAATGGCAGGCTTGCCAGGCCGGACGGGACCAGCTGCGCGGCATCCGCTTCGAGTACGATCGCGAGAGTGGGCGGGAAGGCACCATGGTCGGCGGCCATCCCGCGATCCTCACCGTCATGATCGACAAGGACGCCAAGATCGCGGCGCTGATGATCGAGACCGATCCGAAGGCGCGGCTCTATCTGCGCAAGAAGGCCTTCCTGCTCGGCCTGCAGGCGAGGTCGCGCTATGGCGAGGACGGCTGGACCTGTTCCAAGGCACAGCCGGGCGCCGACAAGCAGGAGGTCGGCGGCGTATTTGTCGACGAGAAATGCACCAAGACGATCGACGGCCGCACGGTCGAGATCGAGCGCCATCTCTACCGCGAGCCGAACAAGGAGCTCAAGGACATGACCGACGAGACCCGCATCACGATCCGCCGCGCCGGGTCCTGAGCTGCAAACTGAAATAGCCAAATTTCAGCTGCCTAACTGATCTAAAATGACTCTCTTTCTTTTCGTCATGGCCGGGCTTGTCCCGGCCATCCACGTCTTTTCTTACGCGATTGCAGCGAAGACGTGGATGCCCGGCACAAGGCCGGGCATGACGGAGCTAGTCTAATGCCGCGCCAGCAGCACCACGACGATCAGGGCCAGGATCGCGCACAGCACCTTCCAGAAGGTCACGGGATCGCGGTCGTGCAGCGATTTGCGGGTGGTGACGGCGGGGCCGGCCCAGGTCGCGCCGTTTTCCAGTTCGTGTGCGAATTCGATGGCATCGCCGAAGCGTTGTGCCGGGTCGACGCTGAGCGCCTTGCCGATCACCGCGTCGAGCCAGGCCGGCAGATCCGGCCGGTAGCGCGACAGCGGCGCGGGCTTGCCGAAGCGCGGCCGCGAGAACGGCTCGATCTCGCCGAACGGATAGTTCGCGGTGAACATGCGGTAGACCGTGACGCCGAGCGCGAACAGGTCGGAGGCCTCGTCGCCGGCCTTGCCGCCGAACAGTTCGGGCGCCATGTAGCTCGCGGTGCCCGGAATGTCCTCGGCGGGAAAATCCTCCAAGAGCGGCACCCGCGCGACGCCGAGATCGACAAGGCGCAACCCGCCGTCCTTCAGCAGGATCACGTTGTCCGGCTTGATGTCGCGATGGATGATGCCGGCGCGGTGCAGCGCGGTGGCCGCACGCACCAGCTTGGTTGCGATCGCGATGCCGTCGGTGAGCGACAGCCGCGGCGCGCGACCAAGCCGTTGCTCGAGCGTTTCGCCCTCGTAGAGCGGCATCGCCGAATAGAGCCTGGTCTGCCGCTCCGCCGGCACCTCGATGATTTCGCCGATCCAGAGGCTGCGCACACGCGCGGCGACCCAGGCCTCGCGCACGAAGGCGAGGCGGTAGGAGCCTTCGCTCGCGACCCGCGGATGGGGAAACTTCAGCACCACTTCGCGGCTGGCGCGCTTGTCGATCGCCTTGAACAGGCGGCTGTAGCGCCCGTCGGACAAGACGTCGCCGAGGCTGAAATCGTCGATCGTATCGCCGGTCACCGGCAAATCGAGGATCGGCAGCGTCGCGATCGCGTGGGTAAGGTCGTCGCGGTCCGCCGGCGGCAGGTCGACGACGTCGAGCACCAGCGCGGTCGTGTTGTCGCTGCTGCCGGCCGCGAGGGCGGCGTCGACGATGCTGCGCGCGGACTCGTCGGGCGGCGTGCGTTCCTCCAGCAATTGCTGGAGACGCAAATCGCCGAGCGCGCCGTGAACCCCGTCGCTGCAGATCAGCAGGCGATCATGCTGCCGGAGCCCGAGGGACGTGTAGTCGAAGCGGGCGAACTCCTCGAAACCGATGGCGCGGCTTAGCATGTGGGCGAGGTCGCCGCGGCCGGCGATATGGTCCTGCGTCAGGCGTTCCAGCCGGCCGTCGCTCAGGCGATAGGCACGGGTGTCGCCGATATGGATCACATGGCATTGCCGCCGTGACAGGATGATCGAGGAGAACGCGCAGGCCATGCCGCTGCGCGCGGCATCGACGCGGCCCTGGCCGTGGATCCAGCTGTTGGCGGCTTCCAGCGCCCGCGCGGCGCGGCGGCGGACGCCGAGCGTCTCGGGCAACGAATAATAGGCGTCGATGAAGCTGCGGACCGCGACCTCCGCGGCCTCGCGTCCGCCCTTGTGGCCGCCGACGCCGTCGGCGACCGCGGCAACCACGTCGCGATGCAGCGTGCCCGGCTGGCCCAAGCAGGCCGCGACATAGTCCTCATTGGCGGCGCGCTTGCCGGTCTCGCTGGCGAAGCCGACGCGCACCCCCAAGTCCCGTTGCGAACCGTTCGCCACGTCCGAGCCCCGTCACGTTGCGGAGCGGAGTCCTCAGACGCGCGCTCCCGATACCGCGCCCCAGGTGGTGCGCCAGCGAACCTTGACCATGGCAAGTCCGATGAAGCCAAGCAACGCCAGCCCGCCGAAGAACAGGAAGCCGGCGCCGAAGCCGCCGGTCATGCCCTTGGCGGCGCCGAGCGTCTGGGCGAGGAAGAAGCCGCCGACGCCGCCGGCGCAACCGACCAGCCCGGTCATCAGGCCGATCTCGTGACGGAAGCGCAGCGGGATCAGCTGGAATACCGCGCCGTTGCCCATGCCGAGCGCCAGCACGCCGATCGAGAACAGCAGCACCGAGATCCAGGCGATGCGCGGCAGTTCGGTCAACGCCCAACCGGCCTGCGTCGGCGCCGTCGGGCCCTCCGGCATGAAGGCAATGACGAGATAGGCCGCGACCACAACACCGAACAGGATCGACAGCGAACGGATGCCGCCGATCCGGTCGGCGATCATGCCGCCGACGGGACGGAATCCCGAGCCGAACGCGACGATCAGCGCGACCAGCATGCCCGCCGCGACGCCGGAGACATGATACTGCACGGTGAAATAGAGCGGCAGCGCGTTGGCGAGGCCGACGAAGCCGCCGAAGGTGATGAAGTAGAAGAACATGAACCAGCGGCTGTCGGAATCCTTCAGCAGTGCGCCGTAGGCCTGCAGCGAGACCTTCTTGCGCTCGCCCGGCGCGTCCTTGGCTGCGACCGCGTAATAGGCGAGCACCATCAGCATGGGAATAAGCAGGCAGCCGAACACGGCCTGCCAGCCCCAATGCTCGGCAATGGTCGGCGCGAGCAGCGTGTCGAGCACGACGCCCATATTGCCGGCACCGGCAATCCCCATCACCACGCCCTGATATTGCGGCGGATACCAGCGGCTCGCCTGGGGCAGGGCGACGGCGAACGAGGCGCCGCCGACGCCGAGCGCAAGCCCGAACAGCTCGATCGCGAGCTTGCTGGTCAGCCCGAAGTGCCACACCGCAGCAGTCGCGGCGATCACGACGAGCTGGGCGATGATGCCGGTGCGCTTGGCGCCGATGATGTCGGCGAGAATGCCCATCGGCACGCGCAGCAGCGCGCCGGCCAGCACGGGAATGGCGACCAGGGTGAACTTCTCGTTCACGGCCAGATTCATGTCTCGCGCGATGTAGACGATCAGCGGTCCGAGCGCGACCCACGCCATGAAACTGATGTCGAAGTACAGGAACGCGGCAAGCAGTGTCGGCCAGTGACCTGCCTTCTTGAACTCGGCTAGCTTCATCGCAAGCATCTCGCGTTGATGCGGCGGAGGCAGCCGCGAAAGCGCGGCCATCTCAGGCGCAGACAAATGGAATGTTGGTGAATGGGAGTGCGCTCGTCGTTGAGACGCACTCCGTCAACAGCTGGGGTCAGCAATTACCGTGCCATCGATCAGGTCGTGTCGCTTTGCCGTGCAGTCGCAAGACGTTGCCGCGCAATCGCGAACAGCGTTCCGCCGCCGCGCGTGGCGTGGCTTACGGCAAGTGCCGCCGCGCAAACGTGCATGCTGGTGCTTTTTTGTGCGATGCGCCAAGTCCCTGCGATCGCGCATCAAATGCGATTTCGCGATCGCATCGCGGCCGGCGATGCTGTGATGCACAAGAGATCATCGGCGTGGCTAAAATTTCGGCCGGCTGTCGGCGCGGCGCGCGGACCGGTGGATTTTGATCGGCCGGAAACCTCTTGATTTTGCGGCCGGATTTGCCCGCCGCGAGTTGGCACGCGTTTTGAATATCAATCAACAACGGAACATCGGTCGTCATCGAAGACGGTCTGCGCCCGCGGCTGGGCTTCCTACAACTCCAAACCTTTATCGGTGCCCATCAACGACGCACGCCGCGTCGCTGCGCAGCGCCGTCGGAATTGAAAGGCAGACCATGCTCGACAAAGTGACCAAGCAGAAGCTCGTGGTGATCGGCAACGGGATGGCCGGCATCCGGACGGTCGAGGCGCTGCTGGAGCGCGCGCCCGATCTCTACGACATCACGGTGTTCGGCTCCGAGCCCTACGGCAATTACAACCGCATCCTGCTGTCGCCGGTGCTCGCCGGCGAGAAGACCGTCGACGACATCATGCTCAACACCGTCGACTGGTACGAGGACAACAACATCACGCTGCGCAAGGGCGAGACGATCACCATGATCGATCGCCGGACCTGCGAAGTCGTCACCGAGGCCGGCGAGCGGGTGCCCTATGACCGCCTCTTGATCGCGACGGGCTCAAACCCGATCATGCTGCCGCTGCCGGGCAAGGACCTGCCGGGCGTGATCGGCTTCCGCGACATCTATGACGTCGATCGCATGATCAAGGCCTCGACCGACTATCGCAACGCGGTGGTGATCGGCGGCGGCCTGTTGGGCCTCGAGGCCGCCAATGGGCTGATGAAGCGCGGCATGAACGTCACGGTCGTGCATCTGCTCGACACGCTGATGGAGCGTCAGCTCGATCCGGTGGCCGGCGGCCTGTTGCGCAAGTCGCTGGAAGAGCGCGGCATGGTGTTCAAGATGCCGGCGCAGACCCAGGCCATCCTGGGCGAGGACCGCGTCACCGGCGTGCGGTTCGGCGACGGCACCGAGCTGCCGGCCGATCTCGTGGTGATGGCGGTCGGCATCCGTCCGAATTTTGAGCTCGCCAAGAAGGCCGGGCTCTACTGCGAGCGCGGCATCGTCGTTTCCGACACCATGCAGACCTATGACGGCCGCATCTACGCGGTCGGCGAGTGCGTGCAGCACCGCCGCCAGACCTACGGTCTCGTCGCGCCGCTGTTCGACCAGGCCAAGGTCTGCGCCAACCACCTCGCGATGAAGGGGTTTGCCACCTATGACGGCTCGGTCACCTCGACCAAGCTGAAGGTCACCGGCATCGACCTGTTCTCCGCCGGCGACTTCGCGCCGGGGCCGGACAAGGAGGAGATCGTGCTGCAGGACGCCAACCGCGGCGTCTACAAGCGCATCATCCTGAAGGACAAGAAGATCGTCGGCGCCGTGCTCTATGGCGACACCATCGACGGCCCCTGGTACTTCCAGCACCTGCGTGACGGCACCGACGTCTCGCATATGCGCGAGCGCCTGGTGTTCGGCGCCGCCAATCTCGGCGATGGCGGCGTCAGCGGCCAGAGCTCGGTTGCCGCGATGAGCGACGAGACCGAGATCTGCGGCTGCAACGGCGTCTGCAAAGGTGCCATCGTCAAGGCGATCAGCGAGAAGAAGCTGTTCACGCTCGACGACGTCCGCGCCCATACCAAGGCATCGTCGTCCTGCGGCTCCTGCACCGGCCTTGTCGAGCAGGTGCTGGCGTTCACGCTCGGCGGCGACTATTCGGCGGCGCCGAAGGTCAAGCCGCTGTGCAAATGCACCGATCACAGCCACGACGACGTTCGCCGCGTGATCGTCGAGCAGCAGCTCAAGACCATTCCCGCGGTCATGCGCTTCATGGAGTGGAAGACCCTGAACGGCTGCCACTCCTGCCGTCCGGCGCTGAATTACTATCTGCTCGCGACCTGGCCCGGCGAATATCGCGACGATCAGCAGTCGCGCTTCATCAACGAGCGCGTCCACGCCAACATCCAGAAGGACGGCACCTATTCGGTCGTGCCGCGGATGTGGGGCGGCGTCACGACGCCGAGCGAGCTGCGCGCGATCGCCGACGTCGCCGAGAAGTTCAACATCCCGACGGTGAAGGTCACCGGCGGCCAGCGCATCGACCTGCTCGGCGTCAAGAAGGAGGACCTGCCGGCGGTGTGGGCCGACCTCAACGACGCCGGCTTGGTGTCGGGCCACGCCTACGCCAAGGGCCTGCGCACGGTGAAGACCTGCGTCGGCTCCGAATGGTGTCGCTTCGGCACCCAGGATTCCACCGGCCTCGGCGTCAAGCTCGAGAAGTTCATGTGGGGCTCGTGGACGCCGGCCAAGGTCAAGCTCGGCGTCTCCGGCTGCCCGCGCAACTGCGCGGAAGCGACCTGCAAGGACGTCGGCGTGGTCTGCGTCGATTCCGGTTACGAGATCCATTTCGCCGGTGCCGCCGGACTGCACATCAAGGGCACCGAGTTCCTGACCAAGGTCGAGACCGAGGACGAATGCCTCGAGGTGATCGTGGCGCTGACCCAGCTCTACCGCGAGGAGGGCTGGTATCTGGAGCGCATGTACAAATGGTGTGACCGCGTTGGTCTCGAGCAGATCAGGAAGCGGGTGGTCGACGACGTTGCGAACCGCAAGGCGCTGTTCGCTCGCTTTGCCTATTCGCAGCAGTTCGCGCAGACCGATCCGTGGGCCGAGCGTGCCAGCCGCGGCGTCGACCGCAACGAGTTCGCGCCTCTCGCCGAATTGGAGCTCGCATGACTCAGTGGATCGAAATCGGCGCATTGACCGACATTCCGCGGCTCGGCTCGCGCGTGGTGCGCACGCCGGGCGGCAACATCGCAGTGTTCCGGACCGAGAGCGACGAGGTGTTCGCGCTCGACGACCGCTGCCCGCACAAGGGCGGGCCGCTGTCGCAGGGCATCGTGCACAACAAGCGCGTGACCTGTCCGCTGCATAACTTCGTCATCGAACTGGCGAGCGGGCAGGCCGTCGCGCCCGACGAAGGCTGCACCCATACCCATCCGGCCAAGGTCGAGAACGGCGTTGTCTGGCTGTCGGTGCGGCAGCCGGCCGCGGTGAGCTGAGCGGTCACGCAATGTCCGTCAAGACCACGTGTCCCTATTGCGGTGTCGGCTGTGGCGTCATCGCGTCGAAGGACGCGGCCGGTGCCGTCACCGTCGAGGGCGACAGGCAGCATCCGGCCAATTTCGGCCGGCTCTGCAGCAAGGGCTCGGCGCTCGCCGAGACCATCGATCTCGACGGGCGTCTGCTCGAGCCGATGGTGGACGGCGCGCCGGCGTCATGGGACGACGCGCTCGATCGCGTCGCCGATGGCTTTAGCAGGATCATACGCGAGCACGGGCCCGACGCGGTCGCGTTCTATGTTTCCGGCCAGCTGCTGACCGAGGACTATTACGTCATCAACAAGCTCGCCAAGGGCTTCGTCGGCACCGCCAATATCGACACCAATTCGCGGCTGTGCATGGCCTCCAGCGTCGCGGGGCACAAGCGCGCGTTCGGCAGCGACACCGTGCCGGGCTGCTATGAGGATCTCGAGCAGGCGGACTTACTCGTGCTGGTGGGCTCCAACGCCGCCTGGTGCCATCCGATCCTGCACCAGCGCATGCTGGCGGCGAAGGAGAAGAATCCGGCCTGCAAGATCGTGGTGATCGATCCGCGCAGCACCGCGACCTGCGAGGGCGCCGATCTGCATCTGCCGCTGCGCTCGGGCAGCGATTCCGTGCTGTTCAACGGCCTGTTCGCCTTTCTCGCCGGCAGCAACGCGGTCGACCGCGGCTTTGTCGGCAATTGCACGACGGGTGTGGTCGACGCGCTGAAGCAGGTCGGCGGCCAGACCGTGGCGCAGACCGCGGCGACCTGCGGCCTGACCGAAGGCGCGGTCGGGCTGTTCTTCGACTGGTTCACGCGCACCGAGCGCGTCGTCACGCTGTATTCGCAAGGCATCAACCAGTCGTCGAGCGGCGTCGACAAGGTCAACGCCATCATCAATTGCCATCTCTTGACTGGACGCATCGGCCGTCCCGGCATGGGGCCGTTCTCGCTGACCGGCCAGCCCAACGCGATGGGCGGCCGCGAGGTCGGCGGGCTCGCCAACCAGCTCGCCGCGCATATGGAGATCGAGAATCCCGCGCATCGCGAGCTGGTGCAGCGGTTCTGGCGTGCGCCAGTGATCGCGGAGAAGGCCGGGCTGAAAGCGGTCGACATGTTCGACGCGATCGCCGACGGCCGCATCAAGGCGGTGTGGATCATCTCGACCAATCCGGTGGTGAGCCTGCCGGATGCCGATCGCGCGCGCGCCGCGCTCGACGCCTGCGAGCTCGTCGTGGTGACGGATTGCATGCGCGACACCGACACCACGCGCCATGCCGACGTGCTGCTGCCGGCGCTGGCGTGGGGCGAGAAGGACGGCACCGTCACCAATTCCGAGCGCCGGATCTCGCGGCAGCGGCCGTTTCTCGCAGCGCCGGGCGAGGCGCGCGCCGACTGGAGCATCATCTGCGACGTCGCCAGTCGCATGGGATATTCCGGCTTCGACTATGCCTCGGTGGCCGAGGTGTTCCGCGAGCACGCCGAACTGTCCGGCTTCGAGAATAGCGGCCGGCGCGATTTCGACATCTCGGCGCTGGCGGCGCTGGACGATACCGCCTATGACGCGCTGGCGCCGGTGCAGTGGCCGGTGACGTCGGACCATCCGGCCGGAACGTCGCGGATGTTCGAGAGCCAGCAATTCTTCACGCCGGACCGCAAGGCGCGCTTCGTACCGGTGGCGCCGCGCGCGGCGCGCCACGCCACCAGCCGCGACTTTCCCCTGGTGCTCAACACCGGCCGCGTGCGCGATCAGTGGCACACCATGACCCGGACCGGCAAAACCGGCCGGCTGCTGGCGCATGTGTTCGAGCCCTATGCCGAGTTTCACCCCGAGGATGCGCGGCAGGCCGGGCTGCAAAACGAGGGATTGGTGCGGCTGACCAGCAGCTGGGGCGAGATGATCGCGCGCGTCGTGGTCAGCGCCGACCAGCGCCGCGGCTGCGTGTTCGTGCCGATGCACTGGAACGCGGAGTTCGCCGGCGAGGGGCGCGTCAACGCGCTGGTCAATCCGGCGACAGATCCAGTGTCCGGCCAGCCGGAGTCCAAGCACACGCCGGTCAAGGCCGATCCCTATACGCCGAAATGGCACGCCTTCATCCTGAGCCGCGACGCGATCAGGCGTCCGGCAAGCGGCTATTGGGTCTATGGCAAGGCCGGCGATTGCACGCGGCTGGAGCTCGCGCTCGACACTCGCCCGGAGAGCTGGCGCGACTGGGCGAGGGCGCAGCTCGGCCTCGAAGGTGTCGAGATCGAGTGGATCGCCTATCGCGATCCGGCGGCGGGACGCTTCCGCTACGCGGCGGTGCGCGACGGCCGGCTCGAGGGCTGCGTGTTCATCGCGCCCGATCACGCGCTGCCGTCGCGGGCCTGGCTGACCGGGCTGTTCGCCGAGCAGCAATTGTCGGCCAATGCGCGGATGTCGCTGCTCGCGGGAAGGCCGTTCGGCGCGGGCGAGGATGTCGGCCCGATCGTCTGCTCCTGTTTCAGCGTCGGACGGCACCAGATCACCGCCGAGATCAAAAAGGGCGCCGACAGCGTCGATGCGATCGGCCGCTGTCTGAAGGCCGGCACCAATTGCGGCGGCTGCAAGCCCGAGATCGGCAAGCTGATCGGCGCCACCGCGCAGCCGCGGCAGGCGATCGCGTCGTAGGTCGCCGCGCCAGGGCCCAGCCGAGAAATGCGCGATTCAAGATTGCTGCGGCGCAAATTGACCGTGAGCCCTATTTCTACGGCCGCAATTTCCTGATGTGATCTTCAATATTGCGAGCCAGTTTGCGGTTACCCCTGCTGAGGCGCGCCGTGCCGATCACCATCATGTCGTGACCAAAGCCATAGAACAGGAAGGACATTACATGCCTTCACGCCGTCATCTTCTGACCGGCGCCGTCGCGACCGGTGTCGCGCTGTCAATGCAACGCGCCACTGTAGCAGTCGCGCAGCAAAAACGAGTGATCGTCGATTCGCAGGTTCACCTGTGGCCGGCAAGCACTCCGGAGAGACCCTGGCTCCCCGGTGCCAAGCCGCAGCTCCCGGAGCCCTTCACCATCGAGCGTGTCATTCCACTGATGGACGAGGCTGGCATCGATCGCGTTGTCATCGTTCCGCCAGTGTCGCTTGAAGGTGAGCGCATCGATTATGCCCAGGAGGCAGTCAGACGGTACCCGGGCCGCTTCGCCATCATGGCGCGTGTCGCCCTCGACAAGCCCGACCGCGCGGCACGGCTTGCGACTTGGCGCGACCAGCCCGGCGTACTGGGCGTGAGGTTGAACGTCGGCCCTGGCGAAGCGGCGTGGCTGACAGACGGAACCGCGGACTGGTTCTGGCCGGCGGCGGAGAAGGCCCGCCTGCCGGTAATGTTTCTCACTGAGGGGCAGACGTCGCTGTTCGCCCGCATCGCCGAGCGGCACCCGCAACTTACGCTCATCATCGATCACATGGGCGTCGGCGCGGGACTTCGCCCTCGTCCCGGCTCATCGGAAAACAACATGGTGCCGGAGGCTATCGTCCAGGCGGCCGCGCTCGCAAAATATGCGAATGTATCGGTGAAGTTGTCGTCGGTCCCGCTGATTTCGACTGAGCGATATCCATTCCGCGACGTGATCCCGCACATCCACCGCCTGTTCGACGCCTACGGCCCGGAGCGCTGCCACTGGGGGACCGATCTAACCAACTCATTCGCCCGGGCCACTTACCGGCAGCGCGTGACGCAATTCACCGAGGAGCTTCCGTTCCTCAGCGAAAGCGACAAGGACTGGATCATGGGCCGCGCGATCCTGGCGCGGCTTCGCTGGACGTCGTCCTAGCAGCCGCGGCAGATGCTCTTCAGCTTGCTGTTGAGCAGGCGGTCCTCTTCGTCGGAGGCCGCCTTGGTGTAGGGGTCGTTGCCGTGGCGCTTGTCGTCGGCAAAACTGCCGGCGCCAGTGGCGCCGCCCAAGTGCATGCCGTGCATCGCGTGCCCGCCGCCATGGCCGTGGCCGCCGCGCGCGCCGACCGGCGGCATCGCGGCCGCAAGCAGCGTCAGCAGCAGCCCGACCGTCGTGATCGTCCGCATGTTTTCCTCCTCGTCGCGGCAAAATACCGCTGACGCTGAGGCAAATGGGTGTCGGTCATCTTCACAATTTCGCGTGGCGGCAATCGCCCGATTCTCGCAGCTGGTTCCCCCCGGGGCTGCCCCGGTGCGTCGTACATAGGCCGTCTGCGGATGGCTACATGCCGACAATGCAGTGCTCGCGACACCAAAATGGTGTATCGGCAGGCTCTGGCGCGCTCAAGACACGGGCAGGACGCGGCCCGGTGCGACACAATCAAGATATCGCAAGATTTGGAGGAAGGTTCATGTCGGCTCTGCCACTCTCGGGCATCAAGATTCTCGACCTGACGCGGGTGCTCGCGGGCCCGCTGTCGGCCCAGATGCTGGCGGATCTCGGCGCCGAGGTGATCAAGATCGAGCGGCCCGGCGGCGGCGACGATGCCCGCGCCTTCGGCCCGCCCTATCTCACCGATCCCGAAGGCAAGCAGAACAACAACAACTCGTTCTACCTCTGCGCCAACCGCAACAAGAAGTCGGTCACCGTCAACATCGCCAAGCCGGAAGGGCAGGCGATCATCCGCGAGCTCGCCAAGACGGCCGACGTGATGATGGAGAACTACAAGGTCGGCGACCTCAAGCGTTACGGTCTCGACTACGAGACCATCAAGCAGCTCAACCCCGGTATCATCTATTGCTCGGTGACGGGTTTCGGCCAGACCGGACCTTACGCGCCGCGCGCGGGCTATGATGCGATCCTGCAGGCGATGGGCGGCCTGATGAGCGTCACCGGCCATATCGACGGCGAGCCGGGCGAGGGCCCGATGAAGGTCGGCCCCTCGATCGTCGACTACATGACCGGCATGAACACCTCGATCGGCATCCTCTCGGCGCTCTACCATCGCGACGCCAACAACGGGGAAGGGCAGCACATCGACGTCTGCCTGTTCGACACGGTGATCGCATCGCTGTCGCACTGGCTGCAGATTTACCTCGTCAATGGCAAGACCCCGCCGCGCCGCGGCACCTGGGGCAATGGCGGCATGCCGGCCGGCGTGTTCCGCTGCACTGATGGCGAGCTGATGCTGGTGGTCGGCAATGACGGCCAGTTCCAGCGCACCTGCGCCGTGCTCGGCGAGCCCGAGCTCGCGAACGACAAGCGCTTCGTCAAGAACAACGACCGCGTCGTGCACGGCAAGGAGATCATGGCGATCTTCGCCGGGCTGTTCCTGAAGCATCCGGTGGCCTACTGGCTGGAGAAGCTCGAGGAGGCCGGCGTGCCGTCCGGCCCGATCAACAATTTCGAGCAGGTGTTCAGCGATCCCCACGTGCAGTCGCGCGGCATGCGGGTCGAGGTCGACCATCCGTTCGAGCCGAACCTGTCGCTGATCCGCAACGCGCTGACCTTCTCGGGCACGCCGATCACCGAGTACCGCGCCCCGCCGCTGTTAGGGGCCGACACCAAGGACGTGCTGGCGACCATCGGCTATGACGACGCCAAGGTCGAGGGACTGAAGGCGCAGGGGATTCTGTAGGCGCTGACTTCGAGGCCGCGGGCGGTGGAGTTTCTCCGTCATCCTGAGGTGCGAGCTCTTGCGAGCCTCGAAGGATGAACGGCCCCGCTGGTGGCCGTCGACCCTTCGAGACGCGCGCAAGGGCGCGCTCCTCAGGGTGACGGGACCAGGGTCGTCATTCCGCAACAACACTTCGACCAGCATCGAAGCATCATTGACATCCGCCTGCTAGGTTGGCGCCATCGATCCTCATCGAAGGTGCCAATCATGAAACGGGAAGTGGTCCGCGTCGAACCGATCTCGATTTGGCTGGAGCGCTGGAAGGCGCCGGCATCGCCGGTGACCCGGGCCGGCAACATGGTGTTCGTCTCCGGCCTGCCGCCGTTCGATCCCGCGACCGGCGAGTTCGCCGCCGGCGCGTCGATCGAGCGGCAAAGCGAGCTGGTCATGGAGCAGCTCAAGCAATGCCTCGAGGCGGCCGGCGCCACGCTCGACAATGTGATGAAGTGCAACGTGTTCTGCACTTCGGCAAAGCACTTCACAACCTTCAATGCAGTCTATGCAAGGTACTTCCCGCACCAGCCGCCGGCGCGGATCTTCGTCTGCATCCCGGAATGGACCGGGCCGTTCGACGTCGAGATCGACTGCATCGCGATGGTGTAAGGGCAGGGCGCCGCAGCGGCGCCCTCGCTTCACAAATCCTGCCGCGTCAGCCGCCCGTGCATCGCGACCGGTCGCGGCGCCGGCTTGCTCGGCACGTCGCCCATCGTCAGCGCCATCACCGAGACCGTGACCACGCGATCGATGATGCCGCGGACGTCGTCGAGATCGCATTTGCCTTCCGACAGCCGCAGCAGGCGTTCCTTCTCGCGGATGGTGTGGTGCGCCATCGCGAGCGCGAAGTGCAGGCCCCAATAGAGCTCGGTGTCGCTGCTGGCCGGCATCGCGCGGCGCATCGCCGCGGCGAACTTGCGCAGGTGATCGACCTCGCGATTCTTGATGCGGCGGATCGGCGGCACGGATTCGATCGAGGCGCGGATCATGAACCGCGCCGCGGTCGAGCCCTCGCGATCCGGCCCGAGGCAGCCGCGCAGGGTGGGGCCGACGAGAGCGCGCATGATGTCCTCGATCGCGGCGCGGCCGCCGCCTTTTTCCTCCGCCGCCCGCAGTTCGTTGAGGCGCTCGCGGTTGGTCTGGATGCTGCGGGTGACAAACAGCTCCGCGATCAATTCGTCCTTGGAGCCGAAATGATAGTTCACCGCAGCGAGGTTGACGTTCGCCTCCGCGACGATGTCGCGCAGCGTGACGTCGCCGAAGCCGCGGTCGGCATAGAGACGCTCGGCGGCGGCGAGAATGGCTGATCGGGTCTGGTCGCTGGCCATGGCTGAGAGCCTCCGGTCATTCCGGGGCGATGCGCAGCATCGAACCCGGAATCTCGCTCCACAATTTCCGGATTCCGGGTTCAGCTCTGCGGGCTGCCCCGGAATGACGAACGCGAGGTTGCATTTCAAACATTTGTATGAAACTATCGTTTGAACGGTCGGAAATGTCAATCCGCGGATCGCGGGGCAGCATTCTGGCACGCCAACGCCGCCCTTCCGCGAACGCCCTTGCGAGCCGCGGAGGCGGGGTCAACAATGTCGACAAATGGCTGCGGCCCAGGTTCACGGCCCAAGTGAGTGGCCCAAGTCTAGGAAACGAGGAGCGTCCCATGGATTTCACGATGTCGCCCAAGCAGAAGGAGTGGCTGGAGCGCGTTCAGGCCTTCATGAAAACGCACGTTCGGCCCGCCGTGCCGATCTACGACAAGCAGGATGCCGAGGGCCCGCGCTGGAAGGTGATCCCGATCCTCGAGGATCTGAAGAAGAAGGCGAAGGCCGAAGGCCTCTGGAATATGTTCATGCCGCCGTCCTCGCATGAGGACGATGAATTCCACGGCGCGGGATTGACCAATCTCGAATACGCGCTGCTGTCGGAAGAGATGGGTCGCATCTCCTGGGCTTCGGAAGTGTTCAACTGCTCCGCTCCCGATACCGGCAACATGGAAGTGTTCATCCGCTACGGCACCAAGGAGCAGAAGCGCAAATGGCTGCGCCCGCTGATGGACGGCGAGATCCGCTCCGCCTTCCTGATGACCGAGCCGGCGGTCGCTTCGTCCGACGCCACCAACATCGAGACTCGGATCGAGAAGGACGGCGATCACTACGTCATCAACGGCCGCAAATGGTGGTCGTCGGGCGTCGGCGATCCTCGTTGCAAGATCGCGATCCTGATGGGCAAGACCGACTTCAACGCCGCCAAGCATCAGCAGCAGTCGCAGATCCTGGTGCCGCTCGATACCCCCGGCATCAAGGTCGAGAAGATGCTGCCGGTGTTCGGCTTCGACGATGCGCCGCACGGCCACGCCCAGGTGCTGCTCGAGAACGTCCGCGTGCCGAAGGAAAACATCCTGCTCGGCGAAGGCCGCGGCTTCGAGATCGCCCAGGGCCGTCTCGGTCCGGGCCGCATCCATCACTGCATGCGCACCATCGGCCAGGCCGAGGAGGCGCTGGAGAAGATGGTGAAGCGGCTCGCCTCGCGCACCGCGTTCGGCAAGAAGATCATCGAGCATTCGGTCTGGGAGCAGCGCATCGGCGATGCCCGCACCGACATCGAGATGAACCGTCTGCTCTGCCTCAAGGCCGCCGACATGATGGACAAGGTCGGCAACAAGACCGCGCAGGCCGAGATCGCGATGATCAAGGTCGCAGCTCCCAACATGGCGCTGAAGATCATCGACCAGGCGATTCAGGCCTTTGGCGGCGGCGGCGTCTCCGACGACGCAGGCCTCGCCCGCGCCTATGCCCACATCCGCACGCTCCGTCTCGCCGACGGTCCGGACGAGGTGCACAATCGCGCCATTGCCAGACTTGAACTTCGGAAGTATGCAAACACGTCGCACTGAGCATGATGCGGAACGCATGGCGTTCGCGCGCACATCGTGCTCAGAATGAAAAAGAGAGATCAGGCTGGCGTGCCAGCCTGATTGAGGGAGCGCCCCGACGCGCTCCTTGAAAAATCGAGTTGAGGGAGCGTCATCGTGGCGGACGGCGTCAGGAAAGACGAAGAATTTTCCGGCACAAGGGAAGTCGAGGAGCGCCATCGTATCAACGAGGCCAGTCTCGACGCCTGGATGAGGGAACACGTCGAAGGCTATCAGGGGCCGCTCACGGTCCTGCAGTTCAAGGGTGGCCAGTCCAACCCGACCTACAAGCTCGAGACCCCCGGCCGCAACTATGTGATGCGGCGCAAGCCGTTCGGTAAATTGTTGCCGTCGGCGCATGCGGTCGATCGCGAGTTCCGCGTGATCGCGGCGCTTGGCAAGCAGAATTTCCCGGTCGCGAAAGCCTACGCCCTGTGCACCGACGATGCGGTGATCGGCTCGGCCTTCTACATCATGTCGATGGAAGAGGGGCGGGTGTTCTGGGACCCGACGCTGCCGACCCAGGAGCCCGACGCGCGCCGAAAGATCTTCGCCAGCAAGATCGAGACGCTGGCCAAGCTTCATCTGTTCAATCCCGAGGCGATCGGCCTCGGCGATTTCGGCAAGCCCGGCAATTATTTTGCGCGACAGGTCGATCGCTGGACCAAGCAGTACCGCGCCTCCGAAACGCAGCACATTCCCGAATTCGAGAAGCTCGCCGAGTGGCTGCCGAAAACCGTTCCGGAGCAGAAGCGCGTCTCGATCGTGCATGGCGACTATCGCCTCGACAACATGATCTTCCACGCCACCGAGCCGCGGGTGCAGGCGGTGCTCGACTGGGAATTGTCGACGCTCGGCGATCCCATGGCCGACTTCACCTACCTGTTGATGCAGTGGACCATGCCGGGCCTCGTCAATGCCGACCTCAAGGCATTGAACATTCCGAGCCAGGATGAAGCGGCGCAGATCTATTGCGACGTGACCGGCATCCCGGTGCCGGACCTGAACTGGTATTTCTCCTACAACCTGTTCCGCCTTGCCGGCATCACGCAGGGCATCGCGGGCCGGGTTCGCGACGGCACCGCGGCGAATGCCAAGGCCCTCGAGTCGGCCAAGCGCACCGTGCCGCTGTCGCAGGCGTCATGGGAATACGCGCAGAAGGCCGGCGCAACCTGATCCAAGAATGCGGCGCGATCCAACAGGGCTCGCGCCGCTTTTCTTTTTACCTCGCCCCGCTTGCGGCAGGGGTGTCCGGGGAAATTCAGGCATAGCGGAGCTCCATCTGGTCAGGTGAGATGGTTGATTTCCGACGGCTGGG
>NZ_JAUMTJ010000038.1:7747-91849 GCF_032654765.1 Bradyrhizobium sp. 33ap4 | reverse complement strand
CGCATTCCCCAATGTCGACGACGCTGTCAGGGAATCACGAATCACCCAAAAGCAAAACCTAAAACGCAAGAAAGCGAAGTCCAATACCCCGCTTTCCTGCAAAATCGAATACTACATCAAGGCCAATTCTGCTTATTTCTCAAGTCAATCCGCATTCTTCACGGACGACTATTGCGGCTTTCGGAACGGGACCACGTCACCGTCGGCCGCGCCGATCACTACTCGTGCCATCTCAAGCGGGTCGAAACCGAGCTTGACCAGCGCATCGGCGACGCCCTGGCGGTCGAGCTCGCGGACGATCGCCTCGGCAACCTTCATCAGTCGTGCAGTTTCAGCAATCTCGGACACTATATATTGGCTTTATATTTGGCTTGCGACCAGGGGGGGTCGGCTGGCCCTGCAAGTTAGCCAGAACGGACCGGGCACGCCAGTTTCAGAATTCCCACGGTTTGGGAGATTCAGAACTCTGCGAGATTTCTTCCGGACAGTATTGGGTGCCGGGCAGGGAGGATTTTGATGCCCGAAGCCCCTCACCGGGCCGTTTTCAACGGCAAGGGTTTCGAATCGGTCCAGTCTTGCTTGAAGAGCGGCCATGGTACGGCGTCCCTGAACTTTGGTTGCGTCGTGAGGAAACATATTTACCAAGTAGATCCAAGTTTCCGCCATGGTTCGTGGCGCCAAGGTAGGTTAGCGGCGCTCATACTTCTCGATTGAAGGGTTGGCGCGATGAAACGGAATAAGGCGCCTTTCCCCCGTCGATGCGGGATGCCCTCCGGGAAAGCGCCACAACTCACCTCGCACCATGACTGATCATTCGACGTGCGGCGCGCTGCGTGACCCCCGCACGTAGGCTCGATGCGGGCCTAATTCAAACTGGCACAAACGTGCTTGGCAATGACGTCAGTCTTCGCGAGCGAGGCGCTTTGCCGTGCCCGGTTCGGAACTTCCGATTTGGGGAAGGACGATTCCACGACGATTTTTCAGTGTTGCACGAAAAAGTCCCTACCCATTGCTACCTTAGGGCGAAATATTGAGTTTGCATGGGCCGCGTTCGTCGTATTTGCTTCTAGTCACCGCCGGACCGTTGCGCACCTATCGCTCGTCCGCAATTACCTTGCCGTCGTTCGGCAGCGAGCCGGTGCCGACGAGCTCGACGGTGCCCCCCAGTTTCGTGACCGCACGCAGCGTCGCAGCAACTTCGCTCAACAGGGCATCCGACGCCGAGGCACATTCGGCCCTCAGAGTCATGGCGTCGGCCTCGCCGGCGCGCGTGACCACGAGGCGCAGCCGTCCGAGTTCGGGATGGCGCCTGCCGATCTCGGCGATCTGCTCAGGTCGCACGAACATCCCCTTCACCTTGGTGGTCTGGTCGGCGCGGCCCATCCAACCCTTGATGCGCATGTTGGTGCGGCCGCAGCGGCTTGCGCCGGGCAGGGCGGCGGTCAGATCGCCGAGCGCGAGGCGGATCCAGGGATGATGCGCATCGAGCGAGGTCACCACGATCTCGCCGACGTCACCGGGCGCAACCAGATCCCCAGTGCCGGGCTTGACGATCTCCAGGATCAAATCCTCATTGACCGTCATTCCCTCGCGCGCTGCCGTCTCGAACGCGATCAGGCCGAGATCGGCGGTGCCGAAGGCCTGGTAAGCCTCGACGCCGCGCGACTTCATCTCCTCCTGCAGCGATTTCGGAAATGCCGCGCCTGAGACCAGCGCGCGCTTGATCGAGGACACATCGCGGCCTGCGGTGGCGGCGGCATCGAGCAGGATCTTGAGGAAGTCCGGGGTGCCGCTATAGCCGACCGGGCGATAGGCCTCGATCAGCTCGAATTGCTGCTCGGTATTGCCGGGGCCCGCCGGGATCACCGCACAGCCGAGCGCCCGCGCGGAAGCATCGAAGATGAAGCCACCAGGGGTGAGGTGATAGCTGAAGGTGTTCAGCACCACATCCCCCTCGCGAAAGCCCGCCGCAAACAGCGCCCGGGCGCCGCGCCAGGGATCCGCCTGGCGGCCCTCCGGCTCGAAGATCGGTCCGGGCGAGGTGAACAGCCGGGCGAACGAGCCGGGCGTGTCGGCCACGAAGCCGCCGAACGGCGGGGCGGCCTTGTGCAGGGCCGGCAGCTCCGACTTGCGCAGCACCGGCAGCCCCGCCAGCGCCTCCCGGCTGGTGATGGAGGCGGGATCGATGCCCCTCAACAGGTTGGCATAGGCGGGCGCCGCCATCGCCTTGCGCAGCGCCTCGGGCAGCCGGGCGAACAACGCGGCCTCGCGCTCGGCCGGATCACGCGTTTCAAGGGCGTCGTAATGGTCGGTCATGGCAGGTCCTTGAGAGGATGTGCGCGGGTTGCGTGCCGGTCCGCCCGTGCTATCAGACGCTGATCGCTGACATTGGGACGGTTCCAGGGAGCACGATGGCTGAGGCAGAAAGCGTTGCGGCGGACGGGGCCGCCGACGTCGTCGCGAGGCTGAAGCACCGTATCATTGGCGAGGCCCTGCCGCTGTGGTCGACCACGGGCTGGGACAGCGCCGCCGGCGGCTTTGTCGACCGGCTGCACCAGGACGGGACAGCCGACGGCGCGGCCCCGCGCCGGATCATGGTGCAGGCCCGCCAGATCTATTGCTACGCCAAGGCGGCCCAGCTGGGCTGGTACCCGGAAGGACGCGCGGTCGCGCTGAAGGGGCTGGACTACCTGCTGGCCAAGGCCAAGGCGCCGGACGGCCGGCCCGGCTTCGTCTACAGTCTGACGGCCGAGGGCGGCGTGCACGATCCGCTGCGCGACACCTACGGCCACGCCTTCGTGCTGCTCGCGCTCGCGACCACCTACGGCCTCGACCAGGACGCCCAGATCCGCGCCGAGATCGACGCGCTGCTGTCGTTCCTCGATACCCAGCTGCGCTCGCCCCATGGCGGCTTCCACGAGGGCCTGCCGCCCTCGATGCCGCGCCGGCAAAACCCGCAGATGCATCTGTTCGAGGCGATGATCGCCTGCTTCGACGCGACCCACGATCTGTCGTTCCAGAACCGCGCCGGCGATTTCTTCGCGCTGTTCCTGGCCAACCTCTACGACAAGCAAACGCGCACCCTTGGCGAATATTTCGAGGAGGACTGGTCGAAGATTCCGCCGGTCAGCGTCGAGCCCGGGCACCTCGCGGAGTGGGTCTGGCTGCTGAAGGGATTCGAGCGTATCACCGGCTGCCCGACCGGGCGATCGCGCGGCGAGCTGCTGGCGTCGGCGCTGCGCTATCGCGACGCGGCCACCGGCTGCCTGGTGGACGAGGGCGATGCCGAGGGCAACATCCGCCGCCACACACGGCGGCTGTGGCCGCAGAGCGAGCTGGCAAAGGCGTGGACCGCGCAGGCCGAGTCGGGCGAAGCCGGCGCGGCGGACGAGGCGCGTGCGGCGCTGGTGCTGCTCGAGCGGCACTATCTCGGCCATGCCGTGGCCGGCGGCTGGTACGACCAGTTCGACCGCGACGGCAATTCGCTGGTCGACACGATCCCGGCGTCGTCGTTCTATCATGTGCTCTGCGCGGTTACTGAAGCCGAGCAGGTGCTCGGATAGAACCGCCTTCCTGGTCTGACGCGTTTTCTGCACACGCAACTCCGCCCGAAAACGCTCGCTATCCTCACAGCCAGCGCTTGCGCCGCTTGAAGCTCTTCAGGTTCTTGAAGCTCTTGCGCTGATCGCCGGCGCCGCCGAGGTAGAATTCCTTGACGTCCTCGTTGTCGCGCAGTTCGTCGGCGGAGCCGTCGAGCACGACCTTGCCCTGTTCCATGATGTAGCCGTGGCTCGCGACCGAGAGCGCTGCGCGCGCATTCTGCTCGACCAGGAGGATCGTGACGCCGAGATCGCGGTTGATCTCCTTGATGATCGAGAACACTTCCTTGACGAGCAGAGGCGACAGCCCCATCGACGGCTCGTCCATCAGGATCATCTTCGGACGGGCCATCAGCGCGCGGCCGATCGCCAGCATCTGCTGCTCGCCGCCGGAGAGATAGCCGGCGAGGCCGGTGCGCTCCTTCAGGCGCGGGAAATACTTGAACACCATGTCGATGTCATCGGAGACCTCGCCGTCGCGCCGGGTGAAGGCGCCGAGCCGCAGGTTCTCCAGCGACGTCATGTCGGCGACGATGCGGCGGCCTTCCATCACCTGGAAGATGCCGCGGCGGACGATCTTGTCCGGATCGATGCCGTTGATGCGCTGGCCCTCGAACAGGATCTCACCGCGGGTGACCTCGCCGTCCTCGGTCTTGAGCAGGCCGGAGATCGCCTTCAGCGTGGTCGACTTGCCGGCGCCGTTGGCGCCGAGCAGCGCCACGATCGCGCCCTTCGGCACCTCGAGGCTGAGGCCGCGCAGCACCAGGATGACGTCGTCATAGACGACCTCGATGTTGTTGACGCTGAGCAGCGGCGGCGGCGGGACTGCCGTCGGCCCCGGGCGGGTGGCTTCGAGGGTTTCGTTCATGGTCTGTGTTACCCTTCGACGTCATTGCCGGGCATAGCCGTCCGAAGGACGGCGTCGCTTCCGCTCGCCTTTGACCCGGCAATCCATCGATCGGAATACGTCTTCGCTTGATGGATGCGCGGGTCGAGCCCGCGCATGACGATGTGTGGACGTGATCGGCCGCCTCACCACCCAAACCATTCCGGCTTGCGCGGCAGGTCGACGGTCTTCACCTTCTCGAGCTTGATCGTGCCCTTGCCCATCAGGTCGTTGATGTCGCCATCGGTCGCGCCCGAGACCTTCGAGCGATACAGGTCGACCTTCGTGGTCGGGCGGTGATCCTTCTCGGTCCAGGTCGACGGATTGCAGACGCCGTCCATGCCGGCCGGCACCCAGTCCTTCTTCTGGTAGAAGCCCTTGGCGACGTTCTCGCCGGTGGCGCCGCCGTTCTTGGCGGCCCAGTCGAGCGCTTCCTTCAGATAGAGCGCGCTGCAGACCGCGGCGATGTAGTGCACGGGCCGATAGACCTTGCCGGACGGGTCGGACATCTTGGAGATTTCCATCACCGTCTTCATGCCGGGCGCGTTGCCGCCCCAGCTCACCGCCGTGCGGAGCGGGAAGATCACGCCGTCGGCTGCATCGCCGGCGGTCTTGGCCGCGTTCTCGTCCATGCCCCAGACATTGCCGAGGAACTGGACGTCGACGCCGGCGGTCTTGCAGGCCTTCAGCACCGAGATGTTGGAGGCCGCCGTGTTGCCGAGATAGGCATA
Organism: Bradyrhizobium sp. 33ap4; assembly: GCF_032654765.1. Taxonomy (NCBI): domain Bacteria; kingdom Pseudomonadati; phylum Pseudomonadota; class Alphaproteobacteria; order Hyphomicrobiales; family Nitrobacteraceae; genus Bradyrhizobium; species Bradyrhizobium sp. 33ap4. The sequence goes on along the minus strand of NZ_JAUMTJ010000038.1, from coordinate 86,633 downwards.
ATTTGCGCCCGAGCTCTTTAGGCTGAGACACTGCGCCGAGTAGTCGCCGGGCGACAGCGCGAACACCAGCGGCGGCAACACTTCGAAGCCGAGCTCGGTCGCCAGCGCTTCACCGGCCGCCTTCGGCGCGTTCGGATACGGATGGTTGGCGCCCATGTGGACGAATTTCGGCTTGCCGGGCTTGCCCTTGGCCTTCCAGTCCTCGGCGGCCCAGGTCAGCATCGCGCGCATCGAGTCCGAATAGCTCGGACCGTAGAAGAAATTGTACGGCGCGGGCTTGGCCTTGCCGCTGGTGCCTTCCGGATCGGTCAGCGCGGCGGCGTAGGAGCCGGAGATGTCCGGGATCTTGTCCTGCGCCAGGAAGCCGGTGAGGGCTTCGGTATCCGCCGTGCCCCAGCCCATGATCGCCGCGACCTTGCCGTCGGGCGCCGACCATTTCTTGTACAGCGCGATGGCGCGCGGCACCTGGTAGCCATAGTCGTTGCTGTCGACATTGAGCTGCTTGCCGCCGATGCCGCCGTTCTTGTTGACCCAGGCGAAGGTGTCCGCGACGCCCTGGCCATAGGGGGTACCGACGTCGGACGTGCCGCCCGAGAGGTCCTGCAGATGGCCGATGGCGATCTGCGCCTGCGCGGTGGCGGATGCGCTGCCGATCAGCAGGGCAAGGGAGACCGAGCTCAAAAGGGATCTAATCGTCATTTTTCTTTCCTCCTGCTTATTCGTTGAACCGAATTTTGAGTTGCGTTCCGTGCCTTGTGTCAATGCGAGAACGGGTAGAGCTTCCAGTAAGCCTTGATCTGCCGCCAGCGATGCGCGAGGCCGTCCGGCTCGAACATCAAGAAGCCGATGATGATCAGGCCGATCGCGATCTCGCGCAGGAAGGTGATGTTGTTGTTGAGCTGCAGCGCCTTGTCGATGGCGCCGCCCTTCAGCCAGGCGCTCAGCCATTCCATCGATTCCGGCAGCAGCACCACGAAGGCCGTGCCCATCAGCGTGCCCATCACCGAGCCGGTGCCGCCGATGATGACCATGGCGAGGAACAACACCGAGCGCTCGATGCCAAAGCCTTCCTGCGAGACCACGAGCTGATAGTGCGCGTAGAGCGCGCCGGCGATGCCGGCAAAGAAGGCGGCAAGCCCGAACGACAGTGTCCGGTACTTGGTGAGGTTGATGCCCATGATCTCGGCGGAGAGATAGTGATCGCGGATCGCGACCAGCGCGCGGCCGTCGCGGGTGCGCACCAGGTTGGTGACCAGCAGGTAGCTGATCACCATGTAGGCGAGCACGACGTAGAAATACTGCCGGTCGCCGCGCAGGGTGTAGCCGAAGATCGAGAACGGATTGGCGCTGGCGGGCACCGAGCCGCCCGAGAACCATTCGGCGCGCGAGAAGAAGTCGAGCAGGATGTACTGCGCAGCGAGCGTCGCGATCACGAGATAGAGTCCCTTCAGCCGCGCCGCCGGCACGCCGAAGATCAGGCCGACCAGTGCCGTGACGACGCCGGCGAGGGGGATGGCGAAGAACACCGGAATCGGCGCGTTGTTGGAGATGTAGGCCGAGGTGAAAGCGCCGAACAGGAAGAACGCGGCGTGGCCGATCGAGATCTGGCCGGTGAAGCCGACCAGGACGTTGAGGCCGAGGGCCGCGATCGCGAAGATGCCGATCTGGATCGCGATCGAGAGCAGGTAGTTGGACAGCAGCATCGGCGCGAAGCAGGCGAGCACGATGCCTAGGATCGCGAAATTGCGGCTGGTCGCGGTCGGGAAGATCGTGGTGTCGGCCGCATAGCTGGTGCGGAAATCGCCCGAGGGGATGAGTGTGCTTGTCGCCATTGATCAGACCCGCTCAATATCCTTGGTGCCGAACAGGCCGTACGGCTTGATCATCAGGATGATGATCAGGACGTAGAACGGCGCGATCTCGTAGAGATTGCCCCAGTGCAGGTACTGGCTGTCGACATACTGGGCGACGTTCTCCAGCAGCCCGATGATGATGCCGCCGAGCACGGCGCCGCCGACCGAGTCGAGCCCGCCCAGGATCGCGGCCGGAAACACCTTGATGCCGTAGGCGGAGAGGCCGGACGACACGCCGTTGACCACGGCGACCACGACACCGGCGACCGCCGAGACCGTGGCCGAGATCGCCCACGCCATCGCGAACACGTTCTTGACGGAAATGCCGAGCGACTGCGCGACCTGCTGGTTGAAGGCGGTGGCGCGCATCGCAAGGCCATATTTGGAGGCGCGGAAGAACCAGGCCATGCCGACCATCATGGCGAGCGAGACCACGAGGCTCATGACATAGACGGTCTGGATCTGCAGCCCGAACAGGCTGACCGACTGGCTCTGGAACACGCGCGGGAACGGCTGCGGGTTGACGCCGAAGATCCACTTCAGCGCGGCCTGGAACACCGTCGACAGGCCGATCGTCACCATGATCACTGAGATGATCGGCTCGCCGATCATCGGACGCAGGATCACGACCTGGATCGCGATGCCGAAGATGAACATGAAGACCAGCGTGATCGGCATGCCGACCCAGAACGGCACCTGATACTTCGTCAGCAGCGCCCAGCACACCCAGGCGCCGACCAGCAGCAATTCGCCCTGCGCGAAGTTCACGACCTGCGTCGCCTTGTAGATCAGCACGAACGACATCGCGACCACGCCATACAGCGTGCCGACCACGAGGCCGTTGACGATCAGCTGGATCAGGAACTGGATGTTCATGGGGTCTCGCCGAATTTGTGGCTCGTCATCGCCGGGCTTGACCCGGCGATCCATCGCGCAAGAAAGCCGTCCTTGCGAAGAGAATGGATGCGCGGGTCAAGCCCGCGCATGACGATCGAGCTTGCTATCATCGACGGTCTCATTCCGCGGCCTCCGCGAGCACGGCGCGGCCGAGGTCGACGACCTCGAGCGTGGTGCGGACGCGCTGGGTCGAGCCGTCCTGGAAGCGGATCACCGTGTCGACGGGGATGCTGGCCTTGCCGCGGTAGATCGCATCGATGATGTCGGCGTATTTCTCGTTGATGACGCCGCGGCGGACTTTTCGGGTCCGGGTCAGCTCGCCGTCATCGGCATCGAGCTCCTTGTAAAGCAGCAGGAAGCGCGAGATGCGTTGTGCCGGCGGCAGGGTGGCATTGACCGTCTCGACCTCTTTCTTGAGCAGCGCATAGACCTCGGGCCGCGAGGACAGGTCGGTGTAGGTCGTGAACGAGATCCGGTTCTTCTCCGCCCATTTCGAGATGATCGAGTAGCGGATGCAGATCATCGCCGCGAGCGCGTCGCGGCCGGCGCCGAGCACCACCGCTTCGGCGACATAGGGCGAGAACTTCAGCTTGTTCTCGATATATTGCGGCGAGAAGCGCTCGCCGCGCGAGGTCTCGGCGAGATCCTTGATGCGGTCGATCACGACAAGCTGGCGGTTGCCGTTGTAGTAGCCGGCATCGCCCGAATGCATCCAGCCGTCCTTGACGTCGGCGACCGAGGCTTCGGCGTTCTTGTAATAGCCGTGGAACATGTTGGGATGCCGCACCACGATCTCGCCGACGCCGTTGACGTCGGCATTGTCGATGCGGATCTCGATGTCGTCGGCCATCGGCACGCCGGTGGTGTCGGGATCGACCTTGCCTTCGGGATGCAGCGTATAGGCGCCGAGCAGCTCGGTCTGGCCGTACAGCGTGCGCAGCGGCACGCCCATCGCCTGGAAGAACTTGAAGGTGTCCGGCCCGAGCGCCGCGCCGCCGGTCGCCGCCGAGCGCAGCCGCGTGAAGCCGAGCCGGTCGCGCAGCGCGCGGAACAACAGCTGGTCGGCGAACACAGAACGCTTGCCCTCGGCGAGCGCCGCAAGGCCGGTCTTCATGCCGAGGTCATAGAGCAGCTGCTTGAACGGCGAAGCGTCCATCACCCCGGCGCGGACGTCGGCCGCGATCGATTCCCAGACCCGCGGCGCGAACAGCACGAAGGTCGGCGCGATCTCGCGGAAGTCGTGCATCATGGTGTCGGGCTCTTCGACGAAGTTGACCTTCATCCGGGAGAGCAGCCCTTTGCCCAGCGCGTAGATCTGTTCCATGATCCAGGGCAGCGGCAGCACCGAGACATATTCGTCGTCCGGTCCCTTCGGATCGAAGGCGAGATAGGTCGCGCAGTGCCGCAGCACGCGCCCGGCCGAGAGCATCGCAAGCTTCGGGTTGGCCGTCGTGCCCGAGGTGGTGCAGAGGATCGCGATGTCCTCGCCATCAGTGGCGTCGACCAGTCGCTCGTAGAGCCCAGGCTCGCGCGCGGCGCGATCGCGGCCCAGCGCAACGAGCCTGCTCGCCTCCATCAATCGCGGATCGTCGTATTTGCGCATGCCGCGCGGGTCGGAATAGACGATGTGCTTGAGGTGGGGCACGCGATCGGCCAGGCCGAGCAGCTTGTCGACCTGTTCCTCGTCCTCGGCGAAGACCAGCTGGGCCTCGCCATAGGTCAGGAGATAGGCGGCTTCCTCGTCCAGCACGTCGCGATAAAGACCGAGGCTCATCGCGCCAATCGCGTGGGCCGCGATCTCGGCGGCGACCCAGTCCGGCCGGTTGTCGCCGATAATGCCGATCACGTCGCCGCGGCCAAGCCCGAGTTCGACCATGCCGAGCGCGAAGTCATGGCTGCGGGTCTGGTAGTCGTTCCAGGTGAATTCGCGCCACAGCCCGAAATCCTTCTCGCGCAGCGCGATCTCGCTGCCATGCTCCTTGGCGTTGAGGCGCAGCATCTTGGGAAAGGTGTCGGCCTGCGCGGCGCGACCGGCGTAGTCCATCATGCCGCGCTCTCCCGCACCGCCGGCTTGTCGTCGGGGTCGACCAGCACTTCGTCTTCCTCGCCGAGATAGGCGCGCTTGACATGGGGATCGGCGAGCACGGTGGCCGGATCGCCCTCGGCGATCTTGCGGCCGAAGTCGAGCACCATGACGCGGTGGGAGATGTCCATCACGACGCCCATGTCGTGCTCGATCATCATCACCGTCATGCCGAACTCTTCGTTGAGATCGACGATGTAGCGCGCCATGTCTTCCTTCTCTTCGAAGTTCATGCCGGCCATCGGCTCGTCGAGCAGGATCAGTTGCGGCTCGAGCGCCATCGCGCGGGCGAGCTCGACGCGCTTGCGCAGGCCGTAGGGCAGGGTGCCGGCGGTCGCCTTGCGCACCGATTGCAGATCGAGGAAGTCGATGATCTCCTCGACCTTGCGGCGGTGCTCCAACTCCTCGCGGCGCGCACCGGTCAGCCAGTACAGCGATCCCGTGATGAAGTTGTTCTTCAGGAGGTGATGGCGGCCGACCATGATGTTGTCGAGCACGCTCATGTGGTGGAACAGCGCGAGATTCTGGAAGGTCCGGCCGATGCCGAGCCGGGGCCGCGCGTTCGGGTTGAGGCCGGTGATGTCCTGGCCGCGATAGAACAGCTGGCCTTCGGTCGGCCGGTAGCGGCCAGAGATGCAGTTGACGATCGAGGTCTTGCCGGCGCCGTTCGGGCCGATGATGGAGAACAGCTCGCCCTCGTTGACGCCGAAGCTCACTTCGGTCAGCGCGCGGACGCCGCCAAAGCGCAATGAGACTCCGCGCACCTCGAGACTATTAGCCACCCTGTTCCCTCCAGATACGGGCGCTTTGGCGCGCTCTTTATCTTCGCTTCGATCTTACTCTTCGATCTTACATGGGCCGCCGAAGGGAGACCATCCGACTAATGATGCCGGCGTTCGGGAGATCGCTCGCCCCGATCGCCTGCGTCATGCGCGGTAACGCCGCACCCGCCTGCAAGCCCGCCCCTCGCGTCGTCTGCCTTCAGCGATCCATCGAGGAGCTGCGCGACGTTACGCGAGGTGGCTCTGAATACGAGAAAGCGATAGGTTGAATTGTCATGTGCCCGACATTTGGTCAGGAATTTTCGCTGGCATTCCAGGCCTCGGGTCCCTGGCTTCGCGCACGGCGTTGCTGCGGTGCAATATCGTTGCAGTATCTTGGGTAGGACGCCGTCGCTAGAATGATTGCTGCTGATTACCTGAGGCGCATCGCGGCCTGGTCGCGCGAACTGAGCGAGCAAGAAATCGAAATCGCGCGCGCCGGCATTTCCGAGAAATCCTATCGCGCCAACGAATACATCTTCATGCGCGGCGACAACTTCCAGTACTGGACCGGCATCGTCACCGGGCTGGCACGCATGGGCATCGTCTCGCGCGGCGGCAAGGCGGCGAGTTTCGCGGGCCTCACCGCAGGCGCGTGGTTCGGCGAGGGGACCGTGCTCAAGAATGAGCCCCGGCGCTACGATGTGGTCGCGCTGCGCGACACGCGACTGGCGATGATGGATCGCCGGACCTTCGTCTGGCTGTTCGAGAACAGCGTTGGCTTCAACCGATTCCTGGTCGGCTCGCTCAATGAGCGGCTCGGCCAGTTCATCGCGCTGCTCGAATATGGCCGCACGCTGGACGCCACGGCACGGCTGGCGCGCTCGATCGCCTCGCTGTTCAATCCGATTCTTTATCCCGACCTGACGCTGCACCTTGAGATCACCCAGGAGGAGATCGGGGCGCTGTCGGGAATCTCCCGGCAGAATGCCAACCAGTGCCTGAAGCGGCTCGAGCGGGAAGGACTGTTGCGGCTCGAATATGGCGGGGTGACCATCCTCAACCTCGACCGGCTGCGCCACTATGGCGAGTGACGGGTTCCGGGCGCATCGAGCCGTTTTCGCAGACCTAAAGTCCTGATTTCAAACGATTAAGCCATTAGACTTGGGGCAGGCTGGATGCTACAGACCGGCCTCGTCGGGATCGCGCGGTTTTCGCGCTCTCTGGAGATGACATGGCGGTTAAGGATTCGGCGGCTCAGGACTCAAAGCGGCGCGTTGCGCTGATCACCGGCGTGACCGGGCAGGACGGCGCGTATCTCGCCGAATATCTGCTCGGTCTCGGCTACACCGTGCACGGGATCAAGCGGCGGTCGTCCTCGTTCAACACCGCGCGCGTCGACCATCTCTACCAGGACCCGCATGCCGGCAACGTGCCGTTCCTGATGCACTATGGCGACATGACCGATTCGACCAATCTGATCCGCCTGGTGCAGCAGATCCGGCCGACCGAGATCTACAACCTCGCCGCCCAGAGCCACGTCCAGGTCAGTTTCGAGAGCCCGGAATACACCGCCAACGCCGACGCGATCGGCGTGCTGCGCCTCTTGGAGGCGATCCGCATCCTCGGCATGGAAAAGGAAACGCGGTTCTACCAGGCCTCGACCTCGGAGCTTTATGGGCTCGTGCAGGAGGTGCCGCAGAAGGAAACCACGCCGTTCTATCCGCGCTCGCCCTATGGCGTCGCCAAGCTCTACGGCTACTGGATCACGGTGAACTACCGCGAGGCCTATGGCATGTTCGCCAGCAACGGCATCCTGTTCAACCATGAGAGCCCGATCCGCGGCGAGACCTTCGTGACGCGCAAGATCACCCGCGCCGTTGCCCGCATCGAGGTCGGCCTCGAGAACAGGCTCTATCTCGGCAATCTCGACGCCAAGCGCGACTGGGGCCACGCCCGCGACTATGTCGAGGGCATGCACAGGATCCTGCAGGTGGACGAGCCCGGCGACTTCGTGCTCGCGACCGGCGAGACGCGGTCGGTCCGCGAGTTCGTCGAGCTGGCGTTTGCCGAGGTCGGCCGCAGCATCGAATGGCGCGGCAAGGGCGTCGAGGAAGTCGGTGTCGACAAGGCGTCCGGCAACACCCTGGTGCAGATTGATCCGACCTATTTCCGCCCGACCGAGGTCGATCTTCTGATCGGCGACGCCAGCAAGGCGCGCGCCAAGCTCGGCTGGGCGCCGAAGACGCCGTTCGCGCAACTGGTGAAGGAAATGGTCGCCAGCGATCTCGTCGAGGCCAGGCAGGACGCGGCCAATGGCAAGCACGGCGTTTGAGCTGAAGGACAAGACGGTCTTCGTTGCCGGCCATCGCGGCATGGTCGGCTCGGCGCTGATGCGCCGGCTGGCGCGCGAGGAGGCCGATCTCCTGACGGTGTCGCGCAGCGAGGTCGATTTGCGCGACCAAGCCGCGGTCAACGCCTGGTTTGCCGCGAAGCGGCCGCAGGCCGTGTTCCTCGCCGCCGCCAAGGTCGGCGGCATCGTCGCCAACAACACGCTGCGGGCCGAATTTCTCTACGACAATCTAGCGATCTCGAGCAACGTGATCCAGGCAGCGCACGCCAATGGCTGCGAGAAGCTGATGTTCTTCGGCTCGTCCTGCATCTATCCGCGCCTCGCGCCGCAGCCGCTGCGCGAGGATTCGATGCTGACCGGCCCGCTGGAGCAGACCAACGAGCCCTATGCCATCGCCAAGATCGCCGGCATCAAGATGGCCGAGGCCTATCGCAGCCAGTACGGCGCCGATTTCATCAGCGTGATGCCGACCAATCTTTACGGCCCCGGCGACAATTATCACCCCGAATACAGCCACGTCGTCGCCGCGCTGATCCGCCGCTTCCACGAGGCCAAGGTTTCGAGCGCGGGCAACGTCGCGGTGTGGGGCACCGGCACGCCGCGCCGCGAATTCCTCTATGTCGACGATCTCGCCGACGCCTGCGTCCATCTGATGAAGACCTATTCCTCGCCCGAACTGGTCAATATCGGCACCGGCGAGGACATCACCATCGCCGAGTTCGCGCGCGTCGTCGCGGCCGCCGTCGGCTATCGCGGCGCGATCAGCTTCGACACGTCGCGCCCGGACGGCACGCCGCGCAAGCTGCTCGACGTCAGCCGGCTGGCCAGGCTCGGCTGGCGCGCCACCACCTCGCTCGAGGATGGCATCGCCCTCGCGTACCAGGCCTATCTGCGCGAGACGAAGTGACGCGGTGAACCTCCCGCCCTCCGACTGAGAATATCTGTCGGCTTGGCAACGCCACGCGGCTAGGATGCGCGTACCCAAGCGTGCCGCAAGAGCCGCCAGTGCGTCGGAGGAGACATCATGAAGGTTCTGCGCCGCCAGTTCCTGCAACTTGCAGCCGCTACGGCTGTGCTTCCGCTCACATTTGGAAAAGCGATTGCCGAGGCCTATCCGGCGCGGCCGGTTCGCCTCGTGATCGGCTATACGCCCGGCGGTTCGGCGGACCTGACGGCGCGCCTGATGGGACAGTGGCTGTCGGAGAAGCTCGGGCAATCCTTCATTGTCGAGAACCGGCCGGGCGGCGGGACCAACATCGCCACCGAGCAGGCGCTGCGCGCGGCGCCCGACGGCTACACGCTGCTGCTGGTCGCGCCGGCCAATGCGATCAACGCGACGCTCTACCAGAAGCTGCCGTTCGATTTCATGCGCGAGATGGAGCCGATCGCGGGCATCATTCGCTTTCCCAACGTCGTGGTGGTGCACCCCTCGCTGCCGATCAAGTCGATTCCCGAATTGATCGCCTATGCAAAGGCCAATCCCGGCAAGCTCAACATGGCGTCCTCAGGCAACGGTTCGACGATCCACATGTCGGGCGAACTGTTCAAGATGCTGACCGGCATCAACATGCAGCACGTGCCCTACCGGGGCGGCGCGCCGGCGCTCACCGATATGCTGTCCGGCGTGATGCAGGTGATGTTCGATAATCTTCCGACCTGCGCCGAGCACGTCAAATCCGGCAAGCTGCGGGGACTTGCGGTCACCAGCACGACCCGTTCGGACGTGCTTCCGGACCTGCCGCCGGTCGCCGACTTCCTGCCGGGTTACGAGGCGAGCGCCTGGTACGGCCTCGCGGCGCCGAAGAACACGCCGCCTGAAATCGTCGACCGGCTCAACAAGGCCGTCAATGAAATCCTCGCTGATCCCAAGGCCAAGGCGCGCTTTACCGAGATCGGCGCGATCATGCTGCCGGGCTCGGCTGCCGACTTCGGCAGACTGGTGGCCGACGAGACTGAGAAATGGGGCAAGGTGGTCAAGTTCGCCGGAGCCAAGGTTGACTAAAGCGTTTTCGAGCGAAGTGGATACCGGTTCGCGTGAAGAAAACGCGTCAAACTAGAATCTAGAGCTCCGTTCCGATTCGATCGGAATGGAAAAGGCTCTAGCTTCGCGCCGTCGCGCGCGGCGGATTCTTTGAAAGCGCCGCCGCCATCGCCGATATCAGCGGCCGCATGAAGAAGGCGTCTTCGGCCGGGTAGATGTCGGTGCGCAGGCCGTGGGATTTGAGCTCGTCCGATACCGCCGGTCCGACGGAAGCGATCGGCGTACGCTCGAACCCCTGGCGTAACCTGTCCTCACAACCGCGCGCCCGTGCCACCTCGATGAGCCGACGGACCTGGCCGAGATTGGTCAGCGCGATCGCGTCGATACGGCCCTGCGCCATCTCCTCGATCGCGGTGACGATGTTGGCGTCGGCGGCCTGCGCATCATAGACATAGGGCAGCACCGTATCGACCTCGGCACCGTGTGCCTTGATCGCGTCGATCAGGGTGGCGTGATCCTTGTCCGGATAGAGCTGCAGGCCGAGCCGATGGCCGGCGAGGTCGAGCTTCGACAGCATCTCCGCGACGCCTTCCGACGTCGGCTTCTCGGTCGTCATTTGCGGCTCCAGGCCGATCTCGCGCAGCGCCCGGCCGGGCTTGGGGCCGCGGGCGAATTTGCGCGCCTTGGCGAGGCCATCGACGAACTCCCGCTCGACGCCGATCCGGCGCACGACCTTCATCAGCCGGCGCAGGCCTTCGCCGGTCATCAGCACGAGATCGTCGAGCGGCCGTTCGATAGCGCGGCGAATCCAGGCCTCGATCGGCGCCGCATCAGGCGCATCGTGGATGGTGAACATCGGGCATTGCAGCACGTCGGCCCCCTGCTCGGCGAGCAGGCGGGAGAACTGCGCCTCCTCGCGCGTCTCGAGGATCAGGATGCGGTAGCCGTTCAGCCGTTCAGCCATGATGGTCCCTAACAAACATTGTCGTCATTTGTTCGATTTGACCCCCGCGCCGGGATTGGCGCAAGGCCGCCTGCGGTGTAGACGAGGGCCGAAAATGACCGTTCCACCAATCTGCTCAAGCTTTGGTCAATTGGCATGCCCGACCATCAATTCGTTTTGACCCTGTCCTGTCCGGATCGTCCGGGGATCGTCTCGGCGGTCTCGACGTTTCTTGCCCATAACGGCCAGAACATCCTGGACGCCCAGCAGTTCGATGACGTCGAAACTGGCAAGTTCTTCATGCGCGTGGTGTTCACCGCGGCCGACCTCGCGGTCGAGCTCGCGGCGCTGCAGACCGGCTTTGCCGCGATCGCCGAACGGTTCGGCATGGAATGGCAGATGCGCGATCGCGCCAGCCGCCGCCGGGTGATGCTATTGGTGTCGAAGTCCGATCACTGCCTGGTCGACATCCTCTACCGCTGGCGCACCGGCGAGCTCGAAATGATCCCGACCGCTGTTGTCTCCAACCATCCGCGCGAGACCTACGGCTCGCTCGATTTCGGCGATATCCCGTTCCATCATCTGCCGGTGACGAAAGAGACCAAGCGGCAGCAGGAAGACGCGGTGTGGAAGCTCGCCCAGGATACCAAGACCGACCTCGTGGTGCTGGCCCGCTACATGCAGATCCTGTCGGACGAGATGTCGGCACGTCTGTCGGGCCGCTGCATCAACATCCATCATTCCTTCCTGCCGGGCTTTAAGGGCGCCAGGCCCTACCATCAGGCGCATGAGCGCGGCGTCAAGCTGATCGGCGCCACGGCGCATTACGTCACCAGCGATCTCGACGAGGGGCCGATCATCGACCAGGACGTCGAGCGTATCAGCCATCGCGACACGCCTGAGGATCTCGTGCGCAAGGGGCGCGACATCGAGCGCCGGGTGCTGGCGCGCGCGATCCGCTACCATCTCGCCGATCGCGTCATCCTCAACGGACGCAAGACTGTGGTGTTCGTGGACTGATCCGCACTTCGCTCGCCCGTACAAGGCGATGCGGGCTTTGCCGGCCGACCGTGCGCTCAGCGTGCCGCGTCTTGCGGTGCCGTTGCCGGCTTGGCGTCGTCGCCGCGCTGGGCCGCGGGCATCAGCCGCTTGCGTTCCCGATCCTGCATGAACTTGTCGTATTCGGGGGTGCCCGGCCGCGGCGGCGCATCCGCCGGCAGGCCGCCGGCCCAGGATGGAATGGTATCGGCCATGCCGGCCGAGAGCTTCTGGTTCATGGAGCTGCATCCCCCGAGCGCGCCGGCCGCGAGCGCGAGGGCAGTCAGGACAGCGATGGGACGCGAGACGATTGGCATGGGAAGCAGGATACAGCCCTGGTCTTTATGGATGATGATCTCGGGCGCGACCGTTCGGCTGCAATTGTGCTTGTTTGTTGACATTGTCGCTGCGTTTGTACGGTCGTACAAATGAATCGAGCCGGCGGCGGCCTTGAATGCGCGAGACCGGCTCTCGCGGAGGCATTGAGTCTGGTGGAGCGATATTGGTATCCTGATACTTGTCTCCGCAGCCAGGCCCGATCGCGTCGCGCGCGGCACACGTCCATCGTCCGATTGACAGAGGGCACGGGGAGACGCCTTGTCGCGTTGCGGCTTGGCCGTGCATGCTTGAGTTAAAACAAGGCAAGAGCCGGGACCAAGGCTCGATGCAGAAGAACGGAAGGGGGGGACGTCGATGTTCAATCGTCGCAAAATGTTGCTGTGGGGCGCCGCTTCGGCCGTGCTTCCCGGGTTGTGTGCCAGCGTGCCGGCGTGGGCGGACGACGCCGTCAAGATCGGGCTGATCCTGCCGATGACCGGCGGTCAGGCATCGACCGGCAAGCAGATCGATAACGCCATCAAGCTCTACATGCAGCAGAAGGGCGACACCGTCGCCGGCAAGAAGATCGAGATCATCCTGAAGGACGACGCCGCGGTGCCGGACAACACCAAGCGGCTTGCGCAGGAACTGATCGTCAACGACAAGGTCAATTTCATCGCTGGCTTCGGCGTGACGCCCGCGGCGCTCGCCGCGGCGCCGCTGGCGACGCAGGCCAAGATCCCGGAAGTCGTGATGGCGGCCGGCACCTCCATCATCACCGAGCGTTCGCCCTATATCGTGCGTACCAGCTTCACGCTGGCGCAGTCCTCCACCATCATCGGCGACTGGGCGGTGAAGAACGGCATCAAGAAAGTCGCGACGCTGACCTCCGACTACGCGCCCGGCAACGATGCGCTGACCTTCTTCAAGCAGCACTTCACCGCAGGCGGCGGCGAGATCGTCGAAGAGGTCAAGGTCCCGCTCGCCAATCCGGACTTCGCGCCGTTCCTGCAGCGCATGAAGGACTCCAAGCCCGACGCAATGTTCGTATTCGTGCCGGCCGGGCAGGGCGGCAACTTCATGAAGCAATATGCCGAGCGCGGGCTCGACAAGAGCGGCATCAGGGTGATCGGACCCGGCGACGTCATGGACGACGATCTGCTCAACAATATGGGCGATGCCGCGCTCGGCGCGGTGACGGCGCATCTCTATTCGGCCGCCCATCCGTCCGCGATGAACAAGGAGTTCGTCGCCGCCTACAAGAAGGCGTTCGGCAACCGCCCGGGCTTCATGGCGGTCAGCGGCTATGACGGCATCCATCTGATCTACGAGGCGCTGAAGAAGACCAATGGTGCGACCGACGGCGACAAGCTGATCGAGGCGATGAAGGGCATGAAGTGGGAGAGCCCGCGCGGCCCGATCTCGATCGATCCGGAAACCCGCGACATCGTGCAGAACATCTATATCCGCAAGGTCGAGAAGGTCGACGGCGAGCTCTACAATGTCGAGTTCGCGACCTTCGAGGCCGTCAAGGATTCCGGCAAGACCAAGAAATAGCATCGTCATCGGCGGCGTGCGCTCCGGCCCTCACCACGTCATGCCCGGCCAAAAGCGCGAAGCGCGTCTTCGCGCAGGTGTGCCGGGCATCCACGTCTTTTCTTCCCGGCGAGCAGTAAGACGGGGATGGCCGGGACAGGCCCGGCCATGACGATGACCTTGACGTTCGAGCTGTTGTTCTTGTTGCGTCCTCACGGCTAAGCTGACTCCATGGCCTCTATCCTTACCAACCTGTTCGACGGCGTCGCTTACGGCATGCTGCTGTTCGTGCTCGCCTGCGGGCTTGCGGTGACGCTCGGGCTGATGAATTTCGTCAACCTCGCGCATGGCGCCTTCGCGATGGCCGGCGGCTATACCTGTGCCGTGCTGGTGAACAATTCCGGCTGGCCGTTCTTCGCAGGCCTGCCGCTCGCCTTTGTCGGCAGCGCGGTGATCGGCATCGCGCTGGAGCGCACGCTGTACCGCCATCTCTATAGCCGCAGCCATCTCGATCAGGTGCTGTTCTCGATCGGCCTGGTGTTCATGTCGGTGGCGGCGGTCGACTACATCATGGGATCGTCGCGGGTCTTCATCAAGCTGCCGGCGGCGCTGGAGGGCCAGATTGACCTGTTCGGCGTCGGCATCGGCCGTTACCGGCTGATGATCGTCGTGATCTGCGGCCTGCTCACGCTGGCGCTGCAACTGATCCTCGCCAAGACCCGGTTCGGCAGCCGGCTGCGCGCCTCGGTCGACGATCCGCGCGCTGCGATCGGGCTCGGCATCAACGTGCCGCAGGTGTTCGCCTTCACCTTTGCGTTCGGCTGCGGCCTCGCTGGCCTCGGCGGCGCGCTGAGTGCGGAGATCCTCGGGCTCGATCCGTACTTCCCGCTGAAGTTCATGATCTACTTCCTGATCGTCGTCACCGTCGGCGGCTCGTCCTCGATCACCGGACCGTTCCTGGCGTCGCTGCTGCTCGGCATCGCCGACGTCGCCGGCAAGTATTACGTGCCGAAGCTCGGCCCCTTCGTGATCTACACTGTTATGATCGTGATCCTGCTCTGGCGTCCGAACGGCCTGTTCGGCCGTACCGCGGCACGGTGAGGCGGTCATGGCGGCGCTATCAGACGTTTCCACTCACGCGATGGCCAGCGCGCGCTGGCGGGTCAGCGAGGTCGCGTTCTGGGCGCTGGCGCTCGCCTGCGCCTTCCTGTTCCCGTCGCGCTATTTGATCATGACCGACATCGTGCGGCTCGGCCTGTTCGCGCTGTCGCTCGACCTGGTCCTCGGCTACGCCGGCGTCGTCTCGCTCGGCCACGCAGCCTTTTTCGGCGTCGGCGCCTATTCGGCCGGCTTGCTGGCGCTGCACGGCATCATCAACGAGCCCGTCATTGCGCTGGTCGCGGCCGGTCTGGTTGCGGCGGTGCTTGGCTTCCTGACCAGCTTCCTGGTCATCCGCGGCGTCGACCTGACACGGCTGATGGTGACGCTCGGCATCGCCCTGCTGCTGGAAGCGCTCGCCGAACGCTTCTCCAACATCACCGGCGGCACCGACGGGCTGCAGGGCATCGAGATGCAGCCGATCCTCGGTCTGTTCACGTTCGACATGTTCGGCAAGACCGGGTTCTTCTACTCGCTGATCGTGCTGTTCATCCTGTTCCTGCTGGCCCGAAGCATTGTGCATTCGCCGTTCGGCCTGTCGCTGCGCGCGATCAAGAACAATCCGCTGCGCGCGGCCGCCAACGGCGTGCCGGTCAACCGTCGCCTGATCGCGGTCTATACGCTCGCGGCCTTCTATGCCGGGATCGCCGGCGCGCTGTTCACCCAGACCACGGCGCTCGCCTCGCTCGACGTGTTTTCCTTCGAGCGCTCCGCCGACCTGATGCTTGTGCTCGTGATCGGCGGCACCGGCTATCTCTATGGCGGCCTGATCGGCGCTGTCGTGTTCAAGATGCTGCAGGAGCTGTTTCAGAGCATCACCCCGCAATACTGGCTGTTCTGGATCGGCCTCGTGCTGGTCGTGATCGTGCTGGTCGGCCGCGCGCGCATCCATCGCTGGGTGCTGTTCGTGCCCAACCTGATCATCCGCCAGTTCGCCGGCCGCAAGGCCGCCGTTGCCGTGCCGGAGAACGACGCGTCATGACGATCGCGCTGGAAACACGTGGCCTCGAAAAATCCTTCGGCGCCCTTCGCGTCACCCGCGATCTTTCGCTGAAGGTGATGCAGGGCGCGCGCCACGCGCTGATCGGGCCGAACGGCGCGGGCAAGACCACCGTCATCAATCAGCTGACCGGCGTGCTAACGCCGAACAGCGGGCGCATCCTGCTCGAAGGCAGCGACATCACCGGCCTTTCCGTCCACAAGCGGGTGCTGCGCGGGCTGTCGCGCACGTTCCAGATCAACCAGCTCTATCCCGACCTGACCCCGCTCGAAACCATCGGGCTTGCGGTCTCCGAACGGATGGGGCGCGGCGGCGACTGGTGGCGACGGATGGGAACGCGGAGCGACGTCAATGCCGAGATCGCCGAGATCCTGTCGCGCTTCCATCTGCTCGACGTGATGACGGAGCCCACCTCGACCTTGCCCTATGGCAAGCAGCGCCTGCTCGAGATCGCGGTCGCGATCGCCGCCAAGCCGCGCGTGCTGCTGCTCGACGAGCCCGCGGCCGGCGTGCCCGAGAGCGAGCGTCACGACATCCTGGCGGCGGTGGCGGCACTGCCGCGCGACGTCACCGTGCTGCTGATCGAGCACGACATGGACCTCGTGTTTTCCTTCGCCGACCGCATCTCGGTGCTGGTCAATGGCGGCCTGCTCACCGAGGGCGCCCCCGATGAGGTCGCGCGCGATCCGCAGGTGAGGGCGGTCTATCTCGGCGAGGCCGCCGATGCCTGAGCTTCTTTCCATCCAGGGCCTGCGTGCCGGATACGGCGAGGCGGTGGTGCTGCCCGACATGTCGCTGGCGCTTGCCGAGGGCCAGGTGCTCGCGCTGCTCGGCCGCAACGGTACCGGCAAGACCACGCTGATCAATTCGATCGTCGGCATCGTCAGGCGCCTCAGTGGCAGCGTCGCGCTCGCAGGCCGCGACATCACGGCGATGCGGCCCGACCAGCGCGCCCGCGCCGGGATCGGCTGGGTGCCGCAGGAGCGCAACATCTTCCGCTCGCTGACGGTGGAAGAGAACATGACCGCGGTGGCGCAGCCCGGGCCGTGGACGGTCGAGCGGGTATACGAGATGTTTCCGCGGCTGCAGGAGCGGCGGCGCAATTTCGGCAACCAGCTGTCCGGCGGCGAGCAGCAGATGCTAGCGATCGGCCGCGCGCTGACCCTAAATCCGAAAGTGCTGCTGCTCGACGAGCCGACCGAAGGCCTCGCGCCGATCATCGTTGAGGAATTGTTAAAGGCGATTGGAACCATCACGCGCTCGGGTGGCATCTGCTCGATCATCGTCGAGCAGAACGCGCAAAAGATTCTGGGGCTGGCCGACCGCGTTGTGATATTGGAACGCGGCACGATCGTGCACGATGCCGCAAGCAGCGCGCTGAAAGCCGATCCCTCCGTCCTCGAGCGCCACCTCGGCGTCTCCGGGGCCAAGGCACATTAGAAGGCACATTAGAAACGTCCGGGAGTTGACCATGCAGCGAACCAAGCCTCCGTTCCGCGCCGACGAGGTCGGCAGCTTGTTGCGGCCGCCGAAGATCAAGGAGGCCCGCGCCAGATTGGAGAAGGGCGAGATCTCGGCCGACGAACTGCGCAAGGTCGAGGACATGGAGATCGAGAAGGTCGTGCACAAGCAGGCCTCGGTCGGCCTGAAGCTTGCGACCGACGGCGAGTTCCGCCGCTCCTGGTGGCACTTCGATTTCCTCAGCCATCTGACCGGTTGCGAGCTGTTCCATCCCGACATGGGTATCCAGTTCGCCGGCGTGCAGACCCGGCACGACGCCATCAGGGTGATCGGCAAGCTGGATTTCTCCGATCATCACCCGATGCTCGATCACTTCAGGTTCCTGAAGAAGTACGCCGACCAGGCGCACGTCACGCCGAAGATGACGATCCCCTCGCCGGCGGTGCTGCATTTCCGCGGCGGCCGCAAGCTGATCTCGAAGGAGGTCTATCCGGACCTCGAGGAATTCTATCAGGACCTCGGCAAGACCTATCGTAAGGCGGTGAAGGCGTTCTACGACGCCGGTTGCCGCTATTTGCAATTCGACGACACGGTGTGGGCCTATCTGTGCTCGCAGGAGGAATTGCAGAAGTCGCGCGACCGCGGCGACAATCCCGATGGCCTGCAGGAGATCTACGCCCGGGTCATCAACTACGCGATCGCCGACCGTCCGTCCGACATGGTGATCACGACCCATGTCTGCCGTGGCAATTTCCGCTCGACCTGGATCTCCTCCGGCGGCTACGAGCCGGTCGCCGAGACCCTGCTGGCCGGCACCAATTACGACGGCTACTTCCTCGAATATGATTCCGACCGCGCCGGCGGCTTCGAGCCGCTGCGCTTCCTGCCCAAGGGCAACAAGGTCGTCGTGGTCGGTGTCATCACCTCGAAGTTCGGCGAGCTCGAGAAGAAGGACGACATCAAGCGGCGGCTGGAAGAGGCATCGAAGTTCGCTCCGATCGAGCAGCTCGCAGTGTCCCCGCAATGCGGCTTCGCCTCAACCGAGGAGGGCAATATCCTCTCCGAGGAAGAGCAGTGGGCCAAGCTCAGGCTCGCGGTCGAGGTCGCGAACGAGGTGTGGGGGAAGTAAGGCCGCATTCTCCGTCATTGCGAGGAGCGAAGCGACGAAGCAATCCATCTTTTCCCTGCATGGAGGCATGGATTGCTTCGCTGCGCTCGCAATGACGTGGAGAGCGCTGTGTCACTGCTCCGCCAGATAGACCTCGCCGAGCAGCGACGAATTCGACCACGGCACCTGCTTGCCCTTGGTCGCGGCGACGACTTCGGCGCGGACCCGGGTCAGCATCTGCTGCACCTCGAGGCCGGGCGTGCCGACATGGCGCGACAGCGCCGCCGAGAACGGACTGTTGGCGCCTTCGCCGTCGAGCGCGACCTGGCCCGGCGCGGTCGCAAACGCGATCAGCGTGCCGGCGCCGAGCGTCGAGCCCGATCCGAGCGAGGCGGGCGCGGCAAGGCCGGAGCCCGCTTCGATGCCGCGGCTTGGACCTGCGGAGGCCAGCTGCGGTGCCATCGGATTGTTGCGGCAGGCATCGAGGATCAGGATGTTGGTGCGGATCTGGTCGTCGAGCCCGGCCATGATCGTGTCCATGTCGACCATCGCGTCGGTCATGCGCGCGCCCGCCCTGAACTCGATGTCGACCGGCACGAGATAGTTGCGGCCGTCGACCTGCACGCCGTGACCGGCATAGTAGACCACGGCGATCTGCGACCGCGCCGCCTCGCGCAGGAAATCATTGATCGTCTTCCGCATCGTGTCGCGATCGAGATCGTGTCCCTCGGAGACGGTGAAGCCGATGTCGCGCAGGCTCCCGGCGATGGCGCGCGCATCGTTGGCCGGATTGGGCAGCGCCTTGACATGCGCATAGGCGCCGTTGCCGATCACCAGCGCGAGGCGTCGGCCGGTTGCTGCCGCCGGGGCCGCCGCGGCGGCAGGCGCTGGTGCCGGTGTCTTGACGGAAGCGGCCGGTGGCGCGGCCGGGCTGCTCTCGGCGGCCGGCGCTGCCGCGGTCTTGCGCGGTGCCGCGTCGGTCTCCTTGAGCAGCGCGAGCCGAACTTTCGCGGTGGCCTGGTTGGCCTTGCTGCCGGCATCGGATGCCACGCCTTCGAGCACCGCGGCGTAATCTTCCTTGGCATGCGCAGCATCACCCTTCGCTTCGTAGCTGAGGCCGCGCTGGGTATAGGCTGAGATCAGCACGCTGCCGGGCGGCGTCATGATGTTGACGGGCGCTTTGGCCTTGGCGAGCCGGATCGCCTCCGTCGTGTCCGCGATCGCGCGCTCGATCTCGCCCTTGGCGCGCCAGATCACGGCGCGGCTGATCAGCGGCTGCGGCAGCGACGGGTCGATCCTGACCGCCTCATTGATGTCGGCGAGCGCGCCGTCGAGATCGCCGAGCGCCCGCTTCGAGGCGCCGCGGTTCTGATAGGAGAAGGCTGACTTCGGACCGGCCTTGATCGCGGCGTCATAGTCGGCGATCGCCTTGGCATAGTCGCCCTTGCTGCGATAGGCGTTGCCGCGGTTGTGAAAAATGATGCCGCTCGGCGGCCCCATGCGCAGCGCATCGTTGAAGTCGGCGATCGCGATGTCGTACTCGCCTTTGTCGAAATAGGCTGAGCCGCGCAAATTGTAGACGGCGGTGCTGGGCTTGAGGCGCAGCGCCTCGGTGGCGTCGGATATCACCCGGGCGTAGTTGCCCTTCTTGTTCCAGCCGACCGCGCGCCAGAAATAGATGGTAGCGAGCTTCTCGCCGGAAAACACCTTCAGCGCGATGATCTTGGTGCAGGCGTCGATCATCTGGTCGGCCGGCGTGGTCTCGGTCGTGCAGAGCGGGCCGAGCTGGGAGCGCGCCTGGGCGAAACAGGGCGCCGACCAGAGCAAAGCGGCAAGGAGGGTGGGGATCAGGAGCAGGCGGCGCATCGGTCATCCGGGGTAAGGCCGTCATGGCGATCGACGACGGCAGGGCGGTCCAAGAGACCGGTCCAAGGGGCGGTCCATGACTGTTTGGTGATCGGGCAGCAGAGGGGGTTCAACTGGTGGGAAAATGGTGATAAGACGCTGCTAGTCATCTTTTCTGCCCACTCTCGTCCCACTCGCCGCTGCCCACCCAAGGCGCCATGAAGAACGACGAAATCCTCAGCCAGATCACGGATTTCTGCCGCCGCTCCGACATGGCGGAGACGACGTTCGGCCGCCGTGCCGTCAATGACGGCAAGCTGGTGTACCGGCTGCGGGAGGGCAAGCGCATCACGATCGATACGCTCGACCGTATCAACGTCTTCATCGCGACTTCGACGCCGGGCGGCGTGGCGCCGCCGCGGGGCCTCGTGGTGCCGCCGGAAAAGCGCGATCCGCGGGGCAATTTCCGGTTTTTCGAGAACCGCCAGCGCTATTTGCTGTTCGTCCACACCTGCAGCGAGAAGCGGGTGATCGCCGACCGGGTTGCGCTGGAGTTGGCGGCCATCCATCCGCGGCCGCCGGCGCTGCGGGTGTTCGATGCCGGAATGGGCGACGGCACGGTGCTGGCCCGGGTCCTGCGCGCCATGCATGGCCGCTTCCCACATATGCCGTTCTATGTCGCCGGCAAGGAACTGAGCCTGGAGGACGTCCGCCTCACCCTCGACAAGGTCCCCGACCGCCTGTTCGAGCATCCGGCCAGCGTCTTCGTGTTCACCAACATGTATTACGCCGAGGCGCCGTGGCTGACGCCCAAGAACTCCGCGGCGGCCGCCAGCATGATCTGGCACGAGGTAGCTCTGCGGGGAGCGTCGTCGGGTGAGTTCGAGGCCCAGATCGCCGAACTCGGTCCGTTTCTGGAGCAGAACTGGCGCGCCAATCTCAGCCCCGGCAATGCGATGCCGATCTATGAGCGGCCGGTGGCGCTGGTCCTGTACCGGGACGATCACCGGTTCCTGCTCGATTCCATCATTCCGCGGGCCGGCCGCACCGAAGCCAATTTCGATCTTGTGATCGCCTCGCAACCTTACCGTGCCAAATCCTCGGTGAACTTCCGCGCCAAGCGGATTATCGCGCCGCTGGCCCGCGCGCTGCGTGGCGGCGGGCGGCTGATAGGAATCCACTCCCACGGCGGCGATCCCGGGCTTGAAATGATTCAAGCGGTCTGGCCCGGAGAAAATCCTTTCGCCGTTAGCCGCCATGAGATACTGCGCGCGGTGAAATACGAGTTGGGCTCCGCCGGCCGCGAGCTGAACTTCAACGCCTACGCCGATAACCGTTCGATCTTCCGATATGATATGGAAGCGCTGCCCAATGAGGTGACCGGCTCGATCGGAACCTCGACGGCCTTTGCTGCGTGGAATGCGGCGGTGTATGTCGCGCAGATCGAAGATGAGCGGTTGACCGAAACGACCGAAAACGGACGAGCTCTCGAGGCCACACGCGAAGTTCTCCGCAAACACAACGGGCTGTGGTTCTACGACGAATCCTACGTCATCTCGCGGCGACGAGACTGACATGCCGGGGACATATTCACCAACCAACGTCGGACTTCGACTTAACAAGGGGTTTGCTTGATGCGCGCGTCTTACCTGTTCACCAGCGAGTCGGTCTCGGAAGGCCATCCGGACAAGGTCTGTGATCGTATTTCGGATGAGATCGTCGATCTGTTCTATCGCGAGGGACCGAAAGCGGGCATCGACCCGTGGCAGATCCGCGCGGCGTGCGAGACGCTCGCGACCACCAACAAGGTGGTGATCGCCGGCGAAACGCGCGGCCCGAGCTCGGTCACCAACGACCACATCGAGAGCGTGGTTCGCTCTGCAATCAAGGACATCGGTTACGAGCAGGACGGCTTCCACTGGAAGAACTGCGACATCGAGATCCTGCTGCATCCGCAGTCGGCCGACATCGCGCAGGGCGTCGACGCGCTGCAACCGGGCGAGGTCAAGGAAGAGGGTGCCGGCGACCAGGGCATCATGTTCGGTTACGCCACCAACGAGACGCCGGACCTGATGCCGGCGCCGATCTTCTACGCCCACAAGATCCTGCGGCTGATCTCCGAAGCGCGCCACTCCGGCCGCGAGAAGGTACTGGGTCCGGACTCCAAGAGCCAGGTCACGGTGCAGTACGAGAACGGCAAGCCGGTCGGCGTCCGCGAGATCGTGGTCTCGCACCAGCATCTGGTCGAGGACCTGTCGTCCAAGCAGATCCGCGACATCGTCGAGCCCTACGTCCGCGAGGCGCTGCCGAAGGAGTGGATCACCGACAAGACGATCTGGCACATCAATCCGACCGGCAAGTTCTTCATCGGCGGTCCCGACGGCGACTCCGGCCTGACCGGCCGCAAGATCATCGTCGACACCTATGGCGGCGCGGCTCCGCATGGCGGCGGCGCGTTCTCCGGCAAGGATCCGACCAAGGTCGACCGCTCGGCCGCCTATGCCGCGCGCTATGTCGCCAAGAACATCGTCGCGGCCGGTCTCGCCGATCGCTGCACGCTGCAGCTCGCCTATGCCATCGGCGTGGCGCGTCCGCTGTCGATCTACATCGACACCCACGGCACCGGTAAGGTGTCGGAGGATCAGCTCGAGAAGGCGGCGGCCAAGGCGATGGATCTGACTCCGCGCGGCATCCGCAGCCATCTCGATCTTAACCGCCCGATCTACGCGCGCACCTCGGCCTACGGTCATTTCGGCCGCACGCCCGACAATGAGGGCGGCTTCTCCTGGGAGAAGACCGATCTCGTCGAGCAGCTGAAGCGCGCGCTCTGATACTTGCGTCATTCCGGGGCGCTCGCGAGAGCGAGCGAACCCGGAATCCCTAATCATCACCTCGAGATTCCGGGTTCGCCTCTTCGAGGCGCCCCGGAACGACCAGTTCAACAACAGGACGCTCAAATGAACGCCCCCACGAAGCCCGGCTTCACCGACTACATCGTCAAGGACATTGCGCTCGCCGATTTCGGCCGCAAGGAGATCTCGCTGGCCGAGACCGAGATGCCCGGCCTGATGGCCACCCGCGAGGAGTTCGGCCCCAAGCAGCCGCTGAAGGGCGCGCGCATCGCGGGCTCGCTACACATGACGATCCAGACCGCGGTCCTGATCGAGACGCTGGCCGCGCTCGGCGCCGACATCCGCTGGGTCTCCTGCAACATCTATTCGACCCAG
Source organism: Bradyrhizobium sp. 33ap4 (assembly GCF_032654765.1). Taxonomy (NCBI): domain Bacteria; kingdom Pseudomonadati; phylum Pseudomonadota; class Alphaproteobacteria; order Hyphomicrobiales; family Nitrobacteraceae; genus Bradyrhizobium; species Bradyrhizobium sp. 33ap4. The sequence goes on along the minus strand of NZ_JAUMTJ010000038.1, from coordinate 63,071 downwards.
GATCACGCCGCGGCCGCGATCGCCGCCGCCGGCATTCCGGTGTTCGCGATCAAGGGCGAGACGCTGACCGAGTACTGGGACTACACCGCGAAGCTGTTCGACTGGCACGGCGGCGGCACGCCGAACATGATCCTCGATGACGGCGGCGACGCCACCATGCTGGTGCATGCCGGCTACCGCGCCGAGCAGGGCGATACCGCCTTCCTCGACAAGCCGGGCTCCGAGGAAGAGGAGATCTTCTACGCGCTGGTCAAGCGCCTCCTGAAGGAGAAGCCGAAGGGCTGGTTCGCCGAGATCGCCAAGAACATCAAGGGCGTCTCGGAAGAGACCACCACGGGCGTGCATCGCCTCTACGAGATGGCCAACAAGGGCACGCTGCTGTTCCCGGCGATCAACGTCAACGACAGCGTCACCAAGTCGAAGTTCGACAACCTCTATGGCTGCCGCGAGTCGCTGGTCGACGGCATCCGCCGCGGCACCGACGTGATGCTGTCGGGCAAGGTCGCGATGGTCGCGGGCTTCGGCGACGTCGGAAAGGGCTCGGCCGCCTCGCTGCGCCAGGCCGGCTGCCGCGTCATGGTCTCCGAGGTCGATCCGATCTGCGCGCTGCAGGCGGCGATGGAAGGCTATGAGGTCGTGACCATGGAAGACGCGGCGCCGCGCGCCGACATCTTCGTCACGGCGACCGGCAACAAGGACATCATCACCATCGAGCACATGCGCGCGATGAAGGATCGCGCCATCGTCTGCAACATCGGTCACTTCGACAACGAGATTCAGATCGCCGCGTTGCGCAATCTGAAGTGGACCAACATCAAGCCGCAGGTCGACGAGATCGAATTCCCCGACAAGCACCGCATCATCATGCTGTCGGAAGGCCGGCTCGTGAACCTCGGCAATGCGATGGGTCACCCGTCCTTCGTGATGTCCGCCTCCTTCACCAACCAGACGCTGGCGCAGATCGAGCTGTTCGCCAACAACAAGGACAGCAAGTACGCCAAGAAGGTCTACGTGCTGCCCAAGACCCTCGACGAGAAGGTCGCCCGCCTGCACCTCGCCAAGATCGGCGTCAAGCTGACCGAGCTGCGCAAGGACCAGGCCGACTACATCGGCGTCAAGCAGGAAGGTCCGTACAAGTCGGATCACTACCGCTACTGATCCGCGCCCGCAGCGATCGATCACGTGAAGAGCCCCGGCATCGACCGGGGCTTTTTGCTGGGGTGACGCATGCAACAGATGGGCCGCCTTCGCGGCGGAACGACGCTCTGATGTCGCCAAATACCCCGTCGTCGTCCCTGCCTGGTGCGCAATTGCGCACTAGGCAGGGACGACAGCGAGTTTGTTGCACGACTGGATCATACGTCAGCATTCTCGCGACATGATCTGTCCGAGCTTTGCTCTTCGTTCCGCCCTCTCACTTCTTGGCATCACTCCAACGCCCGCGCCGTGCCGTGCCCCAGTTGCCGTGAGATCTCGCCCGCACAATCGCGCAGCGCAGCTGCGATTGCGCTGTCCCAGCCGGCGTCGAAGGTGCCTTCCGGCCCCATCGCGGTGATGACCAGCGCGACGTGGCCGGCGTGATCGAACACCGGCGCGGCGAAGGCGTTGACGCCGGGCAGGGGATCGCCGATCGCTCGCGCCAGCCCGCGGCTGCGGACCTCGGCGAGGATCTCGGCCGTCTTCGCGTCCGCCGGCGGACGCTTCGGATTGTAGCCGACGCCGAGGCGATCGAGGCCGCTCTCGAGCGCGGTCCTGATCGCGTTCGGCGGCATGAAGGCGGCGAAGGCGCGGCCGGTCGCGGTCTCGAGCAGCGCCACCACCGATCCGACGCGCATCGCGATATGCACCGGATGGCTCGGCTCCTCGAGCCGCACCACGGTCGCGCCGTGGGTGCCCCAGACCGACAGCGATACCGCGTGATTGATGCTGTCGGCGAGCGCTGCGATCCGCGGCGATGCGATCCGCACTGCGGACTGCCGGCGCAGGCTGATCAGGCCGAGCTCGAGCGCCAGCGCCCCGATCTCGTAACGGCCAGTGGTCTCGTCCTGCTCGATCAGGCCGATGCGGGAAAAGCTGACGAGATAGGGATGCGCCTTGGCCGGCGGCATGCCGGCTTCGCGCGCGAGATCGCGCAGCATCATCGGTTCGCCGCTGCGGGCCAGCGCGCGGAGCAATTCTCCGCCGACCTCGATCGACTGTATGCCGCGGCTCTCTCTCGTCATGTGGCCCTGTTTGGGTTCGCGCGTTCGCACTTAGCAGGAAACCTTGCCGTCCGCGAGACGTCGATCTGCGCGGGAAGTCGTTGTGAGTGACAGGTCCCCACCCGTCATCCTGAGGAGCCCGCGAAGCGGGCGTCTCGAAGGATGCACGGCCCGGCTGGTGGCCGATCCATCCTTCGAGACTCGCTCCGCTCGCACCTCCAGCGACAAAGGCGAAGCCTTTGCGCGGGGATGACGGTACTCACAACTTGCTTCTCTCCGCCGCCGCCTCACCTGCAATGTGCTTGCCCGCGATGTAGCCGAAGGTCAGCGCGGGCCCGAGCGTGATGCCGGCGCCGGGATAGTTGCCGCCCATGATGCTCGCCATGTCGTTGCCGGCGGCATAGAGGCCGGCAATCGGCTGGCCGTCGGCGTCGAGCGCGCGGGCATTGGCATCGGTCCGGATGCCGGCATAGGTGCCGAGATCGCCGATCACCATCTTGATGGCGTAGAACGGCCCGTGCCGGATCGGCGCGATGCAGGGATTGGGTCCGTGCAGCCCATCGCCCTGGTAGCGGTTATAGGCGCGCGAGCCCTTGCCGAAGGCGGGATCGCGTCCCTCCGCCGCGGTGGTGTTGAACTCCGCGACGGTCGCCTCGAGCGCCTTGGCGTCGATGCCGGCCTGCGCGGCGAGCTCCGCCAACGTCGCGCCGCGCTTGAGATAGCCGGTCTTCAGGTGATGGCCGAGCGGCATGGGGCGCGGTGGCACGCAGCCGAGGCCGTATTTGCGCAGCGTCTCGTGATCGCAGATGAGATGCGCCGCGATCTCCTCGCCGGGCTTCGCCGCCTTGATCATCGCCTGCACGAAGTCGTGGTAGGAATTGCCTTCATTGGCAAAGCGCCTGCCGTCGGCCATCACCGCGATCACGCCCGGCTTGGCGCGATCGATGAAATGCGGCATCACGCCTTTCGAGCCGTCCTTGCGCGTCGTGACCGAGACCGGCACCCAGGCCGCGGCATTCGGCAGCGAGTCGTCGACGCGGCCGCCGGCGGATTCCGCAAGGCGCAGGCCGTCGCCGGTGTTGCCGGTCGGGCCCGGCGAGTAGTGCTCTTTTCCGGTCGGCGCATGCGGAAACATCTTCTGCCGTCGCGCGACGTCGTGCGGAAAACCGCCGCAGGCGAGCACCACGCCACGCTTGGCGTTGACGCGGATCGGGCGCCCTTCACGCACGACGACCGCGCCGCGCACCGCGCCGTTCTCGACGATCAATTCGCGCACCGGCGAGTTGAGCCAGAGCGGGATCTTGAGGTCGAAGGCGGATTTCGCCAGCCGTCCGGCGAGCGCGTTGCCGTTGGTCAGCGTCATGCCGCGGCCGTTGCGCATCACGTCGATGGCGTGCTTCGACAGCCGTTTGGCGACATAGGCCGCCGAGGTCAGCGACCGGGTCGCGCGCATGAAATGCACGATCTCCTTGCCGGAGCCGAGCATCATGCCGAACACGGTGAGCTCGGGCAGGGGGCTGCCGAGATTCTTGAGAGCGTCGCCGAGCTCGTGGGCGTCGAACGGCCGCGTCACCATCGAGCGGCCGCCCTGCGCGCCGCCCGGCGCTTCCGCATGATAGTCCGGGAAGGTCAGCGGCATGTCGAAGCGTACCGCGGTGCTGGTGGTGAAGAAGTCGACCGCCTTCGGCCCCTCGGTCAGGAACGCATCGACGCGGGCGGCGTCAAAGCTGTTGCCGGCCTCGTGGCGCAGATAGGTTTTGGCCTGATCGGTCCTCTCCTCGATGCCCCAGGCCTTGGCCAGCGAGGTGCCGGGGATCCACAGCCAGCCGCCGGAGCGCGCGGTGGTGCCGCCGAACCGCGGCTCCTTCTCGACCACTAGGACCTTGAGGCCGTGATGGCCGGCGGTGACCGCCGCCGACAGCCCGGCGCAGCCGGAGCCGACGACCAGCGCGTCGCAATCATAAGTTTCTTCGTTGGCCACGCGATCGATCCTATTTCTTGAGCAGCGGGCACTTCGACTCGGAGACCGGACGATAGGCGTCATCGCCCTTCACCGTCTTGACGATGTCGAGATAGTCCCACGGTTCCTTGGATTCCGAAGGCTTCTTCACCTTCGCCAGATACATGTCGCGGATCACGCGGCCGTCCTCGCGCAGCTTGCCGCCATGCACGAAGGTGTCCTCGATCGGCAGCTCGCGCATCTTGGCCATCACCGCCTTCGGATCGTCGGTGCCGGCGGCCTGGATCGCCTTGAGATAATGCAGCACCGAGCCGTAGACGCCGGTCTGGATCATGGTCGGCATCACATTGGCGCGGGCGTAGAACTTCTTCGACCAGGCGCGCGTCTTCTCGTCCATGTTCCAGTACGACGCCGTCGTCATGTAGGTGCCTTGCGCGGCGTTGAGGCCGATCGCATGCACGTCGGTGTCGAACATCAAGAGCCCGACCAGCTTCTGGCCGCCCTGCACGAGGCCGAACTCGCCGGACTGCTTGATCGAATTGTCGGTGTCCTGGCCGGCATTGGCGAACGCCACCACGTCGGCCTTCGAGCTCTGCGCCTGCAGCGCAAAGGAGGAGAAGTCGGCGGTGTTGGTCGGATGCTTGACGCTGCCGAGCACCTTGCCGCCCATCTCGTTGATGAAGCGCGTCGCGTCCTTCTCGAGCTGCTGGCCGAAGGCGTAATCCGCGGTGACGAAGAACCAGGACTTGCCGCCTTCCTTGATCACGGCCGAGGCCGTCACCTTCGACAGTGCGTAGGTGTCGTAGGCGAAATGCACCGTGTTGGGGCTGCACAATTCGTCGGTCAGCGAGCTCGCGCCGGGACCGGACAACAGCGCGATCTTGTTGCGCTCGCGCACCATGTTGTGCACGGCGATCGCGATGCCGGAATTCGGGATGTCGACGACGGCGTCGACCTTGCCGTTGTCGAACCAGCCACGCACGATCTGCACGCCGACATCGGTCTTCATCTGGTGGTCGGCGGAGATGATCTCGATCGGCTTGCCGAGCACGGTGGGGCCGAATTCCTCGACCGCCATCCTGGCCGCCTCGACCGAGCCCGGGCCCGAATTGTCGCGTCCCCAGCTCGACAGGTCGGTCAGCACACCGATGCGCACGACGTCGTCGGAAACCTGGGCGTGAGCGGCCGTGGTGATCACCGCGACAATGGTTGCCGCCAGAAACTGTCTCATCATTCCTCCCTTTGGATGTCCGCGTTCTTCGGCGGGTCATCTCAGGATTAGGAATTGTCTAATCAGTTTGTCAATGGCGAATTCGATGTGTGAATAGTGTCACAAGGTTGGCACCAGTGCGGCGCGATGCTTCACATTTGGTGAGCGAACGCTTACATTGGCTCGTCCGGGACGGCACCGCGGCAACGATTCCGGCTCATTTGCCAGACCGCGCCGCAGTGCCAAGTCACTATGAAACAGGGGAGTTTTCGCGGACGGCGACGCGTTTCGCTGCCCGGACTGGGCCACCCGTGAAGGGCAAGGCTCCTGCGGGGCGGGGCATGAAGGGCGTCGGCGGGGCAGCGATCATAGACGGATCATGTTGAGACAGCTCTTCGCGCCGCAGCTCGTCATTCTTTACGTGCTGGTGGCCTCTACGCTCTACGTCCACTTCCGCGGCAAGCATCGGTTGCGCTTCGCTCGCCAGCTCGGCGATCACTCGACCTACCTCGCGCCCTACAATGTGCTGATGTATGCCGGCTCCGCCGTGCCCAACGCGCCGGTCATTCCGGTCGAGCAGTTTCCCGAGCTCAAGAAGCTCTCCGACAATTGGGAGACGATCCGCGACGAGGCCACGCGCCTGTTCGACGAAGGCTTCATCCGTGCCGCGGCCAAGAACAACGACTGGGGCTTCTACTCCTTCTTCAAGAGCGGCTGGAAGCGCTTCTATCTGAAATGGTACGACGACTTCCTGCCGTCGGCGCGGACGCTGTGCCCGAAGACGGTGGAGCTGCTCAACTCGATTCCGAACGTGCATGGCGCGATGTTCGCGATGCTGCCGCCGGGCGGTAAGCTCGGGGCGCACCGCGATCCCTTCGCCGGCTCGCTGCGCTATCACCTCGGCCTCGTGACGCCGAACTCGAACCAGTGCCGCATCCTCGTCGACGGCGTCGAATGCGTCTGGCGCGACGGCGAGGCCTTCATGTTCGACGAAACCTTCATCCACAGTGCCGAGAACAAGACCGACGTCAACCGCATCATCCTGTTCTGCGACGTCGAGCGCCCGATGAAGTTCGGCTTCATGACGGCGATGAACCGCTGGGTCAGCCACAACATCGTCAAGGCGTCGGCGACCCAGAACGTTGACGGCGAGCACGTCGGCGCGCTGAACAAGGTGTTCGGCAAGCTCTACGAGATCCATCTCGCCAGCCGCAAGGTGAAGGAGTGGAATCGGAACGTGTACTACACGCTCAAATATTCCGCGACCGCGCTGATCCTCGGCCTGATCGTGATGTCGGCGCTGCACTGACCGCGGCGGCGTTGCCGCGTTGGAAGCAAAAGCCCCGAAGCATGCTCCGGGGCTGTTTGTCTGGGACGAGAGCTGTGAGGCGCAACAGCGTCAGTGGCGCTCGAAAACCTTGGCGCCAGGGTAGATTCGCCTGGCATAGGCGACGACCCACTCCCTGTCCTGGGTCTCCAGGAACGGAGTTCGGATCTTGCACGACCCGACGATCAGGTGCCACAGGCCGTTCAGCTTCTGAATGTTGACGATCATCTGAGTGGTCCTCGAAACCCGCGTTCCAGTCGACACCTGCCACGCGTGACAGTCTTGCGATTGACGGCTCGGAGCAGTGATCCTGATCACGTTGGAGTAGCCGCGAGTGTAAAAATCTCTCGTCATCGCTCAACTGTACGGGCGTAAGCACGGGCCATCACAAGGAATCAGGCGGGCTATACCAAGGTATGTTGGTGTCGGTCAGGAGGTGCAGCCGCAGCGTCGGGGCCGTTCAACTTTGCGCGGCGGCGCGCCTTCGCGCTCCGATCCGTTACATGGGCGTGATAACGTCCCATCTGGCGTTTCGCATTGAGGGGACCTTGCCATGTCGGAGTCATCAGGAGCTTTTGCGACCACTGCGCTGAGCGGCTACGAGCTGCTGGCCGATCCGCAGCTGAACAAGGGCACGGCCTTCTCCGAGGCTGAGCGCGAGGCGTTCGACCTGCATGGCCTGTTGCCGCCCAATATCCTGACGCTGGACGAGCAGGTCTCGCGCCGCCTCGAGGCGCTGCGCGGCTTTGAGACCGACATCGAGCGCTATGCCTTTCTGCGCGAGCTGCAGGACACCAACGAGACGCTGTTCTACGCGCTCCTGGTCGGCAATCTGGAAGAGCTGTTGCCGATCGTCTACACGCCGACCGTCGGCGAGGGCTGCCAAAAATTCAGTCGGCTGTTCCGCAAGCCGCGCGGGCTGTTCCTCAGCATCCCACATCAGCACCGGATCGATCGCATTTTCGCCCATCCGCGCTTCGATCACGTCGAGGCGATCGTGGTGACCGACGGCGAGCGCATCCTCGGCCTCGGCGACCAGGGCGCCGGCGGCATGGGCATCCCGATCGGCAAGCTCGCGCTCTATACCGGCTGCGGCGGCCTGCATCCGGCGACGACGCTGCCGATCATGCTCGACGTCGGCACCGACAATCCCGATTGCCTCGCCGATCCGCTCTATGTCGGCTGGCGCAACGAGCGCGTCCGCGGCCAGGCCTATGACGACTTCATCGAGGCTTTCGTCGCGGCGGTGGTGAAGCGCTGGCCGCGCGTCCTGCTGCAGTGGGAGGATTTCGCCAAGAACAACGCGACGCGCATGCTCGAGCGCTATCGCGACCGGCTCCTGACCTTCAACGACGACATCCAGGGCACCGCGGCGGTGGCGACCGGCGCCTTGCTCTCCGCGATCAACGTCACCGGCGTGCCGCTCACCGAGCAGCGCGTCGCCGTGCTGGGCGCAGGCTCGGCCGGCTGCGGCATCGCCAGCCTGATCCGCGCCGCGATGGTCGATGCCGGCCTGTCGGAGAGCAAGGCGGCGAAGCGCTTCTTCATGGTCGACCGCGACGGGCTGCTGCTCGAGGGTATGAGCGGGCTCGCCCCGTTCCAGCTTCCGTTCGTGCAGGACAGGCAGGCGATCGCGGGCTGGCAGCTCAGCCATCCCGACAAGATCGCGCTGCTCGACGTCGTGCGCAATGCCAGGCCGACCGTGCTGATCGGCGTTTCCGGCCAGGCCGGCGCATTCTCCGAACCGATCGTCCGCGCGATGGCCGAATGCAACAAGCGACCGGTGATCTTCCCGCTGTCCAATCCGACCTCGCGCGAGGAGGCGACGCCGGTCGATATCGAGGCGTGGACCGAGGGGCGGGCGCTGATCGGCGTCGGCAGCCCGTTCCCGCCGATCATGCGCGACGGCGCGCGCTTCAAGGTCGACCAAACCAACAACTCCTACATCTTCCCGGGTGTCGGCGTCGGCGCGCTCGCGGTCGGTGCCAGCCGGGTCAGCGACGGCATGTTCATGGCCGCCGCCAAGGCGCTGGCCAGCGTCTCGCCGGCGCGCGACAACCCGAAGCACAATCTGCTGCCGCCGGTCAGCGCGTTGCGCGACGTCTCGCAGACCGTGGCGCTTGCGGTCGCGCTGCAGGCGCACAAGGAGGGATTGGCGAAGGACGTTCCGATCGACCAGGTCGAGGCGCGGATTCACGCCAAGGTCTGGACGCCGCGCTACGTGCCGTACCGCCGCAGCGATCGGGCTTAGAGCTCGGCGCGTCGGCGCGGCGCGATCCTCCGGGCCGCGCGCGGCCCCGCATCGATTTTATGACCATCATGATCGGGTCAGGGTGGGCTCGACCTCGCTCGCGCCTTCTCAACGGGCTTGACCGAAGTAAGAATTTTCTTCAATCTTGGTATGCCAAATGCCAGTGGTGGTCCTTCTGGGATTTGGACGTCGCGGTGTCCGCAGCCCGCGATCGCACAACATCGACACAACGAGGAAGCGGGGAGGGAAGTCGAATGGCCAATCTTGGCATGTCGCGCAGGGAGTTGCTGGTCGGGTCCATGCTCACGGCGGTCGCCGCGGCGGCGCCGCGACCGCTCTGGGCCCTCGACAATACCGGTGCGCTGGCGCGATCGAAGACCGGCATGGTGACGAGCCCGCACGAGCTCGCCACGCAGGCGGGGCTCGAGGTGCTGCGCAAGGGCGGCAATGCGATCGAGGCGGTCATCGCCATCGGTGCCACGCTATGCGTGACCTATCCGCATTTCAGCGGCCTCGGCGGCGACAGCTTCATGGTGATCAGTGACCGCAAGGGAAATGTCCGGACGCTGTCCGGCGCAGGTCAGGCTGCGCTCAACCTGCCGAACTACAGCGGCTCGGTCCCGATCCGGGGGCCGGGGTCGGCGCTGACCGTGGCCACGACCGTTGACGTCTGGGACCAGGCGTTCGATTTCAGCCGCAAGTCCTGGGCCGGAAAGCAAAGCTGGGCGTCGCTGTTCGCGCGCCCGATCGAATACGCCAGCAAGGGCTTCCCGGTCACGCCGTCGCAGCGCTTCTGGCAGGACATGGAAGCGAAGAACCTGAAGGACTGGCCCGACATCCAGCGCATCTTCATGCCCGCCGGCCGGATGCCTGAAATCGGCGAGCCGCTGGTCCAGGCTGAACTCGCGAAATCGCTGGAGATGCTGGCGGCAAATGGCGGGCGCGATTTCTACGAAGGAAAGCTCGCCACGCGCATTGCGGCCGGACTGAAGCAGATCGGCTCGCCGCTGACCGCCGACGATCTGGCGCGCTGCCGCGCTCGCGACGAGACGCCGTTGCGCGTCGGTTATCGCGGCGGCGAGCTGCTCGGGCTGCGCCCGCCGACGCAGGGTCTCACGACGCTCGAGATCATGGGCATCCTCGACCGCTTCGAGCTTGCGAAATATCCGGAAGGGAGCGCGGACTACTATCACCTGCTGGTCGAAGCGGTGAAGCAGGCCTTCATCGACCGCGGCCGCTACATCGGCGATCCGGAATTCGTCGACGTTCCGGTCAATCAGCTGCTCTCGGCGAGCTACCTCGACGCGCGCGCGAAGGCGATCAACCTCGAGAAGGCGATGCCGTGGCCGTACGTGTTCAACAAGGGCGACACAGTTTATCTCGCCGCGACCGACCGGGACGGCAATTGCGTCAGCATGCTGCAAACCGTCTACTACGATTGGGGAAGCGGCATGGTGGCCGGCGACACCGGCATCATCTGGCATAACCGCGGTGCGTCGTTCAACCTCGACCCGGCCAGCCCCAACTGCCTCAAGCCGGGCAAGCGGCCGTTCCACACGCTCAATCCGGGAATCTATCTCAAGGGCGGACGGCCGCATCTGCTGTACGGCACGCAGGGAGCCGACGGGCAGCCGCAGACGCTCACGGCGGTGCTGACCAGGCTGATTGACTACAACATGGATCCGCTCACCGCGCTGTCGCGACCGCGCTTCCTGCTCGGCAAGACGTTCTCCGATGCGCGCGACAGCCTGAAGCTGGAGAAGGATGCCGGTGAAGCGGTGTTCAAGGCGCTCGCCGGGCGCGGCCACGAAATCAGTCCGATACCAGCCCAGAGCCCGCTCGCGGGACATCCGGGTGCGATCCGGATCGACGCCGACGGAAGCATCACCGGGGCGCACGATCCGCGCAGCGACGGGCGGGCCCTCGGGCTGTCGTGAGACGAAGCGCGGCAGATTGACGAAGCCGCCCGGCGGCTGCCGCATCCGGCAGCCATCTGCGAAGCATGGTCCCCCGGTGGGCGAGCGGTGGCGGACGACGCTTCGGCGCGTTGCGATTGTTGCTCGCCGTGGCCGACTGAAGGCCGACTAAAGTTCAAGCCTCGACGGTCCGTTCCGGTGGAACTTTCCGGCGCGCGTTATCGTTCGTACTCAAACGAACCACAGTCAATAACCGTCCGGGGGCCTGCGAGGGAGACACCCCCATGGCAACATTTGGCCCAACGCTTCGTCCAACCCCTGGCCTCGACGCCAACCAGCTCACACCATCCGAGCATCAGCTGCAGATGCGCCGTGCGGTGATCGCCTCCACGGTCGGGACCGCGATCGAGTGGTATGACTTCTTTCTCTACAGCACCGTCACCGGCCTGGTTTTCGCAAAACTGTTCTTTCCGCATTCCGATCCCTGGGTCGGCACGCTCGAGGCCTTCGCCATCTATGCGGTCGGCTTCGTCGCGCGGCCGATCGGGGCTGCGATCTTCGGGCACTATGGTGACCGCATCGGCCGCAAGTCGACGCTGATCGCGACGCTGCTGTTGATGGGACTGGCGACCGCGGCGGTCGCATTGGTGCCGACCTATTCCAGCATCGGCATCTGGGGTGCGGTGATCCTGACCGTGTTGCGCTTCATCCAGGGCGTCGGCGTCGGCGGCGAATGGGGCGGCTCGGTGCTGATGTCGATGGAATGGGCGCGCAACGATCGCTCCCGCGGCCTGATCGCGTCATGGCCGCAATTCGGCGTGCCCTGCGGACTGTTCCTCGCCAATCTCGCGGTGCTGGCTTTCAGCCAGATGTCGGGCGACCAGTTCCTGGCGTGGGGCTGGCGCATTCCGTTCGCGCTCAGCATCGTCCTGGTCGGTGTCGGCCTCTACATCCGGCTCGGCATTCTGGAAACGCCTGTGTTCAGCAAGCTGCTGGCCGAGCGTCAGCTCGACCGCACGCCGATGCTGACGGTGATCCGCGATCATCCGAAGGAGATCCTGCTGTCCGCCTTCGCGCGGATGTCCGAGCAGGCGCCGTTCTACATCTTCACCGCCTTCGTGTTCTCCTACGGCGTCGGAACGCTGCATGTGTCGCGTGACTTCCTGCTGACCGCGGTGCTCGCGGCCTCGGTGCTGTCGTTCGTCTCGATCCCGCTGTGCGGGCACATCTCCGATCAGATCGGCCGCAAGAACATGTACATGATCGGCGCTGCCGTGACCGGCGTGTTCGGCTTCATCTATTTCGCGATGCTTAACACCGGATCGGAAACGATCATCTTCCTTGCGATCTTCCTGTCGCTGATTCCGCACGACATGCAGTACGGCCCGCAGGCGGCCCTGATCGCAGAGAGCTTTACTGGTCGCCTGCGCTACAGCGGCGCCTCGCTCGGCTATCAGCTTGCTTCCGTGATCGCCGGCGGTCCGGCACCGCTGATCGCGACCTGGCTGTTCGGCACGTTCCATTCGGCGACCGCGATCGCGGCCTATATCGCGGCTTGCGCAATCATCACGCTGGTCGCGACCGCGATGATGACCGACTATACGGGCAGGGACATCAATGCGCCCGAGGCGCATCAGCAGCGGGTTTGAGCAGCAAGGGAGCAATCGATGACGAAATGGCGAAAAGAATCAGCGCTCGATCTCTATAACCTCGTCGCCGCGATCTTCCTGCTCGCCGCGCCGTGGCTGTTCGTGCAGGCCAATCCGACCGCGGCGATCGATCTCAGGATCAGCGGCGCGGCGATCGCGATCATGTCGCTGGCGGCGATCGTCGCGTTCTCGATCTGGGAAGAATGGATCAACCTGGCCGTCGGCTGCTGGCTGATCGTCTCGCCCTGGCTGCTCGGCTTCACGCATACCCGCGCGATGCATTTTGCCATCGCCGCCGGGGCGGTGGTGGCATTCATGGCGCTGCTCGAACTGTGGCTCGAGTACGAGAAGACGCATCTCGGCCCGGCGGCGCCGCAGGCCGCCGAAAGGCAGTAGGATCCGCCGCTGGCGAGACCGAGGTGTGGCTCCTTGTCTTTAAGCATGACCTGCTCGGAAAACCGCTTCGCACTTTTCCGGATCATGTTCTAGCAGCCGCGGCAAATCCCCTTGATCTTGCGGTCGACGATCGCGTCCTCCTGATCGATGACCTGCTGCGATGTCGATGTCGTCGCCGGAATATCGGCGGCGCGCGGCTGGCGATGGCCGACCGGCGCCGACCACGGCCTGCTCGCGGTTTCGTTTGACGCGTAGGCGCGGGGCTGCTTGACCGCCGCCTGTGCGAAGCAAGCGGTCGCCATTGCCGCGGACATAATCGCAGCCAAGCCAAGTCGTACGCCGGGTCGTTGAAGATCGATCATGAAAACCTCCATACCGTCGTCGCCGCGTTTTGCGCGCGGCCTTGATGACATGGAGTGCCCCGGTCGCTCCGGTATTCCCCGCTCCATCCGATGTGATCGGGCGCTCGCGACGCGGTGATCGCGCGTGATGAAATAATTTCCGGGCGCGCGCGGTCCTGAACACAGGAGCCGAGCTAGGTCGGCTTCATCCACCGTACGGAGAAATCCCATGACCAAAGTGACCCTCGCGGCGCTTGCGCTGGTTGCGGCAGCCGCCTGTTCGGCGCAGGCGTCCGCCGCCGGCAACAACGCTGCGGTGCGGCGCGCCAATGCTTCGATGACGACAACGACGGTCAGCAGCAAGACCACCGATTGCGTGCGCGCGCCGAAGGTTGGATCGTTCGCGACCGCTCCCTTCACCGAGCCGCCCTGCATGCCCGGCACGATGCGCTGACCGCGCACAGCAAAAAGCCCCGGACCTGAGGTCCGGGGCTTTGGGCCTTGCCTCGTTCCCGAGGCGGTTATTCCGGCTTGCCGATCGTCACCGCGAGCTTGCCGACGCCGTCGACACCGCATTCGAGCTTGTCGCCCACCTGCAGCTGCGAGACGCCCGCGGGCGTGCCGGTCATGATGATGTCGCCGGCGGCGAGCTTCACCTGCTGCGAGAGCTGCCAGATGATTTCAGGCACGTTCCAGATCAGCTCGGTGAGGTCGCCCTTCTGGGCTTCCTTGCCGTTGACGGTGAGCCAGATCTTGCCCGCGGTCGGGTGGCCGATCTTCGCGGCCGGCTGGATCGCCGAGCAGGGCGCGGAATAGTCGAACGACTTGCCGATCTCCCAGGGCCGCTCCTTCTTGCGCGAGGCGATCTGCAGGTCGCGGCGGGTCAGGTCGATGCCGACGGCATAGCCGTAGACATGCTCGAGCGCCTTGTCGGCGGGAATGTTCAGCCCGCCACTCTTCATCGCCACCACCAGCTCGACCTCGTGATGCAGGTCCTTGGTCAGCGGCGGATAGGGGATGGTCGCGCCGTCGGGCACCAGCATGTCGGCATGCTTGCCGAAGAAGAACGGCGGCGCGCGCTCGTCATTGCCCATCTCCCTGATATGCTCGAGATAGTTGCGGCCAACGCACCAGATGCGGCGGACCGGATAGGTGCCGGATTCACCGACGACGGGAAGCGAGGGCTGCGGGGGAAGCGGAATGACGGTGGATGCGGCGTTCATGAACGGGTCCCGGAGGGTTGAAGGAGGGAGCGCGGGCGGTATTTACGCGCTTACGCCGCTCAGGGCTAGTGGCCGCGGCTGCATCCGGCGCAGAGGTGAGGCCAGCTTTCCGCCGAGCGCGGCCGCCTTTGGTCGACAATGCCGGTGGGGCCCATGAGGAAATGGCTTTCGATCGGCGTGGTGCTGATCGTTGTGGCCCTGATCGCCGCCGCCGTTCGGCTTTTCACCGTCGTCCCGGAGCGTCTCGACCGGGCGCAGAACAGGGTCCAACGCGTGGCGCTGGATATCACGCCCGCCGCAAAAGACTTGCAGGCGACGCTCGACGTGGCGGACATGCATGCGGACAGCCTGTTGTGGAAGCGCGACCTGATCGCGCGATCCGATCGCGGCCATATCGATCTGCCGCGCCTGATCGAGGGGCACTACGCGCTGCAGGTGTTCTCGTCCGTCACGAAGTCGCCCAAGGGTCAGAACTATGATGCCAACGGCGCCGACACCGACACCATCACCAACCTCGCCATCATCGATCTGCAGCCGCCACGGACGTGGTTCTCGTTGCTGCAGCGCTCGCTGTGGCATGCCGAGAAATTGCGGAGCTCCGCCGAACAGTCCGCCGGGCGGCTGCGCCTGATCGCAACGCCGGCCGACCTCGACCGCCTGCTCGCCGACCGCAAGAACGGCGCGACGGTGGTTGGCGGCATGCTGTCGGTCGAGGGCCTGCAGAACATCGAGGGCAATATCGCCAATCTCGACGTGCTCTACGGCGCCGGATTCAGAATGGCCGGTCTCGCGCATTTCTTCGACAATGATGTCGCAGGCTCGATGCACGGCGTCGCAAAGGGCGGCCTGACGCCGCTCGGCCGGCAGGCGGTGCAGCGGATGGAGGCGATGGGCATGATCGTCGATCTCGCGCATGCGAGCCACGCGGCGGTCGCCGAGGTGCTGGCGATGGCGACGCGCCCGGTGGTATCGAGCCATGGCGGCGTTCAGGCGACCTGCAAGGTCAACCGCAACTTCACCGACGACGAAGTCCGGGGTGTCGCGCGGACCGGCGGCGTGGTCGGCATCGGTTTCTGGCAAGGCGCGGTCTGCTCGCTCGATCCGAACAATGTCGCGCGGGCGATCGCTCATGTCCGCGACCTGGTCGGGATCGACCATGTCGGCCTCGGCTCGGATTTCGACGGCTCGACCACCACGGGCTTCGATGCCAGCGAGATCGTCGCTGTGACCCAGGCGCTGATGTCGCGCGGGTTCTCGGAGGACGACATCCGCAAGGTCATGGGCGGCAATGTCCTGCGCGTGCTGCGCGCAGGCATTGCCCCGAAGGGGTGAGACGCCCTAGCCGGTGGCGCTGATCGGCGCCAGCGCCAGCGGCGACGGGTCGTGGTGGTGCTGCAGGCGGAAGAACGAGGCGTAGCGGCCGCCGCGGCGCAGCAGCTCCTCGTGACGTCCGCGCTCGACGATCTCGCCGCCCTCGACCACCAGGATCGCATCGGCATGCATGATGGTGTGCAGGCGGTGCGCGATCACGATCGTGGTGCGGCCCTGGCAGAGATGCTCGATCGCTTCCTGCACCTGCTTCTCGGACTCGGAGTCGAGCGCGGCGGTGGCCTCGTCGAGCAGGATGATCGGCGCGTTCTTGATCAGCGCGCGGGCGACCGCGATGCGCTGGCGCTGACCACCGGACAGCTGGGTGCCGTGTTCGCCGACCGGCGTGTCGTAGCCGAGCGGGAAGCTCATGATGAAGTCGTGTGCGCAGGCGGCCTTGGCGGCGTCGACGATCTCTTGCTCGGTGGCGCCCTGCTTGCCGAAGGCGATGTTGGCGCGGATGGTATCGCGGAACAGATAGACGTCCTGTCCGACATAGGCGGTCTGCTGCCGCAGCGATTTGCGCGACACTGACGAGATCGGCAGTCCGTCGATCAGGATGTCGCCCTCGCGCGTCTCGTAGAAACGAAGCAGCAAGGCCAGCACGGTCGATTTGCCGCCGCCGGAGGGGCCGACCAGCGCGGTCACCTTGCCGGGCTCGGCGACGAAGCTCATGCGGTTCAGCACCGGCTCGCTCGGCCGATAGGCGAAGCTGACATCGCGCAGCTCGATCCGCGCGTCGGAGAGTTTCAGCGCAGGCTTGTCGTCGTCGGTCTGTTCGCTCGCCGGGCTATCGACCACCTCGAGCAGCATCCGCGCGCCGACCAGCTGGCTATTGAGGTCGATGTTGAGCCGCGCCAGCCGCTTGGCCGGCTCGGTCGCCATCAGGAAGGCGGTCAGGAACGTGAAGAACTGGCCCGGCGTGGAACCGAGCGCCACCACGCTGTAGCCGCCATACATCAGGCAGCCGGCAACCGCGAAGCCGCCGAGCATCTCCATCAGCGGATTGGAACGGTTGGCGACGCGCGCCATCTTGTTGGCATTGCTCTCGACGGTTGCGATGTGCTCGTCGATCCGCTGCTGCATGGTGCCTTCCAGCGTGAACGCCTTCACGGTGCGGATGCCCTGCAGTGATTCCTGCATCGTCTCCATGATGTCGGCGGTGCCGGTGAACTGGTTGTAGGCGAGCCCCTTGATCCGCTTCACCAGCCTGCGCAGCATCAGCATCGCCGGCGGCACCGCCACGAGCCCGATGAACGACATCAGCGGGTCCTGCCAGACCATGACGGCGACCATGCTGATCAGCATCAGGAAGTCGCGGCCGATCGCGTTGACCAGCATGTTGAGTACGTCGGTGATCGACTTGGCGCCGGCGGTCAGCCGCGCCAGGAATTCCGACGAGTGCCGCTGCGAGAAGAAGCCGATGCTCTCGCTCATCAGCTTGGCGAATAGTTGCCGCTGGTTGCTGGCGAGGATGGCGTTGGAGATCTTGTTCAGGATCACCATGTGGCCGTAGGTCGCCACGCCCTTGATGAACAGCAGCACCACCGTGATCCCGGCGAACATGGCGATGCCGGGGATGTTCTTGTCGACATAGGCCTGGTTGATCACCTGGCCGAGCACGTAGGTGGCGCCGGCCGTCGAGCCGGCCGCAACGGCCATCAGGGCGAACGCCGTCAGATAGCGCCGCCAATAGGTAATCCCTTGTTCCATGACCAGGCGGCGAATCAGGATCGCCGCGCCATAGGGATCGTCGGTAATTTTCTTTGGAAACTGGGCCATCCGCGTTCCATTGACGGCGGGCAGCGCCGGCCGTCAGGGTTGCGGGACCTCCTTGCCCGCTTGGCGGGGCTTTTTCAAGCACAATAACTGCTTGATAACGGTTTGTTTTTTAGGCCGATTCCGCTTGTCGCGCGGAGCCCGCGCGCTCCCGGAACAGCTTCTCCTCCCAGGCCAGTGCGTGGCTCGCGATGGTCTCGAGATCATCGTAGCGCGGCGTCCAGTTGAGCAGCGAGCGGATCCTTGTCGTGTCGGCCACCATGGTCATGATGTCGCCGGGCCGGCGTGCGGCGTAGGCGACCGCGAAGTTGCGCATCGAGACCCGGCGCACCGCCTCGATCGTCTCGAGCACGGAATAGCCGCGGCCATAACCGCAATTCATCGTCACCGATTGCCCGCCGGCGCGCAGATAGGACAGCGCCGAGCGATGCGCCTCGACGAGGTCGCCGACATGGATGAAATCCCTGATGCAGCTGCCGTCCTGGGTCGGATAGTCGGTGCCGAACACGTCGATCTTGGCGCGCTGGCCGGTAGCGGCCTCGACCGCGATCTTGAGCAGATGGGTGGCGCCAATGGTGGCAAGGCCGGCGCGGCCCTTCGGGTCGGCGCCGGCGACGTTGAAGTAGCGCAGCACGACGTAGCTCATGCCGTGAGCGGACGCGACGTCGTGCAGCATGATCTCGGTCATCAGCTTCGACGAGCCGTAGGGCGACAGTGGACGCGTCGGTGCGATCTCCGGCACCGGCACCTGGTCCGGGTTGCCGTAGACGGCCGCGGTCGAGGAGAAGATGAAGCGGCTGACGCCGCCCTTCACCGCCGCGTTGAGCAGGCTGCGCGTCGTCATGGTGTTGTTGCGGTAGTAGCCGAGCGGATCGCGCATCGAGTCCGGCACCACGACGGAGCCCGCGAAATGGATGATGCTGTCGATGCCATGCTGGGCGATCACGCCCTCGACGAGGTTCTCGTCGCCGGCATCGCCGATGAACAGCGGCACGCCTTCGGGCAGGAACGCAGAGAAGCCGGTGGAAAGGTTGTCGACCACGACGACGCTCTCGCCGGCATCGACCAGCGCATGAACCATGTGACTTCCGATATAGCCGGCGCCGCCGGTCACGAGCACGGTCATGGATAGAGCTCTCCCGATGTTCTTTAACCGGTGATGCTAGCGGGAGTGCGGTGAAGAGGGGGTTTCGCCGCGGCCGAACTGGCCACTATGCTTAATGTTGCGTATAGGAACTGGCACGAAACGGAGACTTGAGTGCCGATCGAGAACACACCTGCCGGCGAGCTCGAGCTCATCGTGCCCAATCTGCACCGACGCTATTCGGGTGTCACCGCGACCAACCGCATGGTCGCGCCGAAGCTCGCCAAAATGCTTCGCGCGGGCTGGCTCGGCTCGCATCGGCCCGACGGCATCGACGCGATCGGATTCGCCGATCTCCTGCGGCTGTGGCGGCTCGCATCGCCGCTGATCTGGCACGCGCGGCGCAACGACGAGATGATCGTCGGGCTCGCGCTGCGGGCGCTCGGCTGGCCGCTGAAACTGATCTTCACCTCGGCCGCGCAGCGCCATCACACCTGGCTGACGCGCTGGCTGATCCGCAACATGGATGCGATCATCGCCACCAGTCCGCTGTCGGCCTCCTATCTGAAGCGCGACGCGACAGTGGTGATGCACGGCGTCGACACCGACCGCTATGCGCCGCCGGCCGATCGCGCGAGCGCCTTCGCCGAGAGCGGATTGCCGGGACGCTATGCGATCGGCTGTTTCGGGCGGGTGCGCGCGCAGAAGGGCAGCGACGTCTTCGTCGAGGCGATGTGCAGGCTGCTGCCGCGCTATCCCGATTTCACCGCCGTCATTGTCGGCGCCGTGGTGCCGGAGCAACTCGCCTTTGCCAACGAGCTGAAGCGGAAGATCGAGGCCGCCGGCCTGCAATCGCGCATCATCATCACGGGCGAACTGCCCATCGAGGACGTCATGCGCTGGTATCAGCGGCTGACGATCTACGCCTTCACCTCGCGCAATGAAGGTTTCGGCCTGACCCTGATCGAGGCGATGTCTGCGGGCGCGGCGCTGGTGGCAGCGCGCGCGGGCGCGGCCGAGTTCGTCGTCGAGGACGGCGTCACCGGCGTGCTGACGCCGCCTGGCGACGCCGATGCGCTGGTGGCCGCGCTGGAGCCCTTGATGCGCGATCCGGCAGCGGCCGCGGCGATGGGGGCGCGGGCGCGGCAACGAGTTGTGGATAAGTTCAGCCTCGATGCCGAGGCGAATGCGATCGCCAAGGTCTACCGCGCGCTGACCTGAGCCAGCACGCGCTGCGCAATCTCCACGACCTCTTCGGGGGCGATATCGCGCATGCAGCGATGATCGTTCATGGTGCAGACCGTGCGCTGGCACGGCTGGCACGACAGCTTGCTCCTGGTCTGCAGCACTGTCGCGGCGAGGCCGTTGAGGGGCGCCCAGAGATAGGGATCGGTCGGGCCGAAGATGCCCATGGTCGGCGTGCCGATTGCGGCGGCGATGTGCATCAGCCCGGAGTCGTTGGTCACGGCGACGCTGGCCGCGGCCATCGCAACGATGCCGTTGCGCAGATCGGTGCCGGTAAGGTCGCGGACCCGCGCGCCGCCGGCTGCCGTGATCTCCTGCGCCAGCGCCTTCTCGCCGGGGCCGCCGACCACCCAGACGTCGAAGCCGCGTTCGGCGAACAGGCGCGCGGCCTCCGGATAATAGGTCCAGCGTTTCGAGGCGCCGACCGAGCCGGGGCCGAGCGCGATGGCGGGACCGCGGCCGAGGCCGTTGGCCTGCCGCCAGCGTTCGATTTCGTCCGCGGGAACCCGAAGCTGTGGCACCGGCCATTCCGGCGGGCGGGCGGCGCCGTCGGGCAGCGCCAGGATCGCGTTCTTGTCGATGAAGCGCGGCTGCTGCTTTTCACCCCATCGCATCGCGTTGATGAGGCCGAACCGCGCCTCGCCAAAGAAGCCGACCCGTTCCGGGATGCCCGCCAGCGCCGGTGCGAGAGCGGCCTTCCAGGTCCGCGGCAGCACCAGCGCGGTGGCGTAGTTCCGTCGGCGGAGCTCGGTCGCGAGCGCCTGCTGCTGGGCCAGCGCCAGCCGGCTGCGCGGCAGGTCGGACACGATCCCGGCGCGAACATCGGGCATATAATCGACCAAAGGGGCGCAAAGCCTGGATGTCAGAAGGTCGATCGGCCGGTTCGGCCACCGCTTGCGGAGCACCCTGACCACAGTGTGGCCGCGCACGAAATCGCCGATCCAAACATAGGGCACGACGAGGATAGGTCTGGTATCCCCGGTATCCTGTGTTTCGATATCAGATATTGAATCAATATTCATTTCTAAATAGGCCAGGGCCGATCGGGCGCGGCCAAGTCGGTAACCGGTTCGCGACGAGAGGTAAAGCCGTCGTTGCCTGTGACGCGGGAGTGGGGCAAAGCTGACGGCTGCAAAGGAATCTGGCGGGATTTCATCATGTTTCTGGTAACCGGGGGCGCCGGTTTTATCGGATCGAACGTCGTGGCCGCGTTGAACGACGCCGGGCGCAGCGACGTCGCGGTCTGCGATCTGCTTGGGCAGGACGGCAAGTGGCGGAACCTGGCCAAGCGCCAGCTTGCCGATGTCGTTCCGCCGGCCGAGCTTGGCGACTGGCTGAAGGGGCGGCGGCTCACCGCCGTGATCCATCTCGGCGCCATTTCCGAGACTACGGCAATCAACGGCGACCTGGTGATCGAGACCAATTTCCGTCTCTCGATGCGGCTGCTCGACTGGTGCACGGCGAATGCCACGCCGTTCATCTATGCCTCCTCGGCCGCGACCTATGGCGACGGCGAACAGGGGTTTGACGACGACGCGTCGGTCGAGGCGCTGAAGCGGCTGCGGCCGATGAACCTGTACGGCTGGAGCAAGAACCTGTTCGACCTTGCGGTCGCCGAGCGCGCGGCGAAGGGCGCGCCTCTGCCGCCGCAATGGGCCGGGCTGAAATTCTTCAACGTGTTCGGCCCCAATGAATATCACAAGGGCCCGATGATGAGCGTGCTCGCGCGCCGCTTCGACGACATCAAGGCGGGCCGTGTCGTGCAGCTGTTCAAGTCGCATCGCGAGGGCATCGCCGACGGCGATCAGCGCCGCGACTTCATCTATGTCGACGACGTCGTGCGGGTGATGATGTGGCTGATCGCGACGCCGCGAGTCTCCGGGCTGTTCAATGTCGGGACCGGCAAGGCGCGCAGCTTCAAGGACCTGATCGTCTCGGCCTATGGCGCGCTCGGGCTCGAGCCGAACATCCAGTATGTCGACATGCCCGAGCAGATTCGCGGCAGTTACCAGTACTTCACCCAGAGCGTCGTCGATCGTCTCGGACGCGCCGGATACAATGGCGGCTTCACTCGCCTGGAAGACGCAGTCGGGGCCTATGTGAAGGGCTTTCTCGATCGCGCGGATCGCTATCGCTAGAGCGGATGACGGTGACTGATGTTCGATTTTGAAGCGATCTCGCGTGCAATGTCCGGCCAGACCGTGCTCTGCGTCGGCGACCTCATGCTCGACGAGTTCGTCTATGGCGAGGTGTCGCGGATCTCGCCGGAGGCGCCGGCCCCGGTGATCGCGGTCAGGCGCAGCGAGACCAATATCGGCGGCGCCGGCAACGTCGCGCGCAACATCGCCGCGCTTGGCGGGCGCTGCATCTTCGTCGGCCTGATCGGCGAGGACGCCGCCGGCGCGGTGCTGGCCGAGGCGCTGGCGAAGGAGGCGGCTATCGAGACCGTACTGGTGCGCGACGTCGCGCGTCCGACCACGCGCAAGGTGCGCTTCGTCTCCGAGCAATTCTCGACCCACATGCTGCGCTCCGACTGGGAGTTCGCCGCGCCGGCCGCGCCGGCCATCGAGCAGCAGCTGATCGATGCAATCCTGCCGCGTCTTGCGCAAGCCGACATCGTGCTGCTGTCGGACTACGCCAAGGGCGTGCTCACCGCGCGTGTGATCCGCAATGTGATCGACGCGGCGCGCCAGGCGCAAAAGCGCGTCATCGTCGACCCCAAGAGCGCCAATCTCGCGATCTATCGCGGCGCGACCGTGCTGACGCCGAACCGCAAGGAATTCGCCGAGGCGACCCGCAGCCGCGCCGACAGCCAGGACAGCATCGCGCAGGCCGCGCCCGATGCGATGTACCTCGCGGATTGCGAGGCGATGCTGGTGACGCAGGGCGAGCGCGGCATGACGCTGGTGACGCGCGGCGGCGAGTCGATCCATGTGCCGGCGCTGCCGGTCAAGGTGCGCGACGTCTCCGGCGCCGGCGATACCGTTGCCGCGGCGTTGGCGCTGGCGCTGGCGGGCGGCGCCGACTGGGAAGGCGCGCTGCGGATCGCGAGCGCGGCGGCGGCGGTTGCGGTCGGCAAGACCGGTACCGCGATCGTCAAGTCCGCCGAATTGCGCCGAAGGATCCTGCCGCACGCTTCGCTGGCGGCCGAGGAGAAGATCGTCCCGGCCGGCGGCGACATCGATGCATGCCTCGAGGAGTGGCGCAGGCAGGATCTGCGCATCGGCTTCACCAATGGCTGCTTCGACATCCTGCATCCCGGCCACGTCAAGGTGCTGACCGCCGCGCGCGGCGCCTGTGACCGCCTGGTCGTCGGGCTGAACAGCGACGCCTCGGTGAAGCGGCTGAAGGGCGAGGGACGTCCCGTGCAGAACGAGCGCGCCCGCGCCGAGGTGCTGGCGGCGCTGGAAGCCGTCGACCTCGTCGCGATCTTCGAGGAGGACACGCCGATCAATCTGATCACGCAGGTGCGGCCGAGCGTGCTGGTCAAGGGCGGCGACTATACCCGCGAGCAGGTGGTCGGCCACGAGATCGTCGAAGCCGCCGGCGGCGAGGTGGTGCTGGTCGAGATCCTGCCCGGCCACAGCACGACGTCGCTGGTTGCGCGGGCCCGTGAGGGCAAGGCGTGAGCGCAAGCATGGCATCCCCGGCAGGCGCCACGGCGTGTCCGGCCTGGCGCGATCCGGCGCGCTGGCAGACCGCGACCGATGTGGTCGCGGTCCTGATTGCGCTGTCGCTGCCGTGGTCGACCTCGCTGGTCGGCATCTTCGGCGTGGTGCTGCTGATCGCGATCGCGCCGACGGTCGATCTGAAGGCGTTCTGGGCGCTGCTGAAGCGGCCGATCTGCCTGGCACCGGTCGCGTTGTTTTGCCTCGCGCTTGTCGGCACGCTCTGGTCGGACGCGGCCTGGGGCTTGCGATTCTACGCGGTCGGGCCGACCGCAAAGCTCCTCGTGCTGCCGGTCCTGCTCTATCATTTTCAGCGCTCGACCCGCGGGACCTGGGTGTTCGTCGCTTTCCTGGTCTCCTGCACGCTGTTGATGCTGATGTCCTGGCTGGTGCTCGCCTATCCGCACCTCGCGCTGCGGGCGCCCGCTCCGGGCGAGCAGGGAGTCTTCGTCAAGAACTACATCGACCAGAGCCAGGAATTCACCTTGTGCGCGGTCGCGCTGGCCTATCCGGTCGTGATGCTGCTGCGGGCCAAACGCATCCTGCCGGCCATGTTGCTGATTGCGATTGCGCTCAGCCTGTTCGCCAACATGGCGATGGTGGTGGTATCGCGGACTGCATTGGTGACGGTTCCGATTATGTTCGCGGTGTTTGCGCTGCTCCATCTGCGCTGGCGCAGCATCGTCCTGATCCTTTGCGCGGCCGCTGCGTTAGCCGTGGTGGCGTGGTATGGCTCGCCGCAATTGCGCTCGACGGCGGAGTCGTTCGAGCGCGACTACAAGCTCTACATGCAGCGCAACGAGCCGACCTCGGTCGGTCTGCGGCTCGAATTCTGGCGCAAGTCGCTTGGCTTCTTCGCCGAGGCCCCGGTCATCGGCCATGGCACCGGAGCGACCCGGGGCCTATTCGAGCGCGTGGCAACGGGTGGTGTGACCCAGGCCTCCGGCGAGGTGATCGGCAACCCTCACAATCAAACGTTGAACGTCGCCGTGCAGTGGGGCATTGTGGGTGTGGCGATCCTGTATGCGATGTGGCTGCTGCACCTCTTGCTGTTCCGCGGCGACGGCCTCGTCAACTGGATCGGGCTTCTCGTCGTGGTACAGAATATTTCCAGTTCGTTGTTTAATTCACACATCTTCGACTTTCATGAGGGCTGGATGTATGTGCTGGGCGTCGGAGTTGCGGGCGGCATGGCGTTGAAGGTGCGGGCCAATATGGAACCCGAACCTCCTGCTCGCCCATGATCGCTGGCAAGGGCTCTGCAGATACGCTATCAGCCTGCCAATGTCCCATCGCGAACTCCCAGTTGCCGGCAACCCGTCCGTTAGATGACGCGCCTTTCACAATTCACCCTGCGCAATTTCCTGATTTTGGTGCATGACGCGCTCGCGACGACGTTCGCGTTGCTGGCGAGCTTCTATCTGCGTTTCGAGGGCAGCCTTCTCACCGATCGACTGCCGCATCTGCTGCTCATTCTGCCCTGGTTCGTGCTGTTCAGCATTTTCGTCAGCTATTTCTCTAATCTAACCACGGCAAAATGGCGCTTCACCTCGCTGCCGGACGCGGTGAATATCCTGCGGGTTGCAGCTGTGCTGACGCTGGCACTGGTCGTGCTGGACTACGTCTACTTCTTCACCGGAACGAATTCGCAAAGCCCGGTGTTCCTCGGCCGGGTCACGATTATCCTGTTCTTCTTCCTCGAGGTGTTCGCGCTGAGCGCGTTGCGCCTCGGCTACCGCTATTTCCGCTATTCGCGCACGCGGCTGCATGCTCGATCCGACAATGCCGCGTCGGCGCTGCTGGTCGGACGTACGGCCGATGCCGAAGTCGTGCTGCGCGGCATCGAGAATGGCGCCATCAAGCGGCTCTGGCCGGTCGGCGTGCTCTCGCCGTCGGACGCGGACCGCGGCCAGATGATCCGCAACATTCCCGTGGTCGGAGGCGTCGACGACATCGAGGCCGTGATTCGGGATTTCGAGACCCGCCAGCGGCCGATCAAGCGCGTGGTCATGACACCGTCGGCCTTCGAACCCGAAGCACATCCGGAGAGCGTGCTGATGCGCGCCCGGCGGCTCGGCGTGATGGTCAGTCGCCTGCCGTCGCTGGAGGGCGGCGACGCGCCGCGACTGACCAATGTCGCGGTCGAGGACCTGCTGCTGCGCCCGAGCCAGAAGATCGACTACGCGCGGCTCGAGACGCTGGTGAGAGGCAAGTCCGTCATCGTAACCGGCGGCGGCGGATCGATCGGCGCCGAAATCTGCGAACGGGTCGCGACCTTCGGCGCCGCGCGCCTCCTGGTCGTGGAGAACTCGGAGCCGGCGCTCTATGCGGTCACCGAGGCGCTGTCCGCGCGCGACTCCGGGCCCGAGATCGAGGGCCGGATCGCCGATATCCGGGATCGCGAGCGCATCACGCGGCTGATGAGCGAGTTCAAGCCCGACATCGTGTTCCACGCCGCGGCGCTCAAGCATGTGCCGATCCTGGAGCGCGACTGGAGCGAAGGGGTCAAGACCAACATCTTCGGGTCGGTGAACGTGGCCGACGCCGCGCACGCCGCGGGCGCGAGCGCGATGGTGATGATCTCGACTGACAAGGCGATCGAGCCGGTGTCGATGCTGGGTCTGACCAAGCGGTTCGCCGAAATGTATTGCCAGGCGCTGGACCATGACCTGATGACCGAGGCAAAGGGCAAGCCGCACATGCGGCTGATCTCGGTGCGGTTCGGCAATGTGCTGGCGTCCAACGGATCGGTGGTGCCGAAATTCAAGGCGCAGATCGAGGCCGGCGGACCGATCACGGTGACGCATCCGGACATGGTTCGCTACTTCATGACGATCCGCGAAGCCTGCGATCTCGTGATCACCGCAGCGACGCACGCCGTGACGCCGGCGCGGCCCGACGTCTCGGTCTATGTGCTGAACATGGGGCAACCGGTCAAGATCGTCGATCTCGCCGAGCGGATGATCCGTCTGTCGGGCCTGCAACCCGGCGTCGACGTCGAGATCGTGTTCAGCGGCATCCGTCCCGGCGAGCGGCTGAACGAGATCCTGTTCGCAAGCCAGGAGCCGACGCTCGAGATCGGTGTTGCCGGCGTCATGGCGGCCAAGCCGAACCAGCCTCCGATGTCGACGCTGCGCAAGTGGCTCGCGGCGCTGGAGGATGCGATCGAGAGAGATGACCGTGTGACCATCCGCGCCGTCCTTCAGGACGCCGTGCCCGAGTTCGGATCGAATGCCGCCTGACCGCGCCGTTCTGCGGACGCCGAGACAGGACCGTTTCGAAAGCCATTGATGCGTAGTTCTCGAAAAGTCGTGGTCGTCAGCCAGCACTATCCGCCGGACCACAGCACGACCGCCGCGATCATGTCCGCGATCGCCGAACGGATCGCGCAGGAGTCCGAGGTGATGGTCGTCTCCGGGATGCCGGGCTCGGCGCGGGTGCCGGCGCCCGGGCGGCCCGCCGTCGTCGAGATCAGGAACTGGCTGCCGGGAAAGGCGGCGCTGATCAAGCGCGCGCTGGCCGAGGCGCTGTTCACCGGCCGGATCTTTTTTGCGCTGTTGTCGCGCCTGAAGCGGGGCGACGTGGCGCTGACGGTGACCGCTCCCTTCGCGCTGCCCTATGCGGTTGCCGCCGCGGCAAGGTTGAAGGGGGCCAAGTCGGCGCTGATCCTGCACGACCTGTTTCCCGACGTGCTCGTGATGGCCGGGCTGCTGCGGCCGTCCTCGCTTGTCGCGCGGGCGATGCGCGCGATCAACGCGCTGATGTTCCGGGCCCTGAACGCTGTCATCGTGATCGGCCGCGACGCCGAGAAGCTGCTGCTGCGCTATGGCGGAATGACACAGGACAAGATCAGGTTCATCCCGAACTGGGCCACGCTCGCGCCCGGCAACCGTCCCGTGAGCCCCGACAATCCGTTTCGCAAGGCCATCGCCGCCCGCTTCGTCGTCGGGCTGTCCGGCAATCTCGGCTTCACCCACGATCCGGACATCGTCTTCCAGGCCGCGCGGCTGCTGCGTGACGAAGGCGAGATCCATTTCCTGCTCTCGGGATGGGGCATCGGCTTCGCGCGGCTCAAGGAGCTGCAGGCCACCGCGCGGCTTGCCAACGTCACGCTGGTCGACCGCGTCGCGGACAGCGAGCTCGATGCGCTGCTCTCCAGCGCGGACGTCTGGCTCATTCCCTATCGCAAGGACGTCGCCGGCGTGTCGGTGCCGAGCCGGTTCTACAATCTGCTCGCAGCCGGCCGCCCCGTCATTCTCGTCTCCGAGCCCGAGGCCGAGGCCGCGCTCACCGTCAGCGAAAACCGGCTGGGCTGGGTCGTCACGCCGGGAAGGCCCGATCAACTCGCCGATGCCATTCGCCAGGCGTCGCGATCGCAGGACGCCGCGATGGCCGAGCGCGCGGTCGCGACCGCGCGGAACTTCACTCCCGAGCGGGCGCTGGCGAGCTACGCTGCGCTGGTCCGGGAGCTGCTATCCAATCGCGATGTGGAGCGGACGGTATGAATGATGGTCGCCGGACGGTTCTGGTCACAGGCGCCAGCGGCTTTGTCGGCCGCCACGTGGTGCCGGTATTGGCGCGCAACGGCTGGGTGGTGCGACGCGCGGTGCGAACGGCGCCGCAAGATGCGAACGACGTGACGATCGGCTCGCTCAGCCCGGTCACCAATTGGGGCACGGCGCTCGATGGCGTGGACGCGGTTGTTCATCTTGCGGCCCGTGTTCACCAGCAGTCCGACGAACAGGCGATCGAGCTCTACCGCAACGTCAATATCGAGGGCACGCTGCATCTGGCGCGTTCCGCGGCCGCTGCCGGCGTGCGCGATTTCATTTTCGTCAGCACGATCCTGGTGCATGGGCGCAGCAATTACGGGCGTCCTCCGTTTCGCGAGGACGATGTCCTGACGCCGCGCGGCCTCTACGGAAACTCGAAGGCGGCCGCCGAGGTTGGCTTGAAGGAAATTGTGCCGGGCAGCGGCATGAGGGTGACCGTGATCAGGCCGCCGCTGATCTACGGCGCCGGCGCGAAGGGAAATTTCGCGTTGCTCAAGCGTGCCGTGATCAATCGCATGCCGCTACCGCTCGCGTATGTGAAGAATCGCCGCGCGTTCGTATCGGCGGAAAACCTCGCGTCGTTCATCTTGCATCGGTTGTCGCACCCGGGAGATGATTTCGACGTGTTCCTGGTGGCTGACCGCGAGCAGGTCTCGACGCGGGAATTCGTCGAGCGGCTGGCCCGGGCGGCGGACACCTCGCCGCGTCTGTTCTGGCTGCCGGCGCCGCTGTTGAAGATGGCGCTCGGCATCAGCGGCCGCAAGGAAGCCTATGACAGCCTGTTCGCCTCGCTCGAGCTTGATCTTTCCAAGATCGCGGGCACCGGATGGCAGCAGCCGATCAGCCTCGACGAGGGGCTGCGGCGCGCGCTGCGTCAGACGGACAGCTGAGGCGATCAGAGCGGTCGCGAGAACCGCCGCAACTGCCAGGCGACGGCGAGCGCGCCGGTCAGCAGCAGCGCGATGTCTGCGGTGCGCGAATTGAGGGCAACCGATGCGAATGCGAGCAGCGCCAGCACCGCGTTCAGCGCAAACACCTCGCCGACGACGCGCCACACCGTGAATCCGTTGTCGGTCGCGCGCTGGTAGAAGTGCGAGCGATGCGCGGCCCAGAAAGGCTCGCGCCGCGCCATGCGGCGAAACAGCGTGACAGTCGCATCCGTCAAATAGTACAGTGGCAGCAGCAGCGCGGCGGCGAACTGCCGGTGCAGGGCGAGCTCGAGCAGGCACCAGCCGAGCAGCAGGCCGATCGGCAGGCTGCCGACATCGCCGAGGAATATCCTTGCGACCGGTCGGTTGAACGGCGCGAAGCCGAGCAGCGCGCCGCACAGCGCCGCCGCGACCAGCGCGGGAGCTGCGGGGAGATAGCCGAAGCTGCCGAGCAGGGCGATCGCCACGGTGATCGGCACGGCCTCGGCCGCGGTCATCAGGTCGAGCCCGTCCATGAAGTTGACGAGGTTCACGAACCAGAGGCCGGCGATCAGCAGCAGGCCGCGTTCGAGCCAGACCGGGCCGGCCGGAACCAGCCTCAGACCATCAGGCGCGGAAAACACCACGGCCGCAACGGCGGCGGCCTGCAGCAGCAGCCGCGGGACGACGGGCAGCGAGCGGATGTCGTCGGCAAAACCCACCACCGCGATGAACAGGCAGGCCGCGAAGACGATGAAGGGAATCGTCAGGTTCTGCGATCCGGCCAGGACGATGACGATTCCGCCCGCCAGCAGCGTCGCCGCCGTGACCGCGATGCCGGCACCCTGCGGCGTTGGAATACGGTGCGACGAGCGCGCATTCGGCTTCGCCAGCGCCACACGCAGCAGCAGCGGCCGCGTCGCCTGGATCAGGACAGCCGAGATCGACGCAGCCAGAACCGCCGCGATCAATGACAGGAGGATTTCGAAAGCGCTCATTCTGGTCCGGCTATTGCGATCCCGGGACTCGCGATTGCGATCCCGGGACTTCGATCGGTTCTGTGCCCTTGGCGGCCTTTTCCGGGCTCAGGATCCACACCAGGCCGCCAAACACGCCAACCACGAACGATACCGCGCCGAATAACAGCGAGATGTTGACGCCTTCATTGGCGATCAATCCGGCGTAGCCGAAGGCCAGCGCCATCGTGGCCTCGCGTACGCCCCAGCCTGCGATCGAGATCGGCATCATCGTGATCAGCATCACCGGCGGCAACAATTGGAATATCTGGCCGAAGGTGACGGGCGCGGTGATCGATTTCACCACGCACCAGGCGATCACGACGGTCACGACGTGAATGGCGATCGAGAGAATTGCGACCCTCAATCCGCGCTTGCGGCTGAACAACACCCGGTTCGCGATGACCGCGCAGGCGTGGATGTGATGCGTCGCCCACCATTGCTTTAGCCAGACCCAAGGCAACACGCCGATCAGCAGGAAGCCAAATCCGGCCGCGAGTGCGGCGAGGTCGAGAAGCAGCAACGCCATCCAGCCGTGGGAATCAGAAATCAGCCGATAGCTCCAGGGCAGGGTGGCGGCGATGACGACGGCGAGGGCGATCAGCCCGATCGCGCGGTCGACGAAAATCGAATAGGTAGCTGCGCGCCAGCCCGCACCGGCGCGCGCGACGAGCCAAAGCCTCACCGCGTCGCCGCCGATCGAGGACGGGAGAGTCTGGTTGAAGAAGGTGCCGATCACGTTGAAGCGCATGGCCTGACCGGTCTCCAGCGGGGCGCCGCACTCCACGCTGATCTCCCGCCAGCGCAACACCCCGAGGAAGATCTGCAGGAACGTGACCGCGATCGCGAGGCCGAGCCAGCCCAGGCTCTCGACCTGGATACGGGAGGCAAGGTCGTACAGATTGACCTTGCGCAGCGAGAGATACAGCAGCGCTGCCGAGATCAGGATCTTGACGGTCGAAAGCAGGATTCGGCGCATTTCCGTTCGCGCTGCCAGGTTTCAGAATGTGTCAAAAACAGCGCAAAACGCTTTCGCGCGCCCAAATTCGCCGCCTTGGTATGGTTTCCGCGCCGATCTGGCAATACCCGTGCTGGTCCCTATTGCGGCAGGCGCGAAGGGGTGGCTAAAGGGGCCGGAACGGGGACGGCCGGCCACTCACCGGGGGTTTACGTTACCGGTAAAATCCGACCAGACGCGCGGGGGCGCGTGCTACTGCTTGGATAGTGCTTCCGAGGCAACAGGGTCGCCGGCCGCGACGGCCCGGGCCGATTTGGTGTGTCGTCCGCAGGCGGATACGACAAGACTTGCACGACAGGATTTGAGGCATCGATGGATCGACGAATTATTCCCCTGATCATGTGCGGCGGCGCAGGCACGCGGTTGTGGCCGGCGTCACGCGAGGTGCATCCGAAACAGTTCCTGTCGCTGTTCGGGGCCCGCTCGACCTTCCAGGAGACGCTGCTGCGGGTTTCCGACGCCGGCCTGTTCGAGCGTCCGATCGTGATCACCAACGAGGCCTATCGCTTCATGGTGCTGGAGCAGCTGGTCGAGATCGGGCGCGAGGCCGACGTGCTGCTGGAGCCGATGCGCCGCGACTCGGGGCCTGCGATCGCGGCCGGTGCGGCGTTCGCGCAGAGCCGCGACAGCGAAGCGATCGTGCTGGCGCTGGCCGCCGACCATCTTGTGCGGGACACCGCCGCCTTCGTCGCCGCGTGCCGCGGCGGGTTGGTGGCTGCGGATGCCGGCCGCATCGTGACGTTCGGCGTCAAGCCGGAGCGGCCGGCCACCGAATACGGCTACATCAACCCGGGTGAGGTGGTCGCCGGCGAGGTGCGCGCGGTGGCGAAATTCGTCGAGAAGCCGGATGCCGCGACGGCGGCGGGCTATATCGATGCGGGTTATCTCTGGAACAGCGGCAACTTCATGTTCCGCGCCGGCGTGCTGCTCGACGAGTACCGCAATGTCGATGCGGACAGCGTCGCCTCGGTGGAGCAGTCGGTTGCGTCGGCGGCGCGCGATCTCGGCTTCGTCAAGCTCGATGCGCAGGCCTTCGGCGCGGCAAAGGCGATCTCGATCGATTACGCGGTCATGGAGAAGACATCGCGTGCCGCGGTGGTGCCGGTGGCGTGCGGCTGGTCCGACATCGGCTCGTGGCGCCAAGTCTGGGAGCTGTCGGACAAGGACAGCCTCGGCAACGCTGCGCGCGGCACTGCGGTGTTCGAGGACTCCCGCAATTGTAACGTCTCGACCGACCGGGCGCTGGTTGCGCTCGAAGGCGTCGACGATCTCGTCGTGGTCGCGACCCAGGACGCCGTGCTGGTGTCACGCCAGAAGGACGCCAACGGGCTGAAGCGGCTGGTCGCGAAATTGAAAGTGGCGGCGCCGGAGGTGACCGAGAACCACATCAAGGTACATCGCCCCTGGGGCTCCTATCAGTCGGTCGACAATGGCGATCGCCACCAGGTCAAGCGTATCGTCGTCAAGCCGGGCGGACGGCTGTCCCTGCAGAAGCACCATCACCGCTCCGAGCACTGGATCGTGGTGCGCGGCACCGCGCAGGTCACCGTCAACGAGCTGATCAAGACGGTGCACGAGAACGAATCGATCTACATCCCGATCGGCGCGGTGCACCGGCTGGAGAATCCGGGCAAGATCCAGCTCGAGCTGATCGAGGTGCAGACCGGCAGCTACCTCGGCGAGGACGACATCATCCGCATCGAGGATGACTATCGGCGCACCTGAGGCGAACGGGCCCGCGCTGAAGATCGAGTCGCGGGCGATGTAACTCTTTGAATCAAAACGTGTCCGGATTTCGCCGTTGGCATTCGCCACATTTGTGACGCCGTGCTATAGCGGCTGCCAACGAAGCGGGTCGTGATTTGCGCCAAAGGCGCGGATCGGGCAGAGGGGCCTTGGTGCTGATTCCCTCGGAGCCGGGATGGCTCCCTGAGAAGCCGGGACAACCGCCAGAACGTTACTTGGGGTCTACGATATGAATGCAAAAGTGTCCGCGGCCGGCGCGAAAGCCGATATCGGCCGCGCATTGCGCGTCGGCGTGATCGGCGCCGGCGTGATGGGCAGCAACCATGCCCGCGTGCTGGCCGGACTGCCCGGGGTGCTGCTGATCGGCATCGTCGATCCGCTGCCGGAACATCGCACCCGCGCCATCGACCTGGTCGGCTGCCGCGCCTTCGAAAGCCTCGATCAGCTGTTCGCCGAGGGCATCGATGCGGTGACGATCGCAGCTCCCACCCATCTGCATCACGAGATCGCGCTCGCCTGTATCGCGCGCAACATTCACATCCTGGTCGAGAAGCCGGTCGCATCCACGGTCGAGGAGGGCCGCGAGATCGTCGCGGCCGCCGAGCGGGCCGGCGTCACGCTGATGGTCGGCCATGTCGAGCGTTTCAATCCGGCGGTCGCCGCGATCAAGAAGGCGATCTCGGGCGAGGACATCCTATCGATCGGCATCACCCGGGTCGGCCCGTTCCCGCCGCGAATGTCCAATGTCGGCGTCGTGATCGATCTTGCCGTGCACGACATCGACCTGATCCGCTGGTTCACCGAGTCCGACATCGTCGAGGTGCAGCCGCAGCTCTCGAGCGCCGTCGCCGAGCGCGAGGACATCGCGCTGCTGCAGTTCCGTACCGCTTCCGGCGTGCTCGCCCACATCAACACCAACTGGCTGACGCCGTTCAAGGCGCGCAACGTGACGGTCGCAACCCGCGGCAAGTATGTGATGGGCGATCTGCTCACGCGTCAGGTCACCGAATGTTTCGGCTTCAAGCCGGACGGCAGCTATTCGATGCGTCACCTGCCGGTCGGGCATGACGAGCCGCTGCGCGCCGAACTGATCGCCTTCCTCGATGCCGTACGCGGCGACAAGCTGCCGGCGGTGTCCGGCGACGAGGGCGTGGCGAGCCTCGAGATCGCGATCCGCTGCCTGGAATCGCCCGCGCGGCCCGCCGCCTCGACGATGCGCAAGGGGCCGCGCCGCATCGCCAGCTAATTGCAACTTGAAAACACGCGCGAAAGCTTCATGAACCAGCACATGCGTCCAGAGCCTGTTCCCTTCATAGACATTGCCGCGCAGCGCCAGCGGCTCGGCAAATCGGTCGATGATGCAGTCGCCCGCGTGCTCAACCATTGCCAATTCGTCAATGGCCCGGAAGTGACCGCGCTGGAGAAGGCGCTGGCGGACTATAGCGGCGCAAAGCATGTGGTGAGCTGTTCCAGCGGCACTGACGCGCTCTTGATGGTCCTGATGGCGAAGAATGTCGGGCCGGGTGACGCCGTGCTGTGCCCGTCTTTCACGTTCTGCGCGACCGGCGAAGCGGTAGCGCTCACCGGCGCGACACCCCTCTTCGTCGATGTGGACGAGACGACATTCAATATCGATATCAATTCGCTCAAGCGCGGGGTCGCCACCGCGATGTCGCGTGGCCTAAAGCCGGTTGGTGTCATTCCAGTGGATTTGTTCGGCCAGAGCGCCGATCATGACGCGGTGGCTGCGGTTGCCGAAGCCGAAGGCCTGTTCGTGCTCGACGACGCCGCCCAGGGCTTTGGCGCGAGTTACAAGGGCCGCAAGCTCGGCACCTTCGGGCTTGCGACCGCGACCAGTTTCTTCCCGGCAAAGCCGCTCGGCTGTTTCGGCGATGGCGGCGCGATCTTTACCAATGACGACGAACTTGCGAACGCGCTACGCAGCATCCGTGTGCACGGGCAAGGCTCGGACAAATATGACAATGTCCGCCTCGGCCTCACCGGGCGGCTCGATACCATGCAGGCCGCGATCCTGCTCGAGAAGCTGAAGATTTTTGACGACGAGATCGTGGCACGCAACCAAGTGGCGGAGCGCTACGCGCGCGGACTCGGCAATATCGTGACCGTGCCTCGCCTTGCGCCAGGTTGCACCTCGGTGTGGGCGCAATACACAATCCGCCTGCCGAAAGGGGCCGACCGCGATGCCTTTGCCTCGACGCTGAAGACCCAAGGCATTCCGACGGCGATCTACTACACGAAGTCGATGCACCAGCAGACCGCTTACCGTGATTTCCCGGTCGCCGACGGCGGCCTAGCGATCAGCGAAAGCCTCTCCGACGACGTCATCAGCCTGCCGATGCACGCCTATCTCGACGAGGCGGCCCAGGACCGCGTCATCGCGGCTGTGCGCAGCGCGCTTTCAGCCTGATAGGAAACTTTTTCAGACCGCAATCATGCGCTAGAAGCAGCGCATGCTTGGACGCATCTTCACCGTCGGCGGCTATACCCTGCTATCGCGGGTCACCGGGTTCGCGCGCGACATCATGCTCGCGGCGATCCTCGGTGCCGGGCCGGTTGCCGACGCCTTCTTCGTGGCGCTGCGGCTGCCCAATCATTTCCGCGCGATCTTTGCCGAAGGCGCCTTCAACGCCGCGTTCGTGCCGGCCTATGCCCATGTCCATGGCGAGCGCGGCGAGGCGTCGGCGCGGCTGTTCGCCGACCGCATCTTCACGCTGCTGTTCGCCTCGCAGGTGATCCTGCTTGTCGTGGCGATGGCGTTCATGCCGCAGGCGATGAGCATCCTCGCGCCGGGCTTCACCGAGGACGCGGCGCAGCGCAAGCTCGCGATCGAGCTGACGCGGATCACCTTTCCCTATCTGCTGCTGATCACGCTGGTGACGCTCTATGGCGGCATGCTCAATGTGATGCATCGCTTCGCCAGCGCTGCCGCGGCGCCGATTTTCCTCAACCTCGCCATGATGATGACGCTGGCGCTCGCGGCGTTCTTCCCGAGCGCGGGCCATGCCGCGGCCTGGGGCGTCTTGATCTCGGGCTTCCTGCAATTCTTCCTGCTCGCTGGCGACCTCGCGCGCCATGGCGGCCTGCCGCGGTTCGCGCCGTTGAAGCTCGACGAGGACGTTCGCGGCTTCTTCCGCGCGCTGGGACCGGCGACGCTGGGCTCGATGGGCACCCAGGTGGCGCTGTTCGCCGACACCATCATCGCGACCTTCCTGCCCGCCGGCGCGCTGTCGGCGCTGTATTATGCCGACCGCCTCAATCAATTGCCGATCGGCGTGATCGGGATCGCGATCGGCACCGTGCTGCTGCCGGAGATGTCGCGGCGCCTGAGCGCCGACGATCACGCCGGCGCGATGGCCGCGCAGCGCCGCGCCTTCGATTTCACGCTGCTGTTCTCGGTGCCGTTCGTGGCGGCGTTCCTGACGGTCGCCGATCCGATCATGCGCGCGATGTTCGCCCGCGGCGCGTTCTCCAAGGCCGATGCGGCAAGCGCCGGGGCCACGCTCGCGGCCTATGCGGTGGGGCTCATTCCCTTCGTGATGATCCGCAGCGCGGTCGCGACCTTCTACGCTCGCAAGGACACCGCAACCCCGGTGAAAGCGGCGCTGACCGGGGTCGCGGTCAACGTCGCGCTGAAGATCGCGCTGGTCGGCACGCTGGCGCAGGTCGGCCTCGCGCTCGCGACCGCGGTCGGGGCCTGGGTCAATCTGCTGCTGGTGCTGACGTTTGCCGTGCGCCGCGGCTACCTCGCGCTCGATCGCGCGCTGATCCGCTCGTTCGGCACCTTCGCGCTGTGCGGCGTGCTGCTCGCGGTCGCACTGTGGCTGACCTCGCATTTCGCTTATGTGTGGTTCGCGCCGATGCAGATCTTTCGCGACGAACTGATCCTGCTGCTGCTGATTGCGGTCGGCGTCTTCGTCTACGCCCTCCTGATCCTCATGCTGTTCGGCCGCGGCTGGCTGTTCGCGCTCCGCCGCGTATAGTTTTACCTGTCAAATCAAATGCATAGGAGGCCGCTGTGTGATAGCGCCGCGCGCTGTGGAAAGCGGTTTGCGCTTCGGCGACAACCACGCCAATATGCGCAAAACACACCAAGGCAATTGGAGAGACGATGGCAGCTCCCATCAAATTCGGCGTCGGACAAAGTGTGCGGCGCAAGGAGGACGACGCTCTGATTCGCGGCAAGGGCCGCTACACCGACGACGTTGCACCGTCTCCCGCATTGCACGCGCTGATGCTGCGCTCGCCGCACGCGCACGCGACCTACACGATCGATGCCGGCAAGGCCCGCGGCATGCCCGGCGTGGCGCTGATCCTGACCGCCGCCGACGTCGCCGAACTCGGCGGCCTGCCGTGCCTGTTCAATCTCGAAACCGATCCGTTCACCGCACCGCCTTATCCGATCCTCGCCAAGGACGAGGTGCGCCATGTCGGCGACGCGGTGGCCTTTGTGGTCGCCGACACCGTCGATCATGCCCGTGACGCGATCGAGGCGATCGACGTCAAATGGACGCCGCTGCCGGCGGCGGTCGGCCTCGTCAATGCGGTGAAGAAGGACGCGCCGCAGGTCTGGCCGGACAAGCCTGGCAATGTGCTGTTCGACGTCTCGATCGGCGACAAGAAGGCCGCCGAGGACGCGTTCGCCAAGGCGCATGCGGTGGCCGAGATCACCATCGTCAATCCGCGCGTCATCACAAATTTTATGGAGACGCGCGCCGCGGTCGCCGAATACGACGCCAAGAAGGATCATCTGACGCTGACGATCGGCAGCCAGGGCAGCCACCGCCTGCGCGAGATCCTCTGCGACATGGTCCTGAAGATGCCGAAGGAGAACATGCGGGTGATCTGCCCGGATGTCGGCGGCGGCTTCGGCACCAAGCTGTTTCCCTATCGCGAATATGCGCTGATCTCGGTGGCCGCGCGCAAGCTCAAGAAGAGCATCAAATGGACGGCCGAGCGCTCCGACCATTTCATGGGCGACGCGCAGGGCCGCGACAATCTCACCACCGCGAAGATGGCGCTCGCCGAGGACGGCAAATTCCTCGGCATGGATGTCGACCTGATGGGCGACATGGGCGCCTATCTCTCGACCTTCGCGCCTTACATCCCGCATGGCGGCGCCGGCATGCTGCCGGGCCTCTACGACATCCAGGCCTTCCACTGCCGGGTCCGCACCGTGTTCACCAACACGGTGCCGGTCGATGCCTATCGCGGCGCCGGCCGCCCGGAGGCCGCCTATGTCATCGAGCGCCTGGTCGATGCCGCCGCGCGCAAGCTCGGCATGACGCCGGACGCCATCCGGCGGAAGAATTTCATTCCGCCGAAGTCGCTGCCCTACACGACCGCGACCGGCAAGGTCTACGACTCCGGCGACTTCGTCGCGCATATGAAGCGCGCGATGGAGATTGCCAACTGGAAGGAATTTCCGAAGCGCGCCAAGGCCGCCAGGAAGGACGGCCTGGTGCGAGGCATCGGCATGGCAAGCTATGTCGAGGTCTGCGGCACCATGGGCGAGGAGACCGCCAACGTGGCGCTCGATCCCAATGGCGATATCTCGGTCCTGATCGGCACGCAGTCGAGCGGACAGGGCCACCAGACCGCCTATGCGCAGATCGTCGCCGAGCAGTTCGGCGTGCCGCCCGAGCGCGTCCATGTGCTGCAGGGCGATACCGACAAGATCGCGACCGGCCTCGGCACCGGCGGCTCGGCATCGATTCCGTCCGGCGGCGTCAGCGTGCAGCGGGCGACGCATGATCTCGGCAACAAGCTGAAGGAGCTTGCGGCGCATGCGCTGGAAGCCGGCGCCGGCGACCTAGAAATCGCCGACGGCCGCATCCGCATCGCCGGCACCGACCGCTCGATCAGCTTTGCCGATCTCGCCAAACGTCCCGGCGGCGATACGTCGAAGATGAATGCGAGCGCGACCTTCGCCAGCGCCGACGGCACCTATCCGAACGGCACCCATCTCGCCGAGGTCGAGATCGATCCCTCAACCGGCATCATCAAGATCGTCAGCTACGTCATCGTCGACGATTTCGGCGTCACGCTCAATCCGCTGATGCTGGCGGGCCAGGTTCACGGCGGCGCGATGCAGGGCATCGGGCAGGCGCTGATGGAGCAGGCGGTGTACAGCCCGACCGACGGTCAGCTCGTCACCGGCACGTTCATGGACTATGCGCTGCCGCGCGCCTCCGACGGGCCGTCCTTCGTGTTCGAGACCCATAACGTGCCCTGCACGACCAACCCAATGGGCGTGAAGGGCGCGGGCGAGGCCGGCGCGATCGGCTCGTGCCCGGCGGTCGTCAACGCGATCGTCGAGGGGCTGCATCGCGAGTACAAGATCGACCACATCGACATGCCTGCCACGCCGGAACGGGTCTGGATCGCGATCCGCGAGGCGCAGCGCCGCCATAATCTCTGATAAATTGTCGCAGGCGGAATGAAGATTCCGTCTGCGGTGTTTTGCAAACCAGGCCGGCCGCAGACCCGCGGACCGGGACAGAGCGGAATTGAGGGGTTTTGCCGATGAAGCGGATTGTCGTCGTTGCTGCGGTGCTGGCGTTCGGTGCCGGTGCAGTCGTTGCACAGCAGGATCAAGTCAAGAAGACCCAGGCCATGATGAAGGACAATGGCAAGAATGCGGGTGCGCTGTCGGCAATCATCAAGGGCGAAAAGCCCTACGACCAGGCGACCGTCAATGCCGCGCTGGCCCAGTTCGAGGATACCGCCAAGCAGCTTCCGACGCTGTTCCCCGAGAGCATGAAAGGCGTCAAGCTGGAAGGCGATTACGCCCCTTCGCCGAAAATCTGGGAAGACAAGGCGGGCTTCGCGCAGCAGTCCGCGAGCTTCGCGAAGGTCGTCACCGATGCCAAGGGCAAGATCAAGGACGTCGATACGCTGAAGGCCGAGCTGGGCGTGATCGGCAAGCAGTGCGGCGGCTGCCACGAGACCTATCGCGTCAAGAAGGGCTGATCGCCATTCCATCAACGAAAAGGGCGGACGCTTTAGGGCGTCCGCCCTTTTTTGTGTCGGCCGTTTCTTGTTGGCGTTGCGTCGCGAACGATTACTTCGTCACTTGTTATTTGGTCACCTGGCCGCGGATCTCGCCGCCCGGATTGGCCGCAGTGTGGACGTTGACATAGTACTTGCCGGCGAGCAGATCGGCGGCCTGCGCGTCGGTCAGCGTGGCGCTGCCTTCGACCGGGCTCGACGTCGCGTTCGGGATCGCGACTGCGACACCGGAATTCTTGCCGGCCTCGGCGGGGCCGTGGAAATGCGCGGCGGTAGCCGGACCCGACAGGCCGGAATAGGTCAGCTTCCAGCTCAGCTTCTTGCTGGCGGCATCGTAGTCGATGTCGGCGGTGCCGGTGGCGGCGCTGGTATTCGGCGGCACTTCGCTCTTGCCATCCAGCTTCGCCGTGAACTTCTCGGCAAAGGCCGGACCGGCGAAGGCGATGGCGGCGCCGAGCGTCAGCGTGGCAAGCAAGGTCTTGTTCGACATGGTTCTCTCCCCTTTGACGTCACAGGATGGTTGCAATCTTCAAACAGCAGCTTTTCGGATTTATTCCCCAAATGATCGTGGGTGCGGCAAATTTGATGCGAGCTTGTCCGACTGGTTGCCATCATACTGGTCCATGAATTGACGCGACCAATGACGGATCGGTGAATGCTGCGACGAATTTTCCTCCTGGCGATTCTGGCCGGCGCAATCGGCTTTGGCGTGTTCTGGTGGCTGACGATCCCCACGACCGTTGCCGCCGACGCGCTGCCTGCCTATCAGCCAGACCTGGCCAACGGCCTCACAACGTTCAATGCCGGGGGATGTTCCTCCTGCCATGCCGTGCCGAAGCAGGACGACCGCACGAAGCTCGGCGGCGGGCTCGCGATCCCCTCGCCATTTGGCACCTTCTACGCGCCGAACATCTCGTCCGACCCGAACGACGGCATCGGCCGCTGGAGCGAGGCCGATTTCGTCACCGCGGTCATGAAGGGCACCTCGCCATCGGGCGCGCACTATTTCCCGGCGTTTCCGTATCCGTCCTATCAGCACGCCAGGGTCAGCGATGTGCGCGACCTGTTCGCCTATCTGAAGACCTTGCCGCCGGTCGCCGGCAAGGTGCGCGACCACGATTTGCCGTTTCCCTTCAACATCAGGCGCAATGTCGGGGTCTGGAAATTCCTGTTCATGAACGGCAAGCCGTTCATCGCGGATGCAAGCCGCTCGGCGCATTGGTACCGCGGCGCCTATCTCGTCAACAGCTTCGGCCATTGCGCCGAGTGCCACAGCCCGCGCAATGTCCTCGGCGGCATCGTCACCGCGCAGCGCTTCGCCGGTGGTCCGAATCCGGAGGGCGAAGGCTGGGTGCCCAACATCACGCCGAGGGGGATCTCGGACTGGAGTGTGAAGGATATCGCCTATTTCCTCGAGAGCGGCCAGACGCCGGACGGCGACTCGGCCGGTGGGTCGATGGTGCGCGTGATCCGCAACACCTCGCGACTGTCGTCGTCCGACCGCGACGCGATCGCCGAGTACATCAAGTCGCTGCCGCCGGTCGAGGGACCGCCGAAGCCGGTCAAGAAGGAGAAGGAATTGTAAAGCGGGATGGGTTTGGTTGAATCGGCTCGCCGCGGTTTCGGTTCACCTCTCCCAAGGAAGAGGTGAACTTTCGACCGTTCAAGCTCGACCTGATCTCATCATGCTCTCGCGGGCGCGTCCTACTTCGCGCCGAACGCCTTGAAGGTGATGATGGTGAGGGTGTCCTGGATGCCCGGGATCACCTGAACCTTCTCGTTGATGAAATGGCCGATGTCGGTGTCGTGGTCGACGTAGAACTTGACCAGGAGGTCGTAATTGCCCGCGGTGGAATAGATCTCGGACGCAATCTCGGCCTCCGCCAGTGCGTTGGCGACGGTGTAGGACTGGCCGAGCTTGCATTTGATCTGGACGAAGAAAGGAACCATCAAAGTCGTCTCCGGGGATTTCCGCGACTATAGGCCCAAAACGGGCGGCCAAGGCAAGGGGGCGAGGCAGGGGGTCAAGGTGAGGCCAACTTGCGGTAAAGTCAGGCGAACTTGCTGCCGATCGGCGGCCGGGCTAGGACAGGCCATGGTCTTGTTCGTGATGGTCTCATTCGTATCAACCGCCGGTGCTGCAAGATGACGCCTGTCGCGCTCACCATTGCCGGCTCGGACTCCTCGGGCGGGGCGGGCATCCAGGCCGACCTCAAGAGCTTTGCCGCGCTCGGGGTCTATGGCGCCTCCGCGATCACGGCGCTGACCGCGCAGAACACCACGGGGGTCAGCGGCATCCATCCGGTGCCCGCGTCATTCGTCACCGCCCAGATCGATGCGGTGTTCTCCGACCTCGAGGTCGGCGCGGTCAAGATCGGCATGGTGGCACAGGCCGACACGATCGCTGTGATCGCCGATGGGCTGAGGCGCTGGGCGCCGCGCCATGTCGTGCTCGATCCGGTGATGGTCGCAACCTCCGGTGATCGGCTGCTTGCCGCCGAGGCGGTCGATGCGCTGAAGGTCCTGCTGTTTCCGCTGGCCTCGCTAATCACGCCGAACCTGCCGGAAGCGGCGGCGCTCTTGAACGAGCCGGTTGCCTCAAGCGAGGCCGACGTCGAGCGACAAGGCAAGCGATTGCTGGCAATGGGATGTCGCGCGGTGCTGGTCAAGGGCGGCCATGGGCACGGCGCCGAGAGCATCGACTATCTGATCGACGCCGAGCACAGCATCGCGCTGGCTGCGCCGCGGATTGCGACCGCCAATACGCATGGCACCGGCTGCTCGCTGTCCTCGGCAATCGCCGCAGGGCTCGCGAAGGGCGAGAGCATGGAGACCTCGGTGCGCAACGCCAAGGCCTGGATCACGCAGGCGATCGCCGAAGCCGATCGCTTCGCCGTCGGCCACGGCCATGGGCCGGTGCATCACTTTCACAAATATTACTGACGCTCTTGTAGCCCGGATGGAGCGCAGCGAAATCCGGGACCAGTTCATCCGCGGATGCAGGACCCGGATTGCGCTTCGCTCCATCCGGGCTACGCATTCGATCGCTTCGCTGTTCCATCGCGCTGTGCAGGCAACACAACGCCTCTTCCCCACAGCCGCGACCGCCGATGTCGCCAGATTGTCGCATGCTGCTGTTATCCGCAGAGAAGCGGCGTACTGCTGATTCTCGTTAACTGTTTGTGGGGCCTTGGGTCGCGGGGATCGTCATCGCCTTGTCACAGGAATCTGTTAGGTGCACAGGCATGGGAAGTGACTCCTTGAGTGAAGAAAGTCCCGAGCGGCACTTTCGCACTTTGTTTATCTCCGATGTCCATCTCGGAGCCCGCGGTTCGCAAGCCGACCGCCTGCTCGACTTCCTCCGTTCTCACGATGCCGACACGATCTACCTCGTTGGTGATATTGTCGACGGCTGGGCGCTGAAGTCGAACTGGTACTGGCCGCAGACCCATAATGATTTCGTGCAGAAGATGCTGCGCAAGGCGCGCAAGGGCGCCAAGGTGATCTACGTCCCGGGCAACCACGACGAGTTCCTGCGCAAATATTACGGCACGCATTTCGGCGGCATCGACGTGGTGGAGAACACCGTTCACACCGGCGCCGACGGCAAGCGCTACCTCGTGATCCACGGCGACATTTTCGATCTCGTGGTGCAGAACGCGCGCTGGCTCGCCCATCTCGGCGACAAGGCCTACGATTTCGCGATCCAGATGAATCGCTTCGTCAACTTCTTCCGCAAGATCTTCGGCGTGCCGTACTGGTCGCTGTCGCAATGGGCCAAGCTGAAGGTCAAGAAGGCGGT
Organism: Bradyrhizobium sp. 33ap4; assembly: GCF_032654765.1. Lineage (NCBI taxonomy): Bacteria > Pseudomonadati > Pseudomonadota > Alphaproteobacteria > Hyphomicrobiales > Nitrobacteraceae > Bradyrhizobium > Bradyrhizobium sp. 33ap4. Next base: position 19,381 of record NZ_JAUMTJ010000038.1, on the reverse strand, counting down.
GAACTATATTGGCGCGTTCGAGGCGACGCTTGCCGGCGAGGCGCGGCGCCACGGCTGCGACGGCGTGATCTGCGGCCACATCCACTACGCGACGATTCATGACGAGCACGGCATCCGCTACATGAATTGCGGCGACTGGGTGGAGAGCTGCACCGCGCTCGCCGAGCACGAGGACGGCCATTTCGAGATCATCACCTGGACCGACCCGGTGCGCCGGATCGCGCCGGTTCCGCGAGTGACGGCACGCGCTGCATGACGCATATCCTGGTCGCGACCGATGCGTGGCATCCCCAGGTCAACGGGGTTGTCCGCACGCTGACCATGATGGCACAGGCGGCGAAATCGCTCGGCGTCGAGGTGAGCTTCCTGACGCCGGACGAGTTCCGCACCTTCGCGATGCCGAGCTATCGCGATCTCCGGCTGGCGCTGCCCTACCGGGCCAAGGTCGCAAGTCTGATCGAGGCGGCGAGGCCCGACAGCATCCATATCGCGACCGAGGGCCCGATCGGGCTTGCGGTGCGCCGCTATTGCCGCAAGCGCGGCCTGCCGTTCACGACGAGCTTCCATACCCGCTTCCCCGAATACGTCTCGGCGCGGACGCCTGTCCCGGAAGCCTGGGTGTGGCGCGCATTGCGCTGGTTCCACCGGCCGAGCCGGGCGGTGATGGCGGCGACCCCGGCGCTGGCGGCCGAGTTGCGTCAGCGCGGCTTCCGCAACGTGGTGCTGTGGTCGCGCGGCGTCGATACCGCGCTGTTCCATCCGCGCGACGTCGATCTCTGCCTGCCGCAGCCGGTCTATCTCAGCGTCGGCCGGGTGGCAGTGGAGAAGAATCTCGCGGCCTTCCTCGATCTCGATCTGCCGGGAACCAAGGTCGTGGTCGGCGACGGCCCGGCGCGGGCGGCGCTGGAGCGGAAATATCCGGACGCTGTGTTCCTCGGCGCCCGTCATGGGGAAGAATTGGCTGAGATCTACGCCGCGGCCGATGTGTTCGTTTTCCCGAGCCGTACCGATACGTTTGGTCTGGTGCTGCTTGAAGCATTGGCGAGCGGCCTGCCGGTTGCCGCTTTTCCGGTCACCGGTCCCCGCGACGTGATCGGCGCGGCGCCGGTCGGCGTGCTCGACGAAGATCTGCGCCATGCCTGCCTGGAGGCGCTCAGCATCCCGCGGCAGGCCTGCGTCGACTTTGCCGCGCTCCACACCTGGCAGGCGTCGGCCCGGGTGTTCATCGATCGCTGCATGAATGTCCGCCCCGCGCCGCCGGACGGCGAGGGGGAGGCGCTCGAATTCGGTGCCGAAGAGCACCATTTTGTGGCCCTGCCGGCGACCCAGCCCACCTCACGCTAGTCAGGTCACGCTAAAGCGTCTTGCCCGCCAGCCCGGCGCCGCGATACAAATCGCGAATGACGGACACCGTTCTCAATCCACCCGTCGCTGCCGCGGACATCGATGCCGCCGCAAGGGTGGTCGCGCCGTTCGCGGTGCGCACGCCGCTCCTGACCTTCCCCGTTCTCAACGAACGCGTCGGCAGCCAGGTCTTCCTCAAGCCCGAAATGCTGCAGCGGACCGGATCGTTCAAGTTTCGCGGCGCCTTCAACAAGCTCGCCTCGATCCCGCAGGACAAGCGGAGCGGCGGCGTCGTCGCGTTCTCCTCGGGCAACCACGCCCAGGGCGTCGCTGCGGCCGCCAAGATCCTCAACATGCAGGCGACCATCGTGATGCCTGCGGACTCGCCGATCACCAAGCGCGAGCGCACCAAATCCTATGGCGCCGAAGTCGTGCTCTACGACCGCGATCGCGACGACCGCGAGGCGATCGCCAACGGCATTGCCGGCAAGCGCGGCGCGACCTTGGTGCGCCCCTACGACGATCCCTTCGTGATCGCGGGCCAGGGCACCGCCGGCCGCGAGATTGCCGAGGACATGGCTGCGCTCGGACTGACACCCGACATCGTGGTCGCACCGGCTTCAGGCGGCGGATTGATCGCGGGTGTTGCGACCGCGGTGAAGGCGAAATATCCGCAGGCCCAGGTGATCGTCGCCGAGCCCGCGGGCTATGACGATCACGCCCTTTCGCTCAAGGTCGGCCATCGCGAGGCGCATGCGGTTGCGCCGCGCACCATCTGCGATGCGCTGATGGCGATGATGCCGGGCGAACTGACCTTCGCCATCAACAGCAAGCTGCTCGCGAATGGCGTCAGCGCCTCCGACGACGAGGTCGGCGCCGCCGTCGCCTTTGCCTATCGCGAGCTCAAGCTCGTGGTCGAGCCCGGCGGCGCGGTCGGGCTCGCCGCGCTGCTCGCCGGGCGGATCGATGCCAAGGGCAAGAACGTCGTCATCGTGCTGTCGGGCGGCAATGTCGACGCCGACCTGTTCGCGAAACTCGTTGCCTGACACCGGGTTAGGTATAGATGCTGCCGCGGTACATGAGCTGGCTCGCGTTGCGTGCGCAGGTCCATGGGACATGAATGCTTCGCGCGCCACTCGTCGTGCGCGGGTCAAGCCCGGCAATGACAGGATATGAACGGTCGAGGTTACGAGAAGAACGCGATCTTCTCGGCCTGGCTCATGCGGCGGATCGGCGCGAGTGGATCGTTGGCCGCGACGCTTGGCCTTTTCAGAAGGCCGCTGGCGATGATGGTCGAACCGAGTGAGATCTCTGCTGCGGGCGCAGAGGCCGGCTCAACGGCGGGCGGGAGAGGCGGCGGCATCACCAGAGTTTCGGCAATCGGCGCCACAGCCACCGGCTCGATCTTGACTTCGGCCCTGACCTCGACCTTCGGCGCGGGCGCCGGTGCGGGCTCGGGCTGAATGGCCGGCGCAACCATTTCGGGCTCGGCCGCCATCGCCTCAGCGACGCGCATCTCCTCGGCGGCGCGCATTTCCTCCGCGATCGCCTCTTCGTCGATCGGATCGGGCGCGCCCATCTCCATCGCGATCAGGTCGAGCACCGCCTCGTCATGGGCGTCGGCCGCCGTCTCGTCGGTGACGCGGGCGAGTTCCGCGGCCTCGGCTTCGGCCAACGCGGCTTCAGCCTTGAGCCAGGCTTCGCTCGGCTGCGGCATCACGGCCGCGGCAACATCAATGCTCGGCGTAGCTGCAGGCATCGCAGCTTCGGCGGGCGGCGTCGCAGCGGCTTCCTGAGGCGGCCCCGGCGGTGTGGCCGCGACAGTCGCGTCGGGCGCAGCGCTTTCCGCCACTGGTTGCGGCGAGGGAGCAGAGGCGGGCGGTTCCGTGACAGGCGCCTCCGCCACCGGTGCTTCGGCCACATCAGGTTCTGCCGCGGGCGCCGCCTGCTTGTCCGGATCGAATTCGCTGAGCCGGCGCGCCAGCACCGCGAAGGCGGCATCCAGCACAGCCTTGGCATCGTCGATCGAGACCTCGGCAGCACCGGCCTCGATCGCGCTGACCTGCGAATCGATGATGTCGCAGATCCGGCCGTCATTGCCGATCTCGCGCAGCCGCCAGGAGATCTCCCTGATCACCCGCACGCCCTTGCGCACCGGTGCGAGGCTCTGCTCGAAGCTGATGCCCTCGAGCGCGGCGATGGCGGAGGCCTGGGTAGCTTCGATTGCGCCGCGCAGGGCGGCCAGCGCCTGCGCCAGTTGCTCGTCCCTGATCGCCGCGGCGGCGGCTTGCCGCTGCGCGCTGAGGCTTTCCTCGATCCGCGCCACGGCATCGAGCACCATGCGGGTATCGGCATTGCGGTTGCGCTTGGCGTATTCGCCGAGGAACCAGCGGCCCCGCGAGGTCTCCATGAAGGCCGCGCTGATCGCGGCATAGTCCTCCTCGCTCGGCAGGGCCGCGCGGGCGGATATCGGCGACAGGGCGAATGCTTCTTCGGCCATCACAATCTCTCCGCGCAAATCACTGCGCGTTACGCTAACGATCACCACGATATCGCGCGAATCGCAATTGAATTGATGTCTTCCGAATCACAAATCCCCATTGCAGCAAAGGTTGCATCGCGGCGATTCGCGCGCAGCCTTGCGGCATTCTATGCCACGCTGTTCGGCATGACCGGGGTTCACCTGCCGTTTTTCACGGTGTGGCTGAAGGCGGTCGGCATCGACGCCACCTGGATCGGCATCATCACCGCGGTGCCGCCGGTGACGCGCTTCACCGTGCTGCCGCTGGTCACTGCGGCGGCGGAGCGGCGCCAGATGCTGCGCGGGGCGATCATCGCCACCGGATTCGCTACGGCGTTCGGTTTTTCCGTGATCGGCACCCAGCACCAGCCGTTCGTGCTGCTGGCGATCTATGCGCTGACCTGCTGCGTCTGGACGCCAATGGTGCCGCTCACAGACGCCTATGCGCTGCGCGGCGTCAGGCAATTCGGCCTCAGCTACGGACCGCTGCGGCTCTGGGGCTCGGCCGCCTTCGCGGTCAGCGCGCTGCTGAGCGGCTTCCTGCTCCGCTATGTCGCGGAGGTCGACCTGATCTGGATCATCACGGCCGTGACGGTGCTCGGCGCGCTGGTCGGGTTGACGCTGCGGCCGCTGGGCCGCCCGGTGGCAGCCGCCACACCTGCGGCCGGCGCGCCAAAACTGCTGCGCAATCCCACCTTCCTCGCTATCATCGTCTCCTCGGCGCTGATCCAGGGCAGCCACGGCGCCTATTATATCTTCGCATCGATTGCCTGGCAGCAGGCCGGCTTCAGCGGCCTGACGATCGCTTGCCTCTGGGTGCTCGGCGTGATCGCCGAGATCGTGCTGTTTGCGGCCTCGCCGCGCTTCACGCTGCCGTCGGCTGTGCTGGTGATGATCGCGGCCGCCAGTGCCGCGGCGCGCTGGGCGATCACCGCGCAGGACCCGCCGCTTGCGGTGCTTGCAGTTGTGCAGCTCGGACATGGACTGAGCTTCGGCCTGACCCAGGTCGGCATCATGGGCCTGATGGTGCATCACGTGCCGGTTCACGTGATGGCGCGCGCGCAGGGCTATCTCACCGCCTGCGGCGGCATTGTCGCGAGCACCACGGCGATCGTCAGCGGCATGGTCTATGCGCGCTTCGGGCTCGGCGTCTACGACATGATGGCCGCGATGGCGGCCACGGGCGGGCTCGTGATGTGGCTGGCGCGCAAGCGTCTCACCGATTAGCCCCAGAGTGCGGCGTCGGGCGGATAGACCAGGCTGCCCTCGTAGCGCAGGCCGTGGTCGCGATCCTTCGCCAGCAGCAACGGGCCGTCGAGATCGACGAAGCGCGCGGCTTGCGCGATCAGCATCGCCGGCGCCATCGCGAGCGAGGTCGCGACCATGCAGCCGATCATGATCTCGAAGCCGAGCGCGCGGGCGGCATCCGCCATCGCCAGCGCTTCGGTCAATCCGCCGGTCTTGTCGAGCTTGATGTTGACGGCGTCATAGCGGCCGCGCAGGCCGGCAAGCGAGCCGCGGTCGTGTACGCTCTCGTCGGCGCAGACCGCAACCGGCCGCCTGATCCGCGCCAGCGCCTCGTCCTTGCCCGCCGGCAGCGGCTGCTCGATCAGGGTGACGCCGGCATCGGCGCAGGCAGCGAGATTGGCGGCGAGGTTGTCCTCCGTCCAGGCCTCGTTGGCGTCGACGATCAGCTCGGATCGAGGCGCCGCCTTGCGCACGGCGGCGATCCGCGCGCCGTCGCCGTCGCCGCCGAGCTTGATCTTGAGCAACTGACGATGCGCGGCCTTGGCGGAGGCCTCCGCCATCGCCTCTGGCGTCCCGAGCGAGATCGTATAGGCGGTGGTGCGCGGTTCCGGTGCGGGCCGGCCGAGCAGGTTCCAGATCCGCCTACCGGCGCGTTTGGCCTCCAGGTCCGCCAGTGCGCAATCCAGCGCATTGCGGGCGGCGCCGGCAGCCATCCTGGCCTGCAAGGCGACGCGGTCCATGCCATTGGCGAGCGGCGCCTGCAGGGCCTGGATCGCCTGCAGCGTCGCCTCGGGCGTTTCGCCATAGCGCGGGTAGGGTACGCATTCGCCGCGGCCGGTGAGGCCGCCCTGGCTCAACTCGGCCACCACGACGACGGCCTCGGTCTTGGTGCCGCGGCTGATCGTGAAGGTCCCCGCGATCGGCCAGCGCTCGATCCGACCGGTCAGGGAAATCGCTCCGGATGGGGTGGAAGTCATTTTAAAGTCTACTATTTCCTGAACCGTAGCTTGCGACGCGCAGCCAACTATGGCTGGTTAGCGGCAGATTCGACAAGCCGATCCGGCAGCGCCGGAGATCAGCGTTAGCGGCAGCCAGCCGGCTTGAGGGGTAGGCAAAAGGTGAGCGGCGACCCGACACTGGAGCGGATAGCCCAAGGCGAAGGACTGGCGTTGTGCGCGGCGGGCGACTGGACGGCCCGCTTTGCTCCTGCGCTCGAGCGGATCGTCTCCGACGCGGAGAAGCTGCGCGGCAGCCGGCCGCACATCTTCATCGACGTGTCGCAGGTCGCGAACCTCGACACCTTCGGCGCCTGGCTGATCGAGCGGCTGCGCCGCAGCCTCAGCGACGCCACCGCCGAAGCCGAGATCGCGGGCCTGTCGGCCAATTATTCCAGCCTGGTCGACGAGGTCCGCCGCGTCGGCCCCGTGCCCGGGGTCGTCAGCGACCGGCTGTCGATCTCAGGCATGCTCGAGCAGATCGGGCGCACCGTGGCCGGGATCGGCGGCACCATCATCAGCCTCGTCGACATGCTCGGCGCGGTGCTGGCGGCCGCCGGGAAGGTGCTGATCCATCCGCGCAGCTTCCGCCTGACCTCGACGGTGCATCACCTCGAGCAGGTATGCTGGCGCGCGGTGCCGATCGTGGTGCTGATCACCTTCCTGATCGGCTGCATCATCTCGCAGCAGGGCATCTTCCATTTCCGCAGGTTCGGCGCCGACATCTTCGTGGTCGACATGCTGGGCGTCTTGGTGCTGCGCGAGATCGGCGTGCTGCTGGTCGCGATCATGGTCGCGGGCCGCTCCGGCTCGGCCTATACCGCCGAGCTCGGCTCGATGAAGATGCGCGAGGAGATCGACGCGCTGCGCACCATGGGCTTCGATCCGATCGAGGTCCTGATCCTGCCGCGCATGCTGGCGCTGGTGCTGGCGCTGCCGATCCTGGCCTTCCTCGGCGCGATGGCCGCGCTCTATGGCGGCGGCCTGGTGGCCTGGCTCTATGGCGGCGTCGATCCGGAGGCCTTCCTGCTCCGCCTTCGTGATGCCATATCGATCGACCATTTCATCGTCGGCATGGTCAAGGCGCCGGTCATGGCGGCGGTGATCGGTATCGTCGCCTGCGTCGAAGGCCTGGCGGTACAGGGTTCGGCGGAGTCGCTCGGACAGCACACCACCGCATCGGTGGTGAAAGGAATCTTCTTCGTGATCGTGATGGACGGCGTGTTCGCGATCTTCTTCGCCTCGATCGGGATGTGATCATGGCGGAAGAGGACAACGACGCCATCATCCGGGTCCGCGACATCACCGTTCAATTCGGCAACACGCGGGTGCTCGACGGCCTCAACCTCGACGTCAGGCGCGGCGAGATCCTCGGCTTCGTCGGGCCCTCGGGCGCCGGCAAGTCGGTGCTGACGCGCACCATCATCGGGCTCGTGCCGAAGGTCGCCGGCCGCATCGAAGTGTTCGGCGTCGATCTCGACGCCGCGAGCACCTCGCAGCGCCGTGCCGTCGAGCGCCGCTGGGGCATCCTGTTCCAGCAGGGCGCGCTGTTCTCCTCGCTCACGGTGCGCCAGAACATCCAGTTTCCGGCGCGCGAATATCTGCGCGTCTCGCAGCGGCTGCTCGACGAGATCATGGTGGCAAAACTCGTGATGGTCGGGCTGAAGCCGGAAGTCGCCGATCGTTATCCGTCGGAATTGTCGGGCGGCATGATCAAGCGCGTCGCGCTGGCGCGCGCACTCGCGCTCGATCCCGAGCTCGTGTTTCTCGACGAGCCGACCTCGGGTCTCGATCCGATCGGCGCCGGCGAGTTTGACGAGCTGGTGCGCACCCTGCAGCGCACTTTGGGGCTGACCGTTTTCATGGTAACCCACGATCTCGACAGTCTTTACACCGCGTGCGACCGTATCGCCGTTTTAGGGAACGGTAAGATCATTGCTGCAGGATCGATCGCCGACATGAAGGCGTCGCAGCATCCATGGCTGCAGCAATATTTCAACGGCAAGCGCGCCCGTGCCGTTGTGGCCTAGCCCATGATCCCGAAACCTGGAGCCGATTTTCGGACGAGATCATGCGCCAACAGGGAATTCGATGGGCTCGAGCACAGCTGGCTGCGCGCGGGCCCGAGAGTGATTAACGCGAGCAATTGATGGAAACGCGGGCGAACTACGTCTTGATCGGGGCTTTCACGCTGGCGGTGATCGCCGCCGCGTTCGGTTTCGTGCTGTGGTTCCAGAGCCTGCACACGACCAAGCAGCGCAGCCCCCTGCGGGTGATCTTCGAAGGTCCGGCGTCAGGCCTGCGCAACGGCGGCAATGTCAATTTTAACGGTATTCGGATAGGGGAAGTGGTCTCGGTGAAGCTCGACAACCCGCGACGCGTGGTTGCGCTGGCGATGATCGAGAACAACGCACCGCTCCGCAAGGACACCCTGGTCGGTCTCGAGTTCCAGGGTCTCACCGGCGTCGCCGCGATTTCGCTCAAGGGCGGCGAGGAGGCCGCCCCGCCGGTGCCGCTGGACGAGGATGGCATCCCGGTTCTGACCGCCGACCCGAATGCGCTGCAGGACGTCACCGAGGCGATCCGCGCCACCCTGCAAAACGTCAACCGCATCGTCGCCGACAATCAGCAGTCGGTGAAGAATTCGCTGAAGAATCTCGAGGTCTTCACCCAGGCCTTAGCGCGCAATTCCGAGAAGATCGACAACGTCATGCTCAAGGTCGACGGCGTGATGGGCAAGGCCGACAGCCTGATGCTTGGCCTCAATGCGATCGCAGGCGGCAACAATGGCAGCGAGCTGAACCTGATGGTGAAGTCGATCCGCGAACTCGCCGAGGATCTCGACAAGCGCTCCAATCTCCTGATCAACGACGGCCGCAGGACGCTGTCCGACATCAGCCGCGCCGTGAACAATTTCGACCGCAACCCGAGCCGGGTGATCTTCGGCGGCAGCAACAACGCCGCACCAGAGCCCGCGCCGGCTCCGGCGACCGCGCCCGGGCCGCGGCGGCGGCAATAAAGGGCGAATGGCGAACAGGTTCGCTGCCCTCTGGTCGCACAGTCATTCCGGGGTGGTCCGTAGGACCGAACCCGGAATCTCGAGATTCCGGGCTCGGTGCTTCGCATCGCCCCGGAATGACCCTGTCGAGTCTTCGTCGACGCGAATTTTCCAATCCCACCCAAAACAAAACGGAGGCCATGAGGCCTCCGTTTCCATTCGCTACACGCTTACTTTGCCGGCTTACCCCAGCCGTCCCGCGGCGTGCGCGAGCAGGGTGTAGACCAGCCCGGTCTCCGAGGTCAGGTGGCTGCTCAGCTCCTGCTGGCCGCGGCCGTCGCGGGCGACTTCGTCGAGCAGGCGCTCGAACTCCGCGATGTAGCGGTCGACCGTCTGCTTGAAGCCGCGGTCGGAGCGGTACTTGCGGGCCACCTCATCGAAAGCCTTCTGGCCGGCCGGCGTGTAGAGGCGCTTGGAGAACGCCTTGTTCTCGCCGCGCTGGTAGCGATCCCACATCTCGGCCGCAAGCGTGCGGTCCATCAGCCGGCCGATGTCGAGCGACAGCGACTCCAGCGGATTGACCGGCTGCTGCTGCGGACGCGGGCGCTGCTGGGCGTCGCGGCTCTGCGGGGCAGGCGGCGGTGCGTCGCTGCGGTTGAGCAGGTCGGACAGCCAGCCGTCGCCGTTGTTGTTGGAGCCTGCCGGGCTGACCGGCGGGGCCTCGGTGCGGCGCGAGCTCGCCATGCCGAGATCCGGCGGCGGCAGCGTCGAGGCGCTGTTGCCGTTGTCCCGCATGCGCACATCGCCGCGGCCGCCGGCGGCAGCCACCACCGGCTCCTCGTGGCGAACGCTGGCGCGGTTGGTCGAGACCACGTCGAGTCCGCGGCCGTGATGAGCGACGATGCGGTTCAGCTCGGCCAGCGCCTCGATCTGATCGACGATCACCTTGCGCATCTGCGCGGTGTTCTCGGCGGCCTCCTGCGGCATCTCGAGCACGCCGCGGCGAAGCTCGTTGCGGGTGGCCTCGAGCTCGCTCTGCATCTCGCTCGCCATCTGCTTCATCGCCGTGACCATCGCGGAGAACTTCTCCGTCGATTCCTTGAACATCGCATCGGTCTCGGCATTGCTCTGCTGGTAGAGGTCGTTCATGGCGTCGACGGTCTGCTGACGCTCGTTCTCGGCCGCCTGGCGCACCGCCTCGAACTGCCTGCTGATCGCAGCCGAACCGGCGCCTGCGGTCTCCGCCACCACGCGGGCGATGTCGCGGGCGCGTTCCTCGGCCGCTCCGAGCGATTCATCGAGCAGCCCGGTGAAGCGCGACAGCCGCTGGTCGAGATCGGTGGTGCGAAGGTCGATGGTCGTGACCAGCGCTTCCAGCGCGGACTTGCGCTCGCTGACGGAGGCCGTCGTCGAGCGGTTGGCCTGCTCGACCACGGCAGCCGCATCGATCAGCGCCTTGCCATGGGTCTCGAACTGGCTCGACAGCGCGCCGAGATCTTCCAGCGCCTTGCCGGTCTTGCTGTTGAACACCGTCAGTTGGTCTTCCAGCGTCTGGGTTGCCACGCCGTTGCGCGAGGTGACGTCGTTCATGGCGGACACGAAGTCGGCCACGCGGGTCACCAGAGCGCGCTCCAGCGAGTTGAGGTTGTCGTGGGCGCCGGTCAACACTTCCTGCAAGAGGATGTTGCCTTCGCGCAGCCGCTCGAACAGCGCGACCGTATCGGTGCGCAGGATCTTGCTGGTCTCCTGCATCTCCGTGACGGCCGAGATCGAGACCTGGCGCGACTGGTCGATCGCCGCGCGCGAAGCCTGCTCGAGCTCCTTGAGCGACTTCGCCACCGCGCCGGTCGCCTGATCGCCGGCCGAGGTGATGTTGCGCGCGACATCGCTGCCGTGGGCCGACATCGACTGCGAGAAGGCGAGGCCGCGGGTTTCGATCGCCTTCAGCGCATCCGCGGTGGCGCGATCCATGTCGCTCGACAGCTGCGTGGTCTTGGAGGTCAGCGCCTCGACCAGCGAGCCGCGGCGGCCGTCGACCATCTGCGACAGACGCTCGGTCTGCTGCTGCACATAGGTGACGATCTCGTCGGTCTTGCCGGTCATCGCCGAGCCGAAGGCGCTGGAGGCCGACAGCACCGAACGTTCGATGTCGGCGGAGGTCGTCTTGACCTTGGTCGAGACCTCGTTGGACATGGTGATCAGCGCGGCCTGCGCGTTCTGCGCCGAGGTCTGGATGTTGTCGGTGGTCTTGGCCGTGACCGCACCCAGCGCGCGCTCGATATCGGTCGAGAGCGTGCGGATCTGGGCGGCGGCATCGGCGGAGGTCGCCGCAAACGAGCTCTGGGCCTCGCGGGCGCTGCCCAGGATGGTCTGCGCAGTCTCCGCGCTGGCCGTGGTCAGTGACCGCTCGATCTCGGCGGAGATCTCGCGGATCTGGCTTGCGGCCTCGCTGGAGGTCGCCGCAAACGAGCTCTGGGCCTCGCGGGCGCTGCCCAGGATGGTCTGCGCAGTCTCCGCGCTGGCCGTGG